>SKON01000210.1 GCA_007120035.1 Myxococcales bacterium
ATACCCCCGAAACACAACCACTTACACCCCTCTCCCTCTCTCCCCACTCTTCTCCGATCCTCCATCAAACCCCAGATCCTACCCACCAAAACCTCCCCGCATCACGATCAAATTGACATTTTGTCAATCCCCATCCCCACCCCAAGAAAACCCTGACATTTTGTCACCCCCCCCCGAGTTCTCCGCCCTCTGACCTCCGCCCTCTGACCTCCGCACTAGAGCTTGCGATAGATCGTCCTCGTCGCAATCCCCAGCAACTTCGCCGCCAGCTTCTTATCCCCCTGGGTCATCTTCAACGTCTCATGGAGCACCCGCTTTTCGATCTCCTCCAACGAGGTCCCCAGTGGGATCGTGATATGCCTCCCCTCAGCCGGCCCGGACCGCAGGTGCTCCGGCAGATCATCGCTGTCGATCCGCCCGTCCCGATCCAACACCACAGCTCGCTGGATCAGGTTCTCCAGCTCTCTCACGTTGCCCGGCCAGTGGTAATTCGTCAGCGCCTCCATGGCCTCCACGCTGATCTCTTGAATCGCCCTCTCGTTCTTGGCCGCGTAGATCTGAAGGAAGTGCTCCGCCAGGAGGGGCACGTCCTCCAGGCGATGTCGTAGGGGCGGGATCTTGATATCGATCACGTTCAGCCGGTAGTAGAGATCCTCCCGGAAGGTCCCCTCCTTCATCTCCGCTTCCAGATCTTTGTGGGTGGCCGCCACGATCCGCACGTCCACCTCGGTGGGGACGTTCGATCCCAGACGCTCGAACGCTCCCTCCTGGAGGACCCGCAAGAGCTTGACCTGGACCTGCGGCGAGAGCTCCCCGATCTCGTCCAGGAAGAGCGTCCCCCCGTCAGCGGCCTCAAACCGCCCCATCTTTCGCTGGAGAGCCCCGGTGAACGCCCCCTTCTCGTAGCCGAAGAGCTCGCTCTCGATGATCGACTCCGGGATCGCCGCGCAGTTCACCGCCAGAAAGGGCTTCTCCGCTCGCCGGCTCAGCCGGCCGATCATCCGGGCGAAGAGCTCCTTCCCCGTCCCGCTCTCCCCGGTGATCAGCACCGTGGCTTCGCTGGGGGCCACCTGCCGTACCCGACCCAGGGCTTCTCGCATCAGCGGCGACTGCCCGACCACGGTTCGCTCCCCCTCCAGATCGGCCAGGCGAGCCTTCAGCTCCCGGTTTTCCACGACCAGAGCCTGCCGTTCCAACCCCTGCCGGGCCGCCTTCAGGATCGTCGCCCGCTTAATCGGCTTCGACACAAAGTCATAGGCCCCCTGCTTCATCCCCTCCACGGCCCGCTCTACCGTCCCGAAGGCGGTCATGAGGATCACCTCCGCCTCGGGCTGCAGCGTCTGCGCCAGCTTCAGGAGATCCATCCCGTCGATATCGGGCATCATCAAGTCGGTGATCACCAGATGAAATCGCTTCTCCCGCAGCCGATCTAGCGCCTCCTGCCCCCCCGAGGCGGCCTCCACTTCGTAGCCCTCCTTCTTGAAGAGCCGCTCCAGGGTCTTCAGGTGGGCGACCTCATCGTCGACCAACAGGATTCGTGCTTTTATCGGTTCCATCGGGGCCTCTAGCGTTTGGCTCCCCCGACAACCGGCGGTCTCCGGGGCGCCATTCCCAAGCTTGTCCACTTGTTGTAGCCTGTCAGTCCGTAGATGGAAACGCGCTTCCCTACGCTGGTAGCTCTCACCCCTGTTCTGGTCCCGACCCTATGGCAAAGGTAATCTTCCGCGACACACAAGGGATCCAGCGCTCCAAGGTGCTGGACAACCTGACCCGGATCGGCCGTCACCCCGAGCAGAATATCCAGATCCTCGATCGGGTCGTCTCCAAAGCCCACGCCGTCATCGAGCGGGACATCGAGGGCCGCTACTTCGTCCACGACAAGGCCAGCCGAAACGGCACCTTCGTCAACGGCGCCCGGGTCGAGGACAAGGTCTACCTGAAGGACGGCGACATCGTCGGGGTGGGCTCCACGGACCTCCTCTTCCGCGAGGACCCCACCAGCCTGAACAACAAGACCAAGGTCACCATCCACTCCGACGAGATGGAGGCCCACATCCAGAACCGCATCGCTCAGGGGTTGGATGTCCAATTCTTGCCCGAGCCGGACATCTCTGACGTCTCCGTCCTCCGCCGGGACTACGAAAAGCTCCGGATCGCCCATGAGCTGAGCCGCTCCATCGGCGTCGAGACCGATCTCGACGTCCTCCTGGAGAAGATCCTCGAGAAAGCCTTCGAGATCTTCCCCGCCGACCACGGCGTGATCCTGATGCGCCTTCAGGAGACCGACCGCCTCGTCCCCATGGTCGTCCGGGGCCGCTCCGGAGAGATCGGCGTCGGCGATGTCCGGATCTCCCGCACCATCCTTAACGAGGTCGTCGAAGAGAAGCAGGCCGTCCTCTCCTCGGACGCCATGATGGACAGCCGCTTCTCCGGCGCCCACTCCATCATCCTCGGCAATATCCGCTCCACCATGAGCGTCCCCTTGATGTTCGAGGACACCATCCTCGGCGTGATCCACCTCGACTCCACCGTGGAGAGCGGCGCCTTCGCCGAGAAAGACCTCCAGATCCTCACCGGCTTCGCCCGCCAGGCCTCGGTCCTGATCAACCACCACCGACTCCTCAAGAAAATGGAGGAGGAGATCCTGGTCCGGGAAAAACTCCACCGGCTCCTCTCACCTCAGCTCGTCGAAGAGGTCGTCAACGGACGCCTCGAGCTCGTCAAAGGCGGCGAGCTCCGGGCGGTCACCGTGATGTTCGCCGACATCCGCAACTTCACCTCCTTCGCCGAACGCACCGCTCCCCAACTCGTCGTCGAACTCCTCAACGAGTACTTCGAGCTCATGGTGGACATCATCTTCAAGCACGAAGGCACCCTCGACAAATTCGTCGGCGACGAGATCATGGCCGTCTGGGGCGCCCCCATCGCTCGCCCCGACGACACCGAGCGGGCCGTCCGATGCGCCGTCGAGATGCAGGAAGCCCTGAAGCGGATCAACGACTCCCAACAAGACGGCGAACACCTCTTCGAGGCCGGCATCGGCCTGAACACCGGGCAGGCCGTCGCCGGGTACATGGGCTCCACCAAGAGCATGAACTACACCGTGATGGGCGACGTGGTGAACACCGCCAGCCGCATCTGCTCCGAGGCCGGCCCCGGCGAGGTGATCATCGGCATCGACACCTTCACGGAGGTCGCCAACCTGGTCACCGCCGAAAAATTGCCTCCCCGCCGTCTCAAGGGCAAAGTCGAACTCGTGGATCTCTTCCGGATCCGCGGCATGAACCTTCGCCCTATTCACCCTACGCTTCGCAACCCTACGCAGTGATCCCATCGATGACCTTGGCCATCACGGGTTCCTGGCTTATACTCGACGGTGACACTCTCCCCGCACCCCTGATAGCCCCCTATGGCGCAGCCTAGATATAAGGTCATCGAACGGATCGACGCCGGTGGAATGGCCGAGGTCTTCAAGGCCAACTCCACCAGCATGCAGGGCTTCGAGAAGCTCGTCGCCATCAAGCGGATCCTCCCCTCCCTCACCCAGAACGAGCGCTTCGTCCGGATGTTCCTCGACGAAGCCAAGGTCAGCCTCCACCTCAACCACACCAACTGCGTCCACGTCTTCGATCTGGGCATCGCCGACGGCACCTATTTCATCGTCATGGAGTTCGTCAACGGCACGAACCTCAAGAAGGTGATCGAGTTTCTGGACCGCAAGGGCCGCCAGATGCCCCTGGAGCTGGCCGTCTTCGTCGCCATCGAGGTCTGCAAAGGCCTCACCCACGCCCACGAGAAGACCGACCAGAGCGGAAAGCCCCTGGACATCGTCCACCGCGACATCAGCCCCCCCAACGTGCTGATCTCCCGGGCCGGTGAGGTCAAGATCACCGACTTCGGCCTCGCCAAAGCCAAGAGCCAGGCCGAGGTCACCGACCCCGGAGTGGTGAAGGGCAAGTTCGGGTACCTCTCGCCCGAAGCCGCCCACGGCGAAGAGGTCGACGCCCGCACCGATATCTTCGCCGTCGGCATCCTCCTCTGGGAGATGCTCGCTGGCCAACGCCTCTTCCTCGGGGAGTCCGACTTCGCCACCCTCCAGGAAGTCCGCAAGGCCAAGATTCCTCCCCTCTCCAAACATCGAAACGATATCCCCCCGGGCCTTGAGAAGGTCCTGCGCCGGGCTCTGACCAAGGATCCCACCCAACGGTTTCAGACCGCCGAGGAGCTCGCCCGGGAGCTGGCCATCTTCCTCTTCGCCCACGGACAGGTCGTCACCAACTACGACCTGGCCGGCCTGGTCTTGGAGGTCGTCGAGCAGCGCCCTCGACGAGCCCGCACCGCCGCCGACGCCGCCGTCGACGCCGCCGTGCAGCAGCAGCTCAATCAGCTCAAATCCCTGGAAGAGATCGACGACCTCGACCTCTATATGGCCCAGAACTACGACTCTCTCCCCGACCAGGGCGAGGCCTCCCACGGTGGCGCCGACGGCAACTTCGAGGACCCCCGCATGTGGGACGACGTCTTCGGGGGGGAACCGGTCACCACCGAGGTCCCCGCTGATCTGATGAACAAGGCCGTCGGCGGTGAGCCCGACTCCTGGCAGGCCGCCGGCCTCTCCGACATCGCTCACTCCACCTCCGCCTACAAGGCGATCAAGGCCCCGGCCACCAAAGAAAAGAAGAACCGCCCCGGGCCCCCGACCCTCCCCGGCGGCATCCCAACACCAAGCCCCACGCCCACCCCCTCTCCATCCCCGGACGCCCTCTCTCCAGCCCCTCAGGCGGCCCCGACCCCGGCCCCTCACCGCGCTACCCCTGCACCGACACCGGCTCCCGGACCGGCCTCCGCGCCACCCCGAGCCCGCGACGAGGTCCCCGTCACCCCCCGACGGGAGCGGGCCCAAACCCCGGTGGTCTCCAAGAAATCCGGCGCCACCGTCGGCGTCACCACCCTGATCGTCACCGCCGTCGTGGTCGTCCTCGGCTTGCTCCTCCTCTTCGCTCTTGGCCTCTTGCCACCTGACTAACTCTTTCTGGGGAAGACCATGAACGACGTGCTGGTCATGATACTCGCCGGTGGAAAGGGAACTCGACTTCGTCCCCTGACCCTGGATCGAGCCAAACCGGCCGTACCCTTCGGCGGCCGCTACCGAATCATCGACTTCGTACTCTCCAACTTCGTCAACAGCGGCTTCTACAAGATCAAAGTCCTCACCCAGTACAAGAGCGACTCCCTTAACAACCACCTCAGCCGCGGGTGGCAGCTCGCTCAATTCTTGGGCCACTACGTCGACCCCGTCCCCGCTCAGCAGCGCCGCGGCCCCCACTGGTTCGCTGGCAGCGCCGACGCCATCTATCAGAACCTGAACCTGATCTACGACGAGGATCCCTCCGACATCGCCGTCTTTGGCGCCGACCATATCTACATGATGGATGTCCGCCAGATGGTCCGTTTCCATCGCGACAACCAAGCGGACCTCACGATCGCCACCATCCCTGTACCTCTCGAGCAGGGGTTTCAGTTCGGGATTATCGAGGTCGATGACTCCGGCCAGATCGTCGGTTTTGAGGAAAAGCCCGAGAACCCCCGGCCCATGCCCAACAACCCCGACTACTGCCTGGCCAGCATGGGCAACTACATCTTCGATACCGGCGTCCTCGTCGACGAGCTCCTTCGGGACGCCGAAGAGATCGAGAGCGACCACGACTTCGGTAAAAATATCATCTCCCCCATGGTCCTCGACACTTCCCAGGTCTGCTACGCCTACGACTTCTCCGACAACCAGATCCCCGGACGAGATGATGGCAACTTCAACTACTGGCGAGACGTGGGCACCGTCGACGCCTACTGGGAAGCCTCCATGGATCTCGTCAGCGTCAACCCCGAGTTCGACCTCTACAATCACCGGTGGCCCATCCGTAGCCATTACCAGCACTTCCCCCCGGCCAAGTTCGTCCACGACGATCCCACCACCAATCGGATCGGGACGGCCATCAACTCCATCGTCGCCGAAGGCTGCATCGTCTCCGGGGGCACCATCCGCAACTCCATCCTCTTCCCGGCGGTCCGGGTGAACTCCTTCTCCAGTATCGAGGACTCCGTCCTCTTCGAGGGCGTCGAGGTTGGACGCCGAGCGCTGATCCGTCGGGCCATCGTCGAAAAGGATGTGGAAATCCCTCCGGATACGGTGATCGGCTTCGACCCTGACGAGGACGCCGAGCGATTCCCCATCACCGACAATGGCGTGGCGATCATCCCCAAGCGCTTCCACTTCGAGTAGCCTCCACGCATCGATCCACAGACCCCGAATACGCAGGAGAGTTCATGTCTTCTCCGGAGCTCGAGGTGCTCTTTCTCTGGCACCTCCACCAGCCCTATTACGGTCATCCCCAGGACGGGTCCGACTTCCATCTTCCCTGGACCCGGCTGCACGCCGTCAAAGCCTACTACGACATGGCTCGCCACCTTCAAGAGCGTCCCGGTGTCCAGGGGACCTTCAACTTCTCGGGGAGCCTCCTGCGCCAGCTCCAGGAGATCTCCGAGGGCCGCCGGGACCGGTGGTGGCGATGGTGTGAGGGCTCCCCCGACGAGCTCGACGGCCCCACCCGGGTCGCCCTTCTCCAGCACTTCTTCAGCATCAGCCACCGACGGGGCGTCGCCCCCTTGCCCCGGTTCGCCGAGCTCTACGAGCTCCGGGCTCGCCATGGCGTCCACCCCTGCGCAGAGCAGTTCTCCCCCGAAGACTTCCTGGACCTGCAGGTCCTCTTCCACCTGGCCTGGTCCGGACACTTCGCCGCCGTGGACTTTCCCCTGATCGAAGACCTGCGGCGAAAGGGCTCGGGGTTCACCCTCGACGACCGGCGAGCCCTCCTGGACACCCACGTCGAGATCACCTCCCGAGTCCTCCCGCTCTATCGCGAGCTGGCCGAGAGCGGACAGATCGAGATCTCCGTCAGCCCCATGTACCACCCCATCGTCCCCCTGGTGATCGACACCGACGAGGCCCGCAAGCCTTCGCAGGACCGTCCCACGCCTCCCCGGTATCAGGCCCCTGACGACGCCACCGTCCACGTCGTCGAAGCCCTGGATCTCGCGGAGTCCATCTTCGGCCACCGCCCCCGGGGCGTCTGGCCCTCAGAGGGTTCCGTCTCCCCCGCAGCCCGGCAGGTCTTCGCCGACGCAGGCGTCGATTGGATCGCCACCGACGAAGAGATCCTCCGGCGCTCCCTGACCACCCCCTTCGACCGGGACCGCCACCTCTGGAAGCCCTGGCGAGTCGACGGCGGATCCCCGTCGATCTTCTTCCGGGACCGGTGGCTCAGTGACCAGGTCGGCTTCGTCTACTCCAACAACCCCGCCGAGACCGCCGCCTCGGACCTGATCTCACACCTCCAGGGCATCCGCCGGTCCCTCTCCTCGCCGGTGGGCGCCGTCTCTATCATCCTCGATGGCGAGAACCCCTGGGAGCATTTCGAAGACAGCGGGTTCCCCTTCCTCAGCGCTCTCTACGAGGGCCTGGAAGAGGCTCCCGGCCTGCGGACGACGACCTTCTCCAAGGCTTCGCCGCCACCGGGAGAGCTCACCGACCTGGCGTCGGGTTCCTGGATCCTGGGCAATTTTCAGATCTGGATCGGCCACCCCGAGACCAACTCCGGCTGGGAGCTCCTTCGCCTGGCCACCGACGCTCTTCAAGACGCCGCCCGCGACGGCGCCGACGACGACGCTCTCCAACGAGCCCGCGCGCTCCTCCATGTGGCCCAGGGCTCCGACTGGTTCTGGTGGTACGGCGACGACTTCAGCTCCGAACAGGACGACGACTTCGATGCCCTCTTTCGATCCCTTCTGATCGGGGTCTTCGAGACCCTCGACATGAAGGCCCCTCCAGAGTTCCACCAGCCCATCCACCACCACGTCACCCCCGACGAGGAGGAGGCCACCGTCATGGCCCCGGCCGGGCGCCTCGACAGCAGCGGCTCCCTGGACTGGGACCGGGCCGGACAGGTCCGCCTCGGCGGCGGCCACGGCGCCATGTACGAGACCTTCCGTCCCCTCGACGAGATCCACTACGGCCCCTCCTCTGACGCCTTCCACCTCCGCCTGAAGCCGGGACCGGACTTCTCGGAGAACCTCCGGTTCCGGATCACCTTCTCCCACCCCGACTCCGAGGCTCAGGAGGTCCGCGAACTCACGGACCCCTCCTCCCTCCACACGGAGCTCCCCTTCGAGGCTCTGGGCCTTTCCCCGTCCCATCCCCCGGCCTTCCGCGTGGAGGTCCTCCGAAACGGCCTGGAAGTGCTCCACTTCCCCGTCCGCAACCCCTGGTTTCTTCCCCGCTAGACCCTACTCCGGGACTCCCCACACCCCGTAGGGAGGCAACTCCTTCATCGCCTCCTGGATGTAGGGCACGTCCTCTTCCAGCTCCTCCCGAGCCCGTTGGATGATCAGCTTCAACTTCGAATAGCTGTTCACCAAGATCTGCAGCGGACTCGGGGGGTTACGGAAGGTCTTATGGTACGAAGAGTAGGGCATATTCGCCACCACCGCCGGTCGCGCGATCTGCTGAATCGGGATCCAGATCAGATTGCGACCCGTGGACAACGGCGCGAAGGCATCGAACGAAAGGATATGAGCGTTTCGGCTGCCGATCGACCCCCGCTGCACCGACTCCCAGGCCACCTTCGACGGCACGTTGTTCACCACGCCCCCATCACAGAGCCGCAAGAGTTGGTGCCGCTCAAAGACATCCTGCAAAGGCCCCACCGTCTCGGGATCATCGTGAAAGATGTCGAAGTGCAAGAGCCCGGGCACAGCACAGCTAAACCCCGCCGCTTCGATCACCGGGAACCGCTCCGTCCCCTGCTCCGCCCCAAAGACCACCTGGGTCAAAAGCCGGGGGTTCGTGCTCAACTGCCGCACGGCCCCGAAGAAGAGTTTCAGCTTTCGCCGCAGCGCCAGCGGCGTCATCCGCACGTCTCCCTTCTGCTCGTACTCTCGGTCGTCGAACCGGAACCCCTTTCGCACCCCCGTGGTGACGATCTCCATCTTCACCGGAAGCTCGTCGAACCGAGGCATGCTATGCCCCAGCAGCGCCTCGAAGACCTGCCTCGCCATCCGCATCACGTTCAAGTGGAACGCGCCGGGGAACCCGAACCGCGAAAATCCCGTGAAGGGCCTAAAGAGCGTGTTGTAGTCCAGGTTCTTCGGGATCGCCAACGCTACGGCGATCGGATCGTAGGCCTTGTCGATGGCCCGCACCAACCCCATCACGCTCCCCATGGAGCTCCCCACGATCAGCTCCGGCGCGATCCCCAGCTCCTTCAAGAGCGCGAAGGTCCCCAGGTGCACCAGCCCTGAGCCGCCTCCCCCACCCAACACCAACACCAGCCGCTTCTGCCGCAGCTCCTGATCCAGGACCTCCACCCCAAAATCATTGATATGCCGCTCCAGGAGCTCCCCCCGGGTCTGCTCCAGCCGCAACGCCAGCACTGGCGCGATCTCCCGGAGGGAGTCCACCCGTCGGTCTCCGGACTCCGGCAAGAGGGGCACCAGGGACTCGATCATCCACCGGCGAAGCCCGTCGACGTCCTCATTTACCGCCACATCGGTTCCCGTAGGCCCCCGCAGCACGTTCAACTGTGCCATGGAGACCGCATACCGAAAGAGCGCCTGATGTCGCTCGTGGAGCGCCCCCGGTTCTTCGACGATCAGGGCGATCAGGCGTTGCTCGAACTCCTTGAGCTCGCGGGTTCGTACGAAATGTCGACCGTACCGGCTCAAACGCCTCTCTCGCTTCGGAAGGTCTGCAGAGCTCCTCGATGAGCCCGTTCTCCAGACCTGAAGTATCTTACAGCATTGTTACAAAGGCAAAATGAAACCTAGCTCTTCAAAAACGAGAAGAGCCCCTTCTTGGCGCCTTCCTCTTGTCCGCCTTCGGCTCCGACGGGCTGCGCCGCCGCCACGGACTTCGCAAGATCGATGAAGGCCTGGCTCACGGGGCTCTCCGGATCGGCGAGCACCACCGGCTGGCCTTCGTCTCCGCCTCGACGAACCTCGGTGTCCAGGGGGATCTCTCCCAGCACCGTCGTCTCCAGCCGCTTGGCCTCCTTGGCCACCTCTTCGGGCTTGCCAAAAATGAAGAACTCTTCCCCTGATGACGGCACGACGAAACGAGCCATATTCGTCACGATCCCCATCACCTCCACGTTCAGCGTCTTGAACATCTGCAAGCCCCGAGCCGCGTCCAAGAGCGCCAGATCCGACGGCGTGGTCACCACCAACGCCCCGTCGACGGGCACGGTCTGCGCCAGGGCCAGCTGGGCGTCCCCCGTTCCCGGAGGCATATCAATGATCAGGTAGTCCAGCCCGCTCCAATCCACGTCACGCAAGAACTGCCGGATAATCCCCGTCACGATCGGGCCCCGCCAGATCACCGGCGAGTCCTCTTCCATCAAGAATCCCAGACTCATGATCCGGAGCCCCGACGCCTCGATCGGTAGGATCCGCCGATTGCTCACCGCCGGTCTCCCCGCTACTCCCAACAAGGTCGGCAGCGACGGCCCGTAGATGTCGATGTCCAACACCCCCACCCGGTAGTCCAGCTTCTGCAGCGCCAGGGCCAGGTTCACGGCCACCGTGGACTTCCCTACTCCCCCTTTGCCAGAGGCCACGGCGATCACCCGGCCCACCCCTTCGATGGGCGCCGACGGCGGCATCCCGCCCCCACCGGACGGCCCGGGCTTTTGACCCGGTCCCCCCGGCGGCTTTGCCGACGGGCTCGGGCCTGGCACGGGCGCCGGCTTTTCTCCCCGGGCCTCCCGCTCCAACGCCTGGCGCGTCATGGTCTGTACCTTCACCTCTCGCACCCCACCAATCCCCTCCACGGCGTCATACACCGCATCCTCGATGGCGAACCGCTCTTTTCGGTCTCGGTCGGCGCTCATCACCAGGATGATCTCAGCGACCCCCTGCTTCACCTCCACCTGTTCTACCAGGTGGGTGTTCACGATATTGTCCCCGGCCTGAGGATCTTCGACGCCTTCCAGGGCCCCGATCACCTCTCCTTTGATCGAAAAGTCGTCCTTCATCTTGTCGCCTTGTGTAACGGTTGGTTCATTTGTTTGGGCACTCTTGGTCCTGACACTCCGCGTAAAGCTCGATCTTCTTGCGCCGAATCGCGTACCCCTTGGCGGTCGCAATGGTTTGTATTCGTTCGTTGAGCCCGTCGTCGTTGAACTCGATGATCTTGCGGCAGTCCACGCAGATCAGGTGGTCGTGCTGGGGGTCCTGGTGAAGGATCGGATCGTACCGGGTCTGCCCGTCTCCGAAGTCCTTGGGCACCGCAAACCCCTGCTCCGTCAACAGCTTCAGCGTCCGGTACACCGTGGCATACCCGATCCGCGGCTGATACTCCCGCACATCCTCCAGGAGCTCATCGGCGCTGATATGCTTATCGAGCCAGAAAAACCGCTCCACGATCAGATCCCGCTGTTTCGTGGACTTCAGGCCCGCTTCCTGGAGCCGCTCGTAGAACTCCTCCAGGGCTTCGGCGACTCGCTGGTCTCGCTCTTCTTTGGACAACTCGCTCATATCGCTCTTTTTTCCAGGTCTCTTCTCCGCCCCATCGCGAACGGGGGTGGAGTCTAGGGCCTTCCACCTACCAGTTCAAGACCGGCTTAACCGTTCGGTCTCAAGAGACCATCGGACTTGTCGACCCAGGGCTTTCACGGCCTCGATCAGCCCGGCAAACCGCTTGTCTGACGTCTGCCCGTGGTGAAATCGATAGTAGATCTGCTGACCGATCACGGCCACCTTCACCAGGCCGTAGATGTAATAGAAGGTGGGATCACTTACGGCCATTCCCGACACCTCTTCGTACCGCCGGACCACCTCCTCTCGGGTCAGATTCCCCTCCTGAGCCGTGGGGCTCAGCCCCATCATCAGGAGTACCGGCTCATCTCCGGGCTCCGCCCAGTAGGCCAGGGATGTCCCCAGATCCATGCGCCGGTCCCCGACTGTCGCCAGCTCCCAATCCAGCACGGCCTTCACCTGCTCCAGGTCCTCGGAGAGGACCAGGTTGTCGTACTTGAAGTCGTTGTGGATCAGCGCCACCTGAGCGGGGTCGTCGCCGGGCATCGACGACTCCAACCAGTCGAAGGCCACCTCGATCGCCGGGACCTCTTCGGTGCGAGTCCGCTCCCAACGGCGCCGCCACCCCTCGACCTGGCGAGTCATGTAGCCCTCGGGTCGACCAAGCTCCGACAGCCCTGCCGCCTGCCTGTCGACTCCGTGGATCGCCGCCAGGGTGTCCACGCAGAGCTCCGACAGCCGCCGCCACGACTCTTGGGACAGCGGTCCCTGACCGCCGTCACCGCCTCGAAGGATCACCCCTGAGACCCGCTCCATCACGAAGAAGGGCGCCCCCAGGACCTCCTCGTCCTCACAGAGCGCCACCGGCGTCGGCGCCCACTCTACCACCGACGACAACCCCTTCAGGATGCCATACTCCCGGGCCATATCGTGCCCACTCTTCGGCCGGGTTCCCCACGGCGGACGCCGGAGCACGAACTCGTCGTCGCCGGCCTTCAAAAGGTAAGTCATGTTGGAATGTCCCGCCGGAAACTGGAGGATCTCCAGGGGCGACACCGACCTCTCCAGGGCCCCTTCCAGGAACTCGCGCAGCCCCTCCCCATCTAACTCCTCGCCATCCCGCACCTGCCGAGCCCTGTCGACCTTCACCATCAGCCCCTCCCCTCGGCGTACTTCGCCAGCTCTGCCCGGGCGATCACCCGCCGGTGCACCTCATCGGGCCCGTCATAGATCCGGGCTCCCCGCTCATGGGAATACCAATACGCCAGCGGCGTCTGATCCGTGAGCCCCGCCGCCCCGTACACCTGCACGGCCCGATCCAGCACCCGCTGCAACACCCCGGCCACGAAGACCTTGATCGCCGAGATCTCCTGCCGGGTAGCCGGCGCCCCTTGGACCTCCATCTTCTTAGCCGTCTCCCTCACGAAGGCTCGGGCTGCATCGATCTCGATGCGGCTCTCACCGATCCACCCCTGGATTACCCCTTCGTCGGCGAGCTGCCTGGTGGGGGTCAGGGCCCGCGACGTGGCCCGCTCGCACATCAGCGAGAGCGCCCGCTCACAGATCCCGATCCAGCGCATGCAGTGGTGAATCCGCCCCGGCCCCAGGCGGTGCTGGGCCATCACGAACCCTTGCCCTTCCTCGCCGAGGAGGGCGTCACCGCCCACCACGCACTCCTCAAAGCTCACCTCGGCGTGGCTCATCGGCCCCAGCCCCCGCTCTCCCATCACCCGCAGGTTCTCCAGCTCCATCCCGGGGGTGTCCATGGGGACCAGGAACATCGACGCCCGACGGTGCTTCGGGCCCTCTTCGTTTGTCACGGCCATCACGATCGCGAAGGCCGCCCCGTCGGCGGCCGTGGAGAACCACTTGCGCCCGTTCAGCACCCATTGCTCGCCACGGCGCTCCGCTTTAGTCTCCATCCACGTCGGGTTCGAGCCGGGCCGACCGGGCTCGGTCATCGCGAAGCAGCTCCGCACCTCTCCCGCCAGCAAGGGTGCCAAAAACCGCTCTTTCTGCAGGTCCGTGGCGAACTCCTCCAAGAGCTCCATATTCCCGGCGTCCGGGGCCTGGCAATGAAACGCCAGGTGCCCCACCGGCGAGCGCCCCAGCTCCTCGGCGACCGTCGAAAAGTCCTCCAGGCTCAGCCCCCATCCCCCGTGCTCCTCGGAGATCTGCGGCAACCACCACCCCCTTCGCCGGACCTCCTCTCGGGCCTCCTCCACCAGTGCCAGGGCCTCCTCGTACCGCCCCTGAAGAAACGCCTCCTCGGCGGCCCGCAGCTCCTGGCTCACGAACCCCCGGATCGCCTCCCTGTCCTCTCCTCTCAGCTCTCCCACCACCACCTCACAGCTCGGAACGATCCAGCCACACCTTCTTCAACGTCCACTCAAAGTCACGCATCCGGTCCAGGAGCGCCTCCGGATCGGACTCCACCAGCAAGAGCTCTCGATGCTCGGGATCCATGAACCCCTGCTCCATGGCCTGATCCAGAAAGCTCAGGAAGGGATCATAGAACCCGGCGATGTTCAGGATTCCCACGGGCTTTTGATGGATCCCCAGCTGCGACCACGTCAGGGTCTCGCAGAGCTCCTCCAGAGTCCCCAGCCCTCCCGAGAGGGCCACGAACCCATCGCTGCGGGCCTCCATCAGGGCCTTGCGCTCGTGCATCGACCCCACCACGACCATCTCGGTCAGAGAGTCGTGGGCCTTCTCACGGCTCGCCAGCCCGCCGGGCAAGATCCCCACCACTCGCCCCCCGCTCTGAAGCGCGGCGTTGGCCACGGCGCCCATGAGCCCGTGAGCCGACCCCCCGTAGATGATCTCGATCCCTTCTTTCGCCAGCCGCCGCCCCAGCGACACAGCGGCCGCTTCATATCGGCCGTCGGCCCCGGAGCGGGAGCCGCAGTACACGCAGAGAGAGCCAATTTTTGTCATCAGCCTTCCTGTAGAATGCAGACACGTGGAACCCCTGCACTCCTACTGCGCCCGGCCCGGTTTGTCGAGTCAACCCGCCACGCCGGCGCTGTAGATCAGCCCGGCCGACACCCCATAGATCACGTGCAGAAGAATCAGCGTCACGGGCATCGCCAGCCCGATGTTTCGCCCAAAGAACCCCGGCGGCGTCAGCACATTCTCCGCCCCCATCCGGGGATGGACCGCCGGCAACACTCCGAGGCCGGCACCGATCACCAGCCCGTGGATCGCCCCAAAGAGGATCCCCCACAACCCCGCCATCCCCACTACCGTGGTGGCCCCCACCCAGGTCAACAGACCCGCGTAGGCCAACCCGAACACCGCACCCATCAGGAGGTGCACTGCCAGGCCCACGGCCCGGATCGCCTTCGGTGAGGACTCCTCGGTGAGGAAGAAGAGCCCCAGTACTCTCAACATATCCGTGGCCAGCCCCATCAGGCGCCCAGCCACCATGGCCACCACCATCAGCCCGGCTCCGACGATTCCGGCCAATACCGCATATCCCAGTTGTAACTCCATTCGTGCTGCCTCCTCGTGGATCACGAGTCGAATTGGTCTCTCGGCCCTCGACGGACCGCTCCCCGGGGAACCTAACCACGACCCCAAACGTCTCAACCGTGGCGCCTCTTCTGCCCGTCGTCAGCGGCCCGCCCCCCATCTTGACCGCCCTCTGGGCCCGTGTTAGCGTCCGCGCCCATCGCGTGGATCTCCAATGGAACGTCACGGGCATACCTAGATGAAGCTACGATTGAGGATTTCAGCACTGGCCGTTCTCCTTTCTGCGGCCCTCGCCGCACCGGTTTGGGCCCAGGAGCACACCCCCGACGAGCCCGAGGCCGCCGAGGAGGTCTCCGACGACGAGGCCCTCGACGACGACGAGGCCGACGAGGCCGACGACGACGAGACCGACGACGAGGCCGAGGAGACCGACGGCGACGAGACCGACGACGACGAGACCGACGACGAGACCGACGAAGAAGAACCTCCCGCCCCGGGTCCCCCGGCGCTGGAAGAGCCCACGTTGCCCCCGCCCGTCACCCCTGACATCGACACCGACACCGACACCGACGACGACTTCGACGACTTCGACGACTTCGATGACTTCGATGACTTTGACGACTTCGAAGAAGACTGGGACACCGAGTGGCCCGACGATTGGGACGACTCCGTCCTGGACCAAATCTCTTCGGAAGCCTCGTTTCCTTTCGTGGACTTCGGCGGCAGCCTCCGGGTCCGAAGCCGGGCTCGGATCAACTTCGATCTCGACACCCAGGGCACCTCGGCGGTCCTGCCTCCCCTGGGCACCGTGACCCCCGCCGATCAGCCCGCCACCCCCGACGCAAACCTTTTGTGGACCACCGATCTGCGCCTCCGCCTGGATCCCACGTTTCACATCACCGAGACCCTCCGCCTGAACACCGACGTCGACCTCCTCCGCAACGTCGCCATGGGCGCCGACCCTCGCCATAGCCTCTTCACCGACGGCACCCCGTCGCCCCAGCGACGCCTGATGGGCACCTCCGCAGGCGGCCTCAACCCACTCCACGTCCGACAAGCCTACGGAGAGGTCGACGCCTTCTTCGGGACCATCCAGGCCGGCCGGATCATGAACCACTGGGGCCTCGGGATCCACGCCAACGACGGCAGCTGCGCCGACTGCGACGGCGGCGACCAGGTCGACCGCGTCGCCCTGCGCACCCGCCTCTTCGGCTTCTACCTCTTCGGCGCTTGGGACTTCGTCGACGCCGGCCTCACCTCCTACGAGCCCGGCTTCGACCAACAACGAGAAGCAGAGCTCAGCGGCGTCGACCGCGCCAACCAGTGGACGGTCCAGCTCTTCCGAGCCCCCGTGGATCGACAGGACTTCGGCCGCCAGGCCCATCGCCTCGGCACCCTCGAGCTCCCCGTGCTCAACGGCGGCCTCTCCTACACCTCCCGGTCTCAAAACGCCGCCTTCCCCGGCGTCGACGACATCGACCCCGACGCCCCACCCACCCCGATCTACCGCGGCCTCCGTCTCCACTCCTTCTCCCCCTGGGGCCAGCTCCTCTTCAACCCCAACCCGGATCTGAACATCCGGGTCGAACTCGAAGGTCTGGTCACCCTGGGACGAGTGGACAACGCCTCCAATGAGCCCGTCGGCTTTGACGAAGGCACCGGAGACCAGCGGGACGTCAACTGCTTCGACGCCGACAGCCGGGAGAACGCCGATGGCGCCTGCTCCATCACCGCTCAGGGCGACAACACGGCCCAGACCATCCGCCAGATCGGCCTGGCCCTGGAGTCGGAGTTCTCCTTCGAAGGCCCCGTGACCTTCGGGGTCAACGGCGGCTTCGCCACCGGCGGCGACGCCCCCAACTGGGGCTGGCGCGCCGAGCCCGGCGACGCCCTGGACTTCACCCGGTTCAGCCCTGATTACCACGTGGACCTGATCCTTTTCCGAGAGATCATCGGCACCGTCACCAACGCCTACTACGCAAACCCCTTCGTGAAGGCCACCTTCCTGGAGTCCGGCCAGCAGCGCATGGAGTTTCAGCTCGACGCCATCGGCTCCCGGGCCTTCCGCGCCGACGGTACCCCCGGCGGCTCTCCCTGGCTGGGCCTGGAGTTCGACGGTTCCCTCCGGTTCGTCTCGGCGGCCAACTTCCTGGCCAGCCTCGACGCCGGAATCCTCTTCCCCGGCGGCGGCCTCGCCGCCCGAGCCGGCCAGGAGCGCCTGAACTACTACGGCGACCTCGGCCCCTTCCTCACCGATCAGGCCGCCCGGTTCGCCTGGACCGTGCAGGGTCGCTTGCTGTGGTCCTTCTGAGGACCCTGGCGCTCCTCTTCGGCGCGGGACTCCTGTCGTCCTGCGCCGCCTTCCATCCCCTGATCACCGGGCCCGACGCCCCTCCCTCCGAGGCGCTCGACATCGTCGCCCTCCGGTCCGACGCCTCGGGGCTCACCTTCGAGCTCCGAGCCCCCATGGCTCGCCAGGGCGACGTCGTCGAGATCGGACGTCGCACCGCCGATGCTCAATGGGAGCCCGCCGCCCGCATCGACGTCACCGAAGACCTCGTCACCCCCCTGACCACTGGCCTCGTCGACTGGCTCGACGCCCCGCCCCCCGAGGCATTCCCCGTCTCGTACCGGCTCGTCCTCCACCGCGGCGACGGCCGTCGCGCCTCTCCGACGATCACCATCGACGCCGCCGCCCCGGACTCCCCACCGGAGCTCCACGCCGACGTCTTCACCGACCCGACCCCCGAGATCCACCTCTTCTGGTCCCCCCCGCAGGGCGCCCGCCTGCTCCGCCGCGACCTCCTCCACGACGAGGACTTCCTCCCCCTGGCCATCGTCGACCCCGCCACCGAGGGCACCCTGGTCGACGCCGACGTCGAACCCGGCGGCGTCTACGCCTACCGCATCCAACTCTCCTCTACCCGGAGCACCCTCACCACCCTCTCGCCATTCTCCGAGGCCCTCTACGTCGCCGTCCCCGAGTGACCCCTTCCGTCTCCCCACCGATCCTCCTATACTACTCGGACCTAACAACCTCCGAGGCCCGATGACACGGTTCCGCGATCGATATCAGGAGATCTACTCCCTGCTCTCCCGCGCCGAGCTCCAACGCGGCTCCGAGGGGATCGCCGAGCTCTCTCTGGGTCCCGACCTCTTCGGCGAAGAGACCGAGAAGTTCCTCGGTTTCTACACCACCGACGGGCTCCAGGTCGCCCTCCGAAAGTACGGCTTTTTCCGCGATCTCGAGCGCCTCGGCTTCCTGGACTTCCACATCGAGCTCCAGACCGACGATCCCGACGAACACATGCTCCGCCTCTTCTCCCGCAACCCCGACCTCTCCACCCCCCTCGTGGAGCTCGTCGTCCACCGCAGCTTCTTGAAGCCCCAGGACACCCTCGCCAGCCGCCTGTCCCAGACTCACATTCCGGTCCTCACCGTGGACTGGTTGATCCTCCAGAACCCCAACGCCTTCTTCACACCCCGTCGCCCTCCCCTCCCCGGCCAGAATCACCCCGGCCTCGGCGTCGGCGCCCAGGTCCTGGAGCTCCTGCGCAACATCTGCTTTCGCCTCCAGCTCGGCGGCATCGTCACCATCCCCTCCTACTTCCATAACGCCCTCTTCTACAGCGAGGAGTTCCTCCACTTCGATCCTCGCCAGCAGGGGATCTTCCTGGGCATGTGTCGAGACCTGATGCCCCAGGCCCAGAACTCCGTCGCCGCCGCCTCCTGGGCCCTCCACTGGAAAATGGTTAAAAACCGCCAGGATGACCAACCCGTCTCCTGGTTCCAGGACCTGATGGTCAACCCCATCGGCGACTCCCTCAACGAGTACTTCCAGGCACCCGAATACCGCGCCGAGGTCCAGGAGGGCCTCACCGCCGGCGAGTTCGAGCTCTTCGGCGAACCCCTCCGGCAGAACCTACGCCGCCGGGGGATCCACCCCTTCGACCCCGACCGGATCCAGGAATGGCTGCCTCATAGCGCGTAGATGAAGTGGTTCCACAGAGCTCGGAAGAGCCAGTAGAACCCGATCGTCAGCCCCGCCGCCGCCGGGATCGTGTACACCCACGACTTCAGGATACTCCAGATCACCGCCAGGTTCAGGGAGTTCATCCCTCGGGCGAACCCCACGCCGATCACGGCCCCCACGATAGTGTGGGTCGTCGAGATCGGCATCCCCAGCTGACTCCCCGCCAGGATCGTCGACGCCGCCCCGAACTCCGCCGCGAACCCTCGAGAGGGCGTGATATCCGTGATCTTCGTCCCGATGGTCTCGATCACCTTGTACCCGTATGTCGCCAGACCCACGGCGATCCCGATCCCCCCCAGCAGGAGCACCCACAGGGGCACCCCTACCTGGGTGGCGATCTCTCCGGTCTCGTAGGTCGCCACGATCGCCGCCAGTGGCCCGATGGAGTTTGCCACGTCGTTCGATCCATGAGCGAACGCCACGAAACAGGCCGTCGCGATCTGCAGGTACCGAAACACGCTCTCCACCTTCTTGACATGGCCCTGCTCATCCCCCTCCTCCACGTCCTTCATCCGCCGCACCAGCACCCCGCTCAGCGCCGCCCCGACCACCGAGAAACCGGCGCTGATCGCCATGATCTGCCACGTCCCGATCCCGTACCCTTCCAGATCGATCCCGGGCAGCCCCTTGTAGAAGATCACCAGCGCCAGGATGAAAAACACCGGAAAGATCAACACCGGAGACCACCGCTTGACAGCCCTCACCGGATCCCGGGCGTTGAAGATCCACTTCCGGATGATCGTGAAGATCAAGAACGCCAGGATCCCCCCCGTCAGAGGGCTCACCAACCAGCTCGATACGATCTGCAGCAGCGTCCCCCATTGCACGTGAGACGCCCCCACGCTGACCAGGCCAAACCCCGTGATCGCCCCCACGATGCTATGCGTCGTCGACACCGGCCACCCCAGGACCGCCGCCACGTGAATCCATAGCGCCGCCGACACCAGGGCCGCCAGCATCCCCAACATAAAGATCGTCGACCCCTCCGACGTCCCCACGATCGTCGGATCGTTGAAGAGCAAGGGATCGATGATCCCCCGCCGCATCGTATCCGTCACCGACGCTCCGGCGATCACCGCCCCGGAGAACTCGAAGACCACGGCGATGATCACCGCCTCTTTGAAGGTGATCGCCTTTGATCCAACACTGGTCCCCATCGCATTGGCGGCGTCGTTGGCCCCAATGCTCCACGCCATATAAAACCCGAAGGCGATGGCTAGATAGAGAATGATTTCGACGCCCATTTGGGATGACTCCGGTCGTACTACATTTTGATCTTCGACCACCCTCGCGTGGCAAGGCGTGTCACCTGACTTCCTTCGCGTCGTCTTCTAGCTGGAGAGGAAAAGCCGCAGACGGTTGCCCATCTTCTCCGCCGAGTTGGCCATATCCCCGACCTTATTAAAGATCTTATTCCACAAGAGCAACGCCCCGGGCTTCAGATCGTCCTCCATGGCGAAGAGCTGCCGCGCCAGATCGTCCTGGACGATATCGGCCTTATGCTCCAACCGGTTCAGCTCGTCGATCATCTTCAGTACCCGCTCCGCCTCGGGCCCCGTAAAGCTGACCTCCGCCAGCACCTCCAGGGCCACCACGATCTCCATGGCCTTGCGCACTGTCTTGTCCACTCTCCGCACCAGCTTCTTCAAGGGCTTCTCCAGCTCCTCGATCCGCTCCATCCGCCGCAGGGTAAACAAGATCCCCACGTCCTCGGCGCAGTCCGCCACGGCGTCCAGCGAGGCCAGAACGTCCAACAGGTCCCGGCGGTCCACGGGCATGAACATCGTCTTCGGCATCCCGTCTCGGATCCGCGTCTTGATCACGTCCGCCTCATGCTCCAGGTGGCTGATCTGCTCCGAGAGCGCCAACACCTGGTCGTAGTCGTCGTCGAAGAACGCCTCAAAGAGCACTGGCACCTGATCAGCACATTCCTGCACCGCTTCGGCCATCTCTCGCAGGTTCGGAAACGGACTCTTGCCGAAGAGTCCCAGAAAGGATCGCATCATCATCGTAACCACCAGGGCCAGGAGGGGAGGGGAGGGGAGGGGGGATGCGCTTGGCAACCCGCAGCCGGGTTGGTAAAAAGCCGGTGTTTCGCTGCGCAGGATAGATTGTGTCATTTCGGTGTCAACCGTCCGCGAGTCCCCCATGAACCTCCCTCCCCGCATCTTGGCCCCAGCCGCCGTCATGGCCGTCTCTCTCCTCGTCGCCTCCTCCGCGATCGCTCAGGAACCGGTCCGATTTGACGATCTCCCCTCCTACCAGGTGGCCTCCACCGGCGGCGTTGTCGCCGCCGACAACCAGTACGCCTCCGAGGCCGGCGTCGCCATCCTGGAGGCCGGCGGCAACGCCGCCGACGCCGGGGTCCTCACCATGCTGATCCTCGGCATCGTCCACCCCTTCTCTTCGGGCCTCGGCGGCGGCGGCTTCTGCCTCTACCGGGACGCCGACACCGAGGAGACCACGGTCCTGGACTTTCGGGAGATGGCCCCCGCCGCCGCCCACCGCGATCTCTACCTCGTCGACGGCGAGGCGGACTTCTCCCTGGCCCGCCGCGGCGGCCTGGCCGTCGGCGTCCCCGGCGAGCCCGCCGGCCTCTGGGCCCTCCACGGCCGGTTCGGAGAGCTCCCCTGGGAAGACGTCGTCGAGCCTGCTCGCCATTTCGCCTCTCAAGGGTTCGCCGTCGGCGCCACCCTCGCTCGCCACCTCCACGCCATGGAGGAGCACCTCCAGGTACGCCCCGAGCTCCTCGCCCTCCTCTCCAATGAAGATGGCGAGCTCCTCGAGGAGGGCGACTTCTTCGCCCGCGACGATCTGGCCCGGGCCCTGGATCTCTTTCGCGACGAGGGCGTGCGACCCTTCTACGTCGGACCCATCGCCGACGCCATCGCCGCCACCGTGCAGGAACACGACGGCATCCTCACCGCCGACGACCTCGCCAGCTACCACATGATCCCCCGCGAGCCCGTCCGAGGCGACTTCGCCGGCTACGAGATCCTCTCCATGCCGCCCCCATCCTCCGGCGGCATCGCCCTGATCCAGGCCCTGAACATCCTCGCCCACCTCGACCTCGACGATCTCGACGACGACGCCCTCCTCCACGCCCGCGTCGAAGCCCTGAAGCACGCCTTCGCCGACCGGGCCGAGTGGCTCGGCGACTCCGACTTCGTCGACGTCCCCATCGACCGTCTCCTCGACCTCGACTACGCCGCCGAGCTCGCCGCCCGCGTCGATCTCGACGCCGTCCTCGACCCCACGGACTACGGGACCACCGCCCCCCACGCAGAAGAAGGCGGCACCTCCCACCTCAGCATCGTCGACGGCGATGGCAACCTCCTCTCCTGCACCACCACCATCAACACCCGATTCGGTTCCCTGGTCTACGTCCCCGAATTCGGCGTGATCCTCAACAACGAGATGGCCGACTTCAACATCCAGCCCGGTGAGCCCAATCTCTACGGCCTGATCGGAAACGAGCAGAACGCCGTGGCCCCCGGCAAGCGCCCCCTCTCCTCCATGAGCCCCACCCTGGTCCTCCGCGACGGCCAGCCCGTGATGACCATCGGCGCCAGCGGCGGCCCCACGATCATCTCCGGGGTGTACTTCGCCCTTTTGGACCTCCTCATCGACGGCGCCGAGCCACTGGACAACATCGCCGCCGGGCGACACCATCACCAGTGGATGCCCGACACCCTCTGGGCCGAAACCGAGGACGATCCTCGCCACCAGGCCCTCCAGGACCGGGGACATACCATCCGCCACCGCCCCTCGTTTACGGCGGTGCAGTTCGTCCTCCGCCGTGGCGACCAATGGGTCGGCGTCTCGGATCCCCGAAAAGGCGGCCGCCCCGCGGCTCCCTCCGTCGACCCCTGAACCACAGGAAGAACTGTCATGGAAAACCTTCAGGGCGGCACCCTGGCGCTGGAACATCGCTACCAGATCGACACCCACCGGGGCTCCTTCGGCTTCGTCACCCTCTACGAGGGCACACAGGATCCCTTCGATCTCCCCGTCCGCATCGCCGTCTTCGACGGCCTCCCCGAGGCCGGCGCCTCCGATGAGATCGGCCGCCGCATCAAGGAGTCCGCCACCCGTGCGAGCCTGTTGCGCGACGACGGACTCCTGGCCACCGTCGACTTCGGTGAGATCGACCGGGGCCTGCCCTTTATCATCGAGGAGGCCGTCCCCGGCCACTCCCTGGCCGACGAGATCGCCCGCCGGGGCGCCCTGGCCCCCCAGGAGGTCGCCGACGTCGTCGAGCGGCTCGCCGACCTCCTCACCCCCCTGCACCGCCAGGGTCTCTTCCACGGCAACCTCCAGCCCCAGTGGGTCCTCCTGCCCGAAGGCGATGACTCCCACCGCCGGGCCCGTGTCGGCCACGTCGGCGTCGGCCTCACCATGGAGGAGCTCCTGGCCATGCCCCAGGCGGTCCTCACCACGGATCTCGTCGACGCCTTCGCCCCCGAGGCCTTCGACTCCCAGATCAACCTCCCCTTCCCCTCCGCCGCCGCCGACCAGTGGGCCCTGGCCGCCCTGGCCTACCGCATGTTCGTCGGTGTCCACCCCTTCTTCGACGATCCCGTCGACGCCAGCGAAGGGATCATCCGCATCAAGAGCGACGAAGCTCCCTCCCTGAAAGAGATGGGCATCGCCGACGAGATCGCCGACACCATCTCCCGGGGCCTGCGTCGGGAACCGAAGCGGCGGTTCCCATCGGTCCAGGCCTTCGCCCGGGCGCTCCGAGAGGCCGTCGACGGCCCCGACGCCACACCCCTTCTCGACGCCGATCACCCCCCGGAGGCCACAGCCTCCCCGGCCCTCCAAGACCTCGACACCGACGACGAGCCCTCCCCCCCCACCGGGCCTCGTCCCAGCGGGTACCTCCTGACCTTCGCTCTCATGGCCCTGGTCCTCTCCAACCTGGGCTGGTTCTTCCTCTCCCTCGACGAGACCGACGCCCCGGCCCCCGAGGAAGCCACCCCCCCCCCCCCCCGGGCCCCCCCCCC
>SKON01000129.1 GCA_007120035.1 Myxococcales bacterium
GGACCGCCGCCCTGAGCCCCGACGGCACCCGCCTGGCCCTGGCCGACGGCAATAAGAACGTCCTCGTCGTCAACCCGGCCACGGGAGACACCATCGCCGGACCCGTGGGGCTCTCCACGTGGGCCAACAACCTCGCCTGGCTCGACAGCGGCGACCTCGTCGCCGCCGGCAGCGACGCCGTGGTGTTCCTCTCGCCAGATCTGGAGGTCAAGGCCACCCACACGGAGGTCCCCGACGGCCGCGAGAAGCCCTCAGATATCTTCATCTCCGGCATGTGCGCCGCCGGCGGCGAGAGCGTGTACCTCGCCGACTCCAACGGCAGCCGTATCACGAAGCTCTCCGCCGACGGCTCCGCCCAGCTGGTCACGGAGGTACGGTACCCCAACGACATCTTCCCCACCGAGGACGGCTCGAAGTTCGTCGTCCGCCACGACCGGGGCAATATCACGGTCTTCAACGCCTCCGACTTCTCCACGATCGGCAGCTTCCAGGTCCCGGGCCGCACAGGCGTCCGGTACCTGAACCAGCAGGAGCACTCCTACACGGCCTGGGAGACCATGCCCCGGCTCTCGCCAAACGGAGAGTACCTCCTCTCCCCCGATCGGTCCGGGCAGCTCTGGGCCCTGTCCATGCCCAAGGGCAAGCCCTACCGGGCGTTCTCCCGGGAGACCCTGGGATACGCCGAGGACACCCTGTGGCTCGACGACGAGCGGTTCGCGGTGATCACCAACGACGGCCAGGTTCACATCATGGGTCTTCGCAGCCTCCTGCCGGACTTTTCGGAGCGCGACGTCAGTTAATCCCCCAGGATGCTCTACCGACTCGCCGCCGACCTCGTCTTATTGATCCACCTCGGGTTCATCTTGTTCATGGCCCTCGGTGGGTTCCTGGCCTGGCGGTGGCGGTGGGTGGCCTGGATCCACGTGCCATCAGCGGCCTACGGGGTAGCTATCTCCCTGCAAGGCTGGATCTGCCCTCTGACCCCTCTGGAGAACGATCTGCGGCGAAAGGCCGGAGACGAGGGGTTCGAGGGCAGTTTTATTGAGCACTATGTGTTGCAGATCATCTACCCACCGGGGCTGACCCCGACGGTGCAGGTGATCCTGGCGACCATCCTGGTGGTGTTGATGGTGGTCTCCTACGGGGGGCTCTTCGTGCGGACAAGAGCTGGGCGCTGACCCTACCGAATCGCCACCAACTTGAAGTACCGCTCCAACCCCCGGTGGTCGTCCAAGAACCATCGCTGCAAGCGACGGAACGCCGAGGCGAAGCCCTCTTCGTCGAGGTCTTCGGCCAGGGGGTCATCGCTGAGGTACCGGAGCACCACGTCTAAGACCGTGGCCCACCCGGAGTCCTGGTGAGGGGTAGCCAGGGCGCCCCGGCCCATCACGGCCACGCCCCAGCCGTGTTCGTCGCCCTCGCCGGCCATGCCGAGGACGTGGGCCAGGATGGTCGCCGTGGGGAGGGCTCCGTGGGGCTCCGTGGAGAACTCCCGATCCGGGTCCAGGGCGTTGGTGATGAACCCGCCCAGGGGGAGCAAGCCGTCCACATCGTAGGTCTGCACGATCAGCGAATAGAGCATCAGGGAGGTCAGGTCCGCCCGGTCGTCGGTGTCGCCCATGTGGGCCAGGGCCCCGGCCACGAGCTCCCGGCCGTCGGGGTCTGCCTGCAACCCCCGCGTCAGGTCGATGGCGGCGAATACGCCCCGAGACACCAGGGCCGACACCAGAGCGTCGGGGACCTCCTCGGTCAACCAGGACTCAAAGGTCCCCTGAGCCTCTTTGCGCTCCGCCCGCCGTGCCAGATAGGCCAAGACGTGGGTGGTCAGGGCCACCACGCCTTCGTCGGTGAACCGGGCCTCTCCGTCGACCATCTCCGCCCCGAGGACCACGTCGAGGAAGTCCTCGGTGATCCGGCGCAGGTTCTCCGAGACGTCCCCGCCCTCGTCCTCCACGCGGCGGACCATCTCGCCGGCCCGATCCATGATCACGTCCACGCGGCTCAACTCGTGGATGATCCGGCCGTCGGCTAACTCCACCAAGGAGGCGCCGGACCGCATGGTGAACCCCTCGTCGTTGCGGACCCACTGGTGGACGAGCTGCCGGAGCCGCTCGTCGATGGCCACTCCCTGGTCGTCGGTGAGGTTCGCCGTGGAGAGAGCCAGGCCCCGCAACGCCTCGAAGATCGTGCCGTCTTCCAGGATCTCCAGGAGGGCCGGCTCCACGCTCACCAGGTTGGAGCCCTTCATCGGCGACGGGTCCCCGGCGGCGTTCAGGTAGAGATCGGTGTGGCCCGAGTAGTGCTCGTGGACCACCACGAAGAGCCGGGGCAGGAGGTCCTCCCGGTCGTGCCGGGCGAAGGCCACCGCCAGGGGATAGAGCACGTCGATCAGCCCGCTGGCCTCCGCCGCGAAGAGGCCGTCGGCGTGGTGCTCGGCCATCACGAACCCGTCGTTGCCCACGGGGCTGGTCACGGCCAGGACCACGTCGGGATCCTCGTAGCGAAGCTCGGGCTGGTTGAAGAGGCGAGTGATCTGATCCGGCGTGGGCCGGGGGTCGAGGCGGGCGCCGAAGAGCTCGCTGGCGGTGCTCAAGACGCCGCCGATGGTCTCGTCGTTGACCATCCCCGGGAAGGCTCCCTCGAGAAACGCCAAGAGCTGCCCCAGATCGCTCTGGGTGAACTCATCGGTGATGTAGTCCGTGAGCAAGAGCTCCCCGGCCACGGCCCGGACGAATGCCTCGGCGGCTCCCGGCAGGTGAATCATGGGGGGCAGGTCGGCGAGGTTGACGCCGGGGAACACCGCCTCTTCGACCTGCATGGTGTAGGGGGCGCCGGCGGTATCCCACAGAAGATGGAAGAGCCGCTGCTGCATACTCCGGTTGACCTTGGTCTCGGGACCGCCGAGATCCATGGGCTCCGAGAAGAGCTCGTCCATCGGGCAGGCCCGGATGCACTCGTAGCGGCCGACGGTGCCGATCTCGTGGCCCTCCTTGCACTGATAGAAGCAGGTGTCGTAGGGACCGCCGGCGGCCGGCACGGCTCGCCTGTCCCGGTGGGTCAAGAGGGTCGCCATGGCCTCGCCGGTGCGCTCCATGATGGGCGCTCGCAGGGCCTCCATCACGTCGGCGAAGAGATCCGGATCGGCGGTGATCTCCCGGAGTACGTCGAGGAGATCGAAGAGCAGGGTCTGGTCGTCGCCGATCTCGGCGCCCGGGGCGTCGGCCACCTCGTCGATGCTCCGGTTCAGAGCGTAGAAGAGAAACGCCAGCGCCTCGGTCTGGCCGTCGATGTACTCCACGATCAGGTTCAGGACCTCCGGCAGCTCGCTCACGGATAGTCCCGACACCAGGGCGTCGAGGAGATCCACCACGGGGTGATCGTCGGAGAACCCCACGTAGAGGCCCCGATCGTCTTCGCCCGGCACGGCGGGCCCCAGGAGCTCTCGCAGAGCCTCCATCAGGTGATAGAAGGCTCCTTCGGCGGCCAGATCGGAGGCCATTCGCACCAGGTAGGGCAGGGCGGTGTCGCTGACGTCGAAATACTCAAACGCGTAGACCCCGGGGGAGAACTCCGCTCGCCCCTCGGCGTCGCGCAAGATCCAGGGATGTCCCGAAGGCTCGTGGGAGAGGGGCGCCACGGCGACGGCGACGCCATCTTGCATCACGAATCGCCCGGCGCTGTCGATCTGGGCCCGGGTGGGATCCTCGAGGTCCGGGGTGAAGGGATAGGGGAGCATCCCGTTGTTATCGAGGGCCACCACGGGGACACCCCGATCGTCGAAGGCGGCGATGGACACCCCCCGGGGCGCCTCGGAGCCCCGGAATCGAGGGTCGGGGACCACGAAGAGATCCCGCAAGAGGATCGCCAGCTCGTCAGTACCGTCGGCGTCCGGGGGCGGGTTCATGGCGTCCGCCAGGGCCCGCAAGAGGTCGGCGAAGGACGACGGCGCCTGCAGGCTCGGAGCCCCCTGCTCGTCGAGGCCGTCATGGCGAGCGAACTCTCGGCCCAGGTGCGCCATCAGTGCCGGGGTCTCCTCATACCCGGTGATCTCGTAGAACCACCGGCCTCGATGCGCGGGGGACAGGAAGTCCGACGGGCTGTAGTGGGAGCCCGACGAGAGGGCGGCGAGAAACTCCTCGTCCTGGCTTGCCTCCTCCAGAATGGTGGCGATCCTCCGGGTCAGGGCCGGGAAATACCCGCTGTCCACCACGGGCAAAAAGGACTGGAGGAACCCGTCGAGCTCCTCCACGGTGCCCGGCGGCGCCGTCCGGTCCACGGCCTCGATGAAGTCCTGGCGGCGATCTCGCAGCAGGGCAGCGCGCTCTTCGGAGAGTTCGAGGCTCCGCTCCGTGTCTCGAAGCCAGATCTCAAAGAGCTCCTCTCCGAGGGTGCCTCGATCCGCTTCGGGCCGCTCCAGATCCACCTCCGGGGCACACCCGACCACGAAGAAGAAGATCCAGATGAACCCAAAAAACTTTCCCGCAGACCCATTGGATGTCATCGTAACCCTTGCCTCTTCCGCTGTGTCGACCGCTTCTTGTCGGGAACGGTCAGAGTAGCAAAGAATTCGGCACCTCGACAGAGGAAGAGGACATTGACCACGAAAACCGCACGGTGGTAGGCTCCCCCCTATCAGGCATGGCCGAAGAGAGCCTGAACCACTGAGCTTCATCCCTTTGAGCAGGTCCGATATGCCCACACCCCGGGGAATCTTTCCCGTAAGTCTCCTGGCCCTGGTCGCGCTCTTCCTCATCGGATGTGATGAGAAGCCCCAGGTCTTTCCGGCCGATCAGCCCGCCCTCTACCAGGGCGTGGAGTTCGAGCTGGGGACCTACACGATTCGCTACCTGGAGCTCACCGACGACGGGCAGACCTACGAGTACCCCGATCCGGTGCTCGTCGTGCCGCTGACGATCCGCAACCGGGGCGAATCCGAGCTCGCCTACAACCCGACGCACCGCAACCAGGAGATGTCCGAGGCCTCGACGCCGCTCTTGATGCCCGGCGTCGCCGGGGACGAGATCGACTGGGAGGCCTTCTCTCGACGCCCGATCCCGGGGGTCGTGGTGGAGCGAGGCACCGTAGAGGGACAGCGCCAGCGGTCGGCCAACCTGGCCCCCGGCGAAGAGCTCACGGACCTCTTCCTCTTCGAGCTTCCCGACCCTGATGAGAGCATCCTCTTCTTCAGCATTCCCCCGACGATGCACCGCGGGGACCTCCCGCTCTTTCTGCGAATCAACTACCGGCAGCCCTCCGAGATCGAAGGGCCCCAGGTGGCCTCCGTGGGGGACACCCTGGAGTTCGACGGCGTGAGCTTCCAGGTCACCGAGGTCAGCCAGACCTACGTGAGGCTGACCGAAGGAGACCGCGACGGGTTCAGCTCCGACCCGGTGGTGAAGGTCTCCTTCACGGTCACCAACAACAGCGACGAGCCCGTGGTCTACAGTCCGGGGCACCGAGAGCTCTCGGGCTCCCGGGGAGCTCTCTTGCACTCCCTGCACAGCGAGTTCAACCGGGTTCGATTCGGCAGCAGTATCACCGTACAGGACCAGGTGGACCGCTCCGCCATTGATCCCGGGGAGTCCGTAGAGGACTTCGCCCTCTTCGAGCGCCCCCCGGCCGGCGCCAACGTGGGCCAGACCACCTTCGAGCTGGGGGCCAACCACTTCCAGCGCTCCGGGCGGGTGCGGGTCGCTTTCGCCTACGAGCATGAAGACGTTGAGCAACCGGAAGAGCTCAGAGCCAACTGATCCCGACCGACGGGACGATCAGGACGAGGAGCCCCTCACCGACGAAGAGCTCTTTCAGCGAGCCCTCGAAGGGATGGACTCCTCTCAGATCTACAGCGCCAAGTACCAGGGGTCCCCGGCGGCCGAGTTGCCCCCGAAGCCGTCGGTGTTGCCACCTTCCGTCGGCGACGACGGCGGCAAGACTGGTAACGACCGTGGCAGCGAGGAGGTGGATCGCGAGGCCGTCCGAGCCGTGCAGGAGGCGGCCTTCTTCGAGCAGATGATCGGTGACGTCGAGCCCATCGCGGGGAGGGATAAGTATCGCCGCCGGCCGGCCCGAGCGTCGGCTCCCACCGCCGAGACACCTCGACGGCTGAAGACCCCTCCGCTCGCCACCGAGGGGGAGGGCTTGCACGACGTCGGCGAGCTGAACAGCGCCCAGAGGGACCTGTTGCGACGCGCCGATGGGGCCGGGAACCTCCCGGAGCTCCACCTCCGAGGGGATCAGGTCTTCGAAGCCCTGGCTCGCCTGGAAGAGTTCATCGACGAAGAGCGCCGCCGAGGCCGACTGTTCCTCCGGGTGATTCACGGCCGAGGCATCCGGTCCGAGCTCTTCCCCGTGCTGAAGCCGGCGGTGATCCGTTGGCTCGAGGATCACGGCCCCGACCACGGCGTCTGCGGCTATGTCCCCCAGCGGCAGCCCTCCGGCGACTACGGGGCGCTGATCATCGAGCTGGATCAGTAATGGTCGCAGCCTTCAGCTTCACCCTCTTTTTGAGCGCCTGCCTCCTCTTCGTGATCCAACCCATGGTGGGAAAGATGCTCCTGCCCTATCTGGGCGGGTCGGCGTCGGTGTGGAACGTCTGCATGGTCTTCTTTCAGGCGACCCTGCTCCTGGGCTACATCTACAGCCACGGGTCCACGCGGTGGCTCTCCCCGAAGCGCCACACCGCTGTGCACCTGGTACTCCTCTGCGTTCCTCTGGTGGTGCTCCCCATCGGCCTGACCCCCCAGGCCCGGGAGTTCTTGACCGGCGGCGGCGACCCCACCCTGGGGCTCTTGATGGCCCTGGTGCTCATCGCCGGGTTGCCGTTCTTACTGGTCTCCACGAGCGCCCCGGTCTTGCAATACTGGTTCTCCCGCACCACCCACGCCCAGGCCAAAGATCCCTATTTTCTCTACGCCGCGAGCAACGCCGGGAGCTTCGCGGGCCTCCTGCTCTACCCCCTGATGATCGAGCGGGTCGCCCCTCTGGACGAGCAGGCCTGGTGGTGGGCGGCGGGCTACGGGCTGCTCCTCTTGTTGGTGTTGGAGTGCGCCGTTCTGACCTGGCGACGCCTGCGGGACCCGGCGGCCGAACCAGCGTCTGGACCAGCGTCCGAACCGGCGTCGAACGCTACGGCGGCACCGCCGGCGGCGGGGGAGCCGATCAGCGGCCGCCGCCGGGCTCACTGGGTGCTCCTGGCGTTCATCCCATCGAGCCTGATGCTGGGCCTGACCACCTACGTCACCACCGATCTGGCGTCGGTGCCCCTCTTGTGGGTGGTGCCCCTGGCGCTCTACCTCTTGACCTTCATCCTGGCCTTCGCTCAGCGGCCCCTGCACCCGCCCTGGTGGGTGGGGCGAGGGATGTGCCTGGTGGCGGTGGCCCTGGTGGTGGCCTTTTTGGCGGAGATGAACTACCCGCCGGGCCCGGTGTTCACCCTCCACGTGGGCCTCTTCTTCGTGGCCGCCCTGGTGGCCCACTCGGTGCTCGCCAAAGATCGGCCCGACGCGGACCGCCTCACGGAGTACTTCCTGTGGATCTCCGTGGGGGGAGTCCTGGGAGGGCTCTTCAACGCCCTCGTGGCGCCCCTGCTCTTCACCGGGCTCTACGAGTACGTCCTGGTGATCGCCCTGGCCTGCGCCGTACGCCCCACAGGTCCCCGAGAAGGGGAGAAGCTGACGGTCCGCAAGGCCGGGATCTTCTGGGCCCTCGTGGCGATCACGGCCTTCGCCGTCGCCCACGGGGCCAATCGATTCGGCGTGGTAGACCCCACGATCGCCATGGCCCTCTTCGGGGTCCCGGCGGTGTTGGCCTGCGTGTTGATCGAGAAGCCCCGATATTTCGCCGTAGCCATGGTCTGCCTGATCGTCGGTGGCGCGTCGTACTCCGGGTTTCACGGCCGAGCGCTCCTGCAGGACCGCAACTTCTACGGCACCCTTCGGGTCGCCGACAGCGCTGACGGCACCCTCCGGCAGCTCATCGACGGCAACACGGTCCACGGCCGGCAGCGGCTGGACACCGACGAATGCCTGTCCCTCTCCTATTACTACGACCCGTCGAGCCCGGCGGCCCGGGCCCTGAACCACTACGCCCGCGCCGAGCCCTGGCCGGGCCGCACGGACCGGGTAGCCCTGATCGGCGTGGGGATCGGATCCCTGAGCTGCCTGGCCACGCCCCAGCAGCACTGGGACCTCTACGAGCTCAACCCTCTGGTGATCCACGTCGCTACGAACCCGGCCTACTTCGACCTGATCGCCCGGTCCCCGGCGGGGTCCACGACGATCATCGAAGGCGACGGCCGCGTCCGCATCGAGGAGGCCCCCCCGAGCCACTACGACGTGATCGTCGTCGACGCCTTCAGCTCGGGCTCGATCCCCATACACCTCCTCACCCTGGAGGCCCTCGAGCTCTACCTGGACCGCCTGTCCCCGGGAGGCTACCTCCTCTTCCATGTGTCGAACCGGATGCTCGACCTGCCCCCGATCCTGGCCGCCCAGGCCGACGCCCTGGACCTGACGGCCTACGTCGTCCGCGACGACTACGCCACCGACGCCGAGCTCGCCGCCGGCAAGGATCCCTCGGTGTGGGTCTTTCTTGCCCCCGACGACGAACCTCTGCGGTTCTTGACGGGCCGCCCGGGAGCGGAGCGGCTGGAGGGGGCCCCTGGTGTGCGGCCATGGACTGACGGGTTTTCCGATCTCCTGTCTGCGTTCTGAGTGGGGTTCGCGTAGGCAAATCGAACGAAGGGGACTTCCTGTGTCTTCGTTCACGCTCGGGGGTTCGCGTAGGAGGGCTCCACGGAGGATCGGACCGTCAGGTAGAGGGAGAGGACGCCGGCGAGGAGAGCGACGGCGCCGAGGGTCGGAGGGAGGAGGGTGACGTCCACGGCGGGAGTGGTCAAAAGAAGCGCACCGAAGACGATATTGACGACGCCGAGCATGGCCACACCGCCGTGGCGTTCCTGGGCGCCGAGGAAGGTCTCGGCGACCCCGGCGACCAGGGCCTGGAGGCCGAGAAAGACCAGGATCGCCGGGCCGATGGCGAAGAGCCCCAAAAGCGGCGCCTGCAGGACCAATGCCCCGGCGACGACGCTCAGGACCACCACCAGGCCACGGAGCAACCACTGTGCGGGCACCATCACAGCCTGCACCAGGGTCAGGCCCCCACGGAGCAACCAGTACGCCCCGAGCATCACGACCACCGCCGAGAGGGCCGCCGCCGGCAGGGCAAAGAGCAGAGCCCCGAAGACCACGCAGATCACCCCCTGGATCACGGTCAGCGTCTCGAACCCCTGCTCATCTCCGCGTCCCTGTCCCTTCATGGTCGCCTCCTCACGTCGTGGTTTCCGTCAAAGGTAAACGCAGGCGGGAAACCCGGAAGTGGTATCCCCGTCGCCGATCGACTATCCTCCCTAAGTCCTGGACAGGCACGGCACCGAAGGCGAGCTATGAGCAACCGTGATTCTCTGTGGTGGGGGGTGTCCCTGGGTATCGTTTTGGCGATGGTTCTGGGGTGCAATATCGTCGACGAAGGGGTGCAGCCCCCGAACTCAGACCCCGACGCCGGGTACCACTCGCCGGACGTCTCCGACCCAGACGCCGAGGCCAACGATCCGCCCAACGCGCAGGAGCCCGACGCCGATCCCGATAGTGGGCCGGACCCCATCCCGGACTGCCCCGAAGGGCAGCGGTTTGACGAAAGCGAGGGGCGCTGCGTGGTGGATCTCCTCTTCCCAATCGACCCTCCTTCTTGTGATGATCCAGACCCTCCGACGGCCTGCTCGGAGACGCCGCCGACCTATCTGTCCAGCTTCGACCGTGCCTCGAGAGTGGTAGAAGTGGCTCTGGCGCCCGACACCTGTTGTGTCGACTTCGATGGCGATGGTCAGATCAACAACGCCCTGAGCTCACAGGTATTCTTTGGCGGCGAGCTCGACTTCGACGTGCTCCAACTGGGGCTGACCTTTTCCGGCGAGCCCGGCCAATTCCCGGTGGAGACCCATGTCTGGAGAGTCCGAGAGAACCAGCTGGGAGATCTTCGGATCAGCAGCGACTCCTTCGACGACGGCGCTCATCCCCGATCCCTCTTCAGGGAGACCTACCTGGAGCAGGTCTTCTACGCCTTCTACGGCAGGGTGTACCTGCCGGCGTCGATCCTGGGGCTCTCCCATGGTGAGATAGCGCTCCGAAATGCGATTCTCCTGGCGGAAGACGTGGCGAACCCCTACGAGATCGACGAGCTCTTTCTGACAGGGACCGTCGCCGCCGAAGACCTCGTCGCCGCCTTGGACGAGTTTGATGAGGCCTGTCCGTGCTACGGCCTGGAGAGCTCCTACAGCGTTGAGGGTGGATGGACCTGCTCCATCGGGTCCGACGATACCGCCACCTGCGACGATGCCACGTGCAGCGACCCGTCGACGATCTGCAGCTACGCCCCCTTCGTCAACGGGCTCTTCGATCTCGACACCACAGGCGACGGCCATACAAACGCCTTCTCTCTGGCGCTCCAGATGAGGACAGAAGAGCTGTGAGGCGAGGAAGGGATGCCTGACCTGGATCACATAGAGATGCCGCCGTCGACGTCGACACACCGGCCCGTGAAGTAGTCACACTCGAAGATGAACTTCACGGCCTGGAAGATCTCCACAGGATCGGCGGCCCGGCGCAGGGGCACCTGGGCCAGCATCTTCTCCAACATCTCCGGGCGCATCCCCTGGAGGATCGGGGTGTCAGCGAACCCGGGGGCCACGGCACCGACCCGGATCTTGTACCGGGCCAGCTCCTCGCCCCACAGCTTGGCCATGGCCACCACCCCGGCCTTGGTCGCCGAGTAGTTGGACTGGCCCCGGTTGCCATGACGAGAGCAGGAGCTGATGTTCACGATCACCCCGGGGTGGCCCTCGTCGATCATGTGGGTCGCCACCTCCCGGGCACACAGGAAGGTCCCCGTGAGGTTCACGTCGATCACGGTCTGCCACTGCTCCATGGACATGGGGGTGAGCTCCCCGGTCTTGCGATCCTTTCGGACCAGGAGGGCGTCCCGAAAGATCCCGGCGTTGTTCACCAGGCCGTTGACGGAGCCCATGGAGGCGATGGCGGCCTTCACGGCGGCCACGGCATCCTCTTCGCTGGCGACGGAGCCGACGTAGTAGTCGATCCCCTCTTCTTCTTTCAGGCTCTTCAGGCCCTCCTCGTTGAGGTCGAAGCCGAACACGGCGGCGCCGGCTCGGGAGAACTCGGTGGCGAAGGTCCGGCCCAGGCCGCTGGCGGCTCCGGTGACGATGATACGGGCGTCTTTCAGGTCCATGGGGTGCTCCTTATCGATGGAGATCTGCTGAGATCTACTGTGTGGCGGTGTCGGGGGTCTCGGGGGTTGCCGGGGACTGGGCCGGTGAACTGGCGACGGCCTCAAAAAAGGCGGTGATCTTCGGATAGAGCTCCCGGCTCGCCCGGCTCCCCACGACGGCGCCCACATGGCCTCCTCCGACGACGACGAGCTCCTTCTCCTCGGAGCCCGCCAGATCGTGGAGGCCCCGGGCGGCGTCGCAGGGGCAGATATGGTCCGAAGAGGCCGCCACGGTCAAGAGGGGGCAGGTGATCCCCGTCAGATCCACGGGCTGACCGAAGACCCTGTGGGTGCCGGCCACGAGGCGGTTCTCCTGGTAGAGCTCCCCGATGTAGGTCCGATAAGCCTCCGCCGGGAAGGGCACGTTGTCGTTGGCCCAGGTGTCCAGGGCCCGGAAGGACTCCAAGAACCCGGGCCGAAAGATCCGATCCGCCAGAGTCACCCACTTGGAGAGCTGTCCTGTGGGCCGCATCGCCACGAAGCCGCTCTGCATCTGCTCGGGGCTGATATTTCCGGCGTCGGCGATGGCGTCGGCGTCGAACCACCGGGGGTCGGTCATCCGCCCCAGATCGCCTGCGTGGGAGAAGTCGATGGGGCCGGCCAGGTTGATCAGGCCACCGATGCCCTCGGGCTCCAGCGCGGTGTGGATGGCGCAGAGAGTGCCCCCCATGCAATAGCCCAACAATCCGATGGTCTCCGCCCCCGAGAGCCGATGGACCCGACGGCGAAACCGACTCAGCCGCCGCAGTACGTCCTCCCAGCTCAGGTACCGGTCTTCGTCCCGGGGCTCTCCCCAGTCCAGGCAGTAGGTGTCCAGGCCGGCGTCGAGGCAGGCCTGCACCAGGCTGGCCCCTTTGCGCAGGTCCAGCACATACCACCGGTTGATCAGGGAGGGCACGAGAAGCACCACGGGGCGGTCGCCCCCGTCGTCGCGGGCGTCGGGATCGTAGAATCGATAGAGCCGGGCCGTACCGTCCTCGAAGAGGACATCCCGGGGGGTCGGCGAAATACCTTGCATGGGGGGCACTCCGTAGGAGGGTGGGGGGTTACCGCAGGGACATCAGGTTCATCATGGTCCGGGTGTTCTCCACGAGCTGCTCCCGGAAGTGCCCCTGGAGCTCGGCGGAGTAGTTCAGCCCCAGCTTCATCTGCCGGCTGAACTCGTCGATGGCCTTCTCGGCGGTCTCCACGCCCTGCTTCTCCCATTTGGCCCACTGGTCACCGGCCTTGTTCACCCACTCCTGGGTCTGGGCGGTGGTCTCGGCGGTCTTGTCGTCTTTCTTAGCCATGGTGTTCTCCTTTCCGGTCGGGTTGGCCGCGGATTGTTGCGCCGCAGCATGGATGTTTCGTAATGTAGGGGCGGGTGCAGGCGGTGTCAAGAGAATTTTTGTGCGGCGCAGTATGGGTCGGTCGTTCGGGGACTCCCGTCGAGTTTGGGCGTGAGAACGGGTGGTTTGCGAGGGAGGGAGGAGCACCGGAGCCCTGCCGCCTCCGGCGCAGGTCTTCGCCGAGTGTGCAAGTGCGCGGTGGAGGTGGAGCCGACCTCGAAGGTGGCGGCTCTCGGCGTGAGAACGGGTGGTTTTCGAGGGAGGGAGGCGCAGGTCTTCGCCGAGTGCGCAAGTGAGCGGTGGAGGTGGAGCCGACCTCGAAGGTGGCGGCTCTCGGCGTAAGAACCGGCGGTGTGCGGTGTGGGGAGGCTGGCGCGGGGCCTGGGGAGTGGGGATGTGGTGGGGAGGACACCTGCGCCGGAGGCGGCAGGGCTCCGGAGGCAGGCTCGAGTCGAAGGTGGCAGATCTCACGACATCTCGTCGATCCGCCGACTCAACCGGGCGATCTCCTCCCGCAGCGCAGTGAGGTCCTCACCGCCCTCGGGCTCCTCCACTTCGGGCTCCTCCTCCACCTCGGGCTCCTCCACCCCCTCCGACGCCTTCCCCCGGCGCCAGGGAAACCGACCGCCGAAGAACTCTCCCAACGCCTGGCCCCCGGGCATCCCGAAGAACTGGTAGGGGTTCATCCCCTGCAGGCCCTGAAACCCGGGGAACCCCTGAAACCCCTGGCGCGCCTGGAAGTACATCTGCAGCGACCAGCTCAGGTAGTGGCTCATGAACTCCGCCAGGGCGTCGTCGCCCATCCGGATCATCTGGGTCAACAACGGAACGGGGAGCATCTTTGCTGCACCGCGAGATTCCACCACGATCTGAGCCAGGGTCGCCTGGGTGAGATCCTCCCCGCTCTTGGCGTCCACCACCCGCACCTCTTCCCCTTCTCGGATGAGGGCGGCGAGCTCGTCGAGGGTGATGTATCGGCTCTCGTGGGTGTCGTAGAGCCGGCGGTTTGTGTACTTCTTGATCCGTCGCATATCTCTCCTCGTATTGCGGTGCCGCAGCGTACCGCCTGACCTGGGAGAACACAACCGAAAAGAAAGGCTTGACCGACTCCTTTCGGGTCATTATGGTACCCAACAATGTTGCAACGCAAAAACGAGCCCGCTTATGCCCCGTACACTCCCCATCCTCCTCGCCATCGCCCTGGCCGCCTTCGCCGTCGCCTGCGACGACGATGATCCCCGGGTCTTCCAGGACTTCGACACCGGACACGGCGACGACGTGCTGGACCTCCCCGACGTCTCCGACCCGGACACAGACACCGACGCCTCCGACTCCCCGGACACGGACACCCCCGACGTCTCCGACGTCTCCGACGCCGACGCCGACCCCAACGGCGACCTCTGCCAGCCTCGCCAGGACGGCACGATCACCGCCGACCAGGTCCCCATGGAGGCCGGCCTCTCCGCGCCCTATCTGGTCACCTTAGATGCCGAGCTCCACACCGCCGGAGAGGTCGTCGACGGCACCCGCACCTGGGACCTCTCCATCGATCTCCCCGGCGACGAGACCGTAGACATCGTCACCATCGACACCGCCGACCAGTGGTTCGCCGACGACTTCCCTACGGCCACCTACGCCACCCGCCTCACCCACGACGAAGACCTCCTGGGCGTCTTCGAAGCCACCGACGACGCCCTCCTCCTCCTCGGCGTCGTCTCCCCCGAAGACGGCCTCTTCGACACTCGCCTCACCTACGACCCCCCCGTGGAGATCCTGCGATTTCCCCTGGCCCACGAGGACTCCTGGAGCCGACAGACCACGGTCTCCGGCCGGGCCCAGGGCACCTTCCCGTTCTACACCGAGACCTACACCTCCGAGGTCGACCGCCGCGGCGAGCTGCTGACTCCTTTCGGGACCTTCCAGGTGTTGCGGGTTCGCACCGAGATGGTGCGGACCATCGGCCTCCTCACCTACACCTACCGCACCTTCGCCTTCGTCAGCCCCTGCTTCGGTACGGTGGCGACGATTCGCTCCCAGGAAGACGAGTCCAGCGTCGAGTTCACAGACACCGCCGAGATCCGGAGGCTCACGCTGTGACCCGCGCCCTCCCGATCCTGGCAGCCCTCCTGTGCCTCACCTTCTCGGGCTGCCTGGCGTTCCACACGGGCCCCCTCCCCGACGAGCCCCCGGACGCCACCTTCCTCACCGCCGACGACACCCGGGTACGGTTCGTCGACGAAGGGGAGGGGCCCGCCGTGGTCCTCCTCCACGGGTTCGCCGCCTCCCTGAGCACCTGGGACGACGTGATCCCCGAGCTGACCCCGGACCACCGGGTTCTGGCCCTCGATCTCCGAGGCTTCGGCTTCTCCGACCGCCCCGAGGACGCCGACTACTCCCCGGCCGCCCAGGCTCGCCTCGTCTTCGAGGTGATGGACGCCCGGGGCATCGACTCCGCCGCCGTCGTCGCCCACTCCTGGGGCTCCTCGGTGGCACTCACCATGGCCCTGGAAGACCCCCGTCGGGTGGAGCGTCTGGCCCTCTACGACGCCTGGGTCTTCGCCGACCAGCTCCCCACCTTCTTTCTATGGTCCCGGGCCAACGGCGTCGGCGAAGCCCTCTTCCGCCTCTTCTACCGGGCGCGCCCCGGCGACAAGATCGAGCTCGCCTTCTACGATAAATCGAAGGTCACCCAGGCCCTCGTCGACGAGACCCGGGACGCCCTCCACCGCCCGGGCGCTCTGGCCGCCGCCCTGGAAGCCGTCCGTGGACAGCGGTTCGAAGAAGTGGAGCACCGCTACGGCGAAGTCACCCAACCGACCCTCATCATGTGGGGCCGCGAAGACGGGGTCACCCGCCTCTCCGCCGGCGAACGACTCGCCACGGAGCTCCCCAACGCAGAGCTCGTCGTCTTCCCCCGGTGCGGCCATTTCCCCATGATCGAAGCCGCCGACGCCTCCACCCGCAAGCTGCGGGCCTTCCTGGAGGCCACCCGATGACCACTCGCCAGCTCCTCCTCATCGTTGCCACGGCCACCATGATGGCCGCCCAGCCGGCCACGGCCCAGGAGAACCGTCCCCGGGGCAGCTTCACCGACGTGGGCACAGCCCTGGAGATCCGCCCGGACACCCGATTCGAGCTCTCCGGCTACTTCCGAGCCCGGGGAGAGGCCCTCCACAACTTCGACCTGAACCACGGGCTCACCCCCTCGGGCCAACCCCTGCACCCCGTGCCTCTGAGCGGCGGCAACACCTTCACCCACGGGGATCTCCGCCTCCGCACCGACCTGGCGGCCTACTCCCCCGTGGGCGCCGCCGCCGTCCGGGCTCGGGTGGACGTCGTCGACAACCTGGGCTTCGGCTCCACGCCTGACGGCCCCCCGCAGACCACCATCAGCCAGCGCCCCCTGCAGACCCTGGCGATCCGCCGGGTCCACGCCGAGGTCCTCACCCCCGTGGGCTTCCTTATGGTCGGCCGCATGGGCAGCCACTGGGGCCTGGGCATGCTCACCCACAGCGGTGACGGCCTCGACAGCGACTCCGGCGACGCCGCCGACCGGGTGGCCTTCATCACGCCCCTGGCCGGACACATCTGGGCCGTCGCCTACGACCATGCCTGGTCTGGACCCCAGACGACCCGCCGCGACGGCACCCGGACCCTCGATCTGGACCCCACCGACGACGTCCGAGCCCTGACCTTCGCCGCCATGCGATACCGCACGGACTCCAGTATCGCCCGCCGACGGGCCGCCGGCCTGACCACCGTGGACTACGGCGCCTACTACTCCACCCGATGGCAGCGTAACGACGTCCCCGCTCACTACGTCCCCACGGCCTCCCCGCCGCCCCTCACCCCGGAGCAGGTGGTCTACCGGGGTCTGCGAGCCCACGCCGTCGACGGCTGGCTCCGCCTCCACTTCCCCTTCGCCCGCGTCGAAGCCGAGCTCGCCGTCCTCACCGCCACCATCGACCAGGCGTCTCTCCTCCCCGGCGTGGGCTTCACCGAGCCCCTCTCGTCCTTACAGATCGGCGGGGCCCTGGAGACCGAGTTCGGCGCCCCCGAGTGGCCCGTCACCTTCGGCCTCGACTCCGGCTTCGCCAGCGGCGACCCCACCCCGGGCTTCGGCGCCTTCCCCGGCCCCTACGACGACCCCGGCCAACCCGGCGATCTCGACGGACCCCAGGCCAACCCACCCCGGGACAACCGGGCCGACAACTTCCGCTTTCACCCCGACTACCGCGTCGACCGGATCCTCTTCCGCGAGATCATCGGCACCGTCACCGACGCCGTCTACGTCCGTCCCCACGTCACGTGGCACGTGGGCTCCTGGGGCCCCGGCCTCCTACGGGCCTCCTTCGCCGCCATCGGCTCCTCGGCCCTCTACGAGACCTCCACCCCCGGCCAGACCCGGCCCCTGGGCGTCGAGCTCAACCCCACCCTGGAGTACGAGAGCTACGGCCACTTCTTCGTCGCCCTCCAGCACGGCGTCCTCTTCCCCCTGTCCGGCCTGGACAACGTCACCGAAGGCACCAGCGCCCAGCCGGCCCAGATGCTCCGCCTTCGCCTGGCCGTGGAGTTTTGACATGAACCGACCCCCTTCCATCATGGCCCCTGCGCTACTCGCCATGGGCCTCACCATCGGCCTCATCGCCTGCGTCGACAACCAGACGCCCCCCGCCGAGCTCCCCCCGTACGAGCCCGGCGACGCCCCGGTCCTGGACTGCGTCCCCGACCTCGACGGCCGCATCGACCACACCGAGCTGACCCCCAACCTGGGCGTCCCCGTCTCCTACCGGGTCTCCCCGGCCGGCGTCGACCGCCCCGTGAACCTCCGCGGCCAGGTCGACCAATTCGGCACCCGCGTCTGGGATTGGAGCGCCACCGACGGCCTGGACCAGCGCCTCGAGATCGCCGCCGAGCCCCTCTCCGACCAATGGTACGCCTCCTCCTTCCCCGACGGCGAATTCACCACCCTCTTAAACCCCGACCTGAACTGGGAGGCCGTCTACTCCCACGACACCTCGGGCCTCCACTTCCACGGCTACGCCTCCGCCGACGAGACGCCCCCCTCGGGCACCACCCTCGTGGTCTACGACGACCCCGTCACCCTCTACGCCTTCCCCATGCAGGAGGGCGACTCCTGGGCTAGCACCGGCGTGATCCGCAACGCCACCCTCCGGGGCCTCCCCTACGCCGGCGAAGACCACTACGTCTCCACCGTCGACGCCTCCGGCGAACTCTGGCTCCCGGAACTCACCTTCTCTCAGGTCCTGCGGGTCAACACCGAGGTCACCCTCGACCCGGCCTTAAGCGACCCCATCACCCACCGGCAGGTCTCGTTCTTCTTTGAGTGCTTCGGCGAGGTCGCCCGGGCCGTCAGCGCCCCCTCGGAGGAGGACCCGGAGTTCTCCACCGCCACGGAGGTACGACGCCTTGGCTTCTGATCTCTCCACAACCACGGAACACGTCGAGGTTCGCCCCGTTGGACACTGGAGCGCCGGGGTTTGCGGCGATGGACACTGGAGCGCCGGGGTTTGCGGCGATGGACACCGGAGCGCCGGGGTTCCCGGCGACGGACACCGGGACGTCGGGGTTCGCCGTGATGGACACCGGAGCGCCGGGGTTCGCCGTGACGGACACCGGAGCGCCGGGGTTCCCGGCGATGGACACCGGGACGTCGGGGTTCCCGGTGATGGACACCGGAGCGCCGGGGTTCCCGGCGACGGACACCGGGACGTCGGGGTTCGTGACGATGGACACCGGGACGTCGGGGTTCGCGGTGACGGACACCGGAGCGCCGGGGTTCGTGACGATGGACACCGGGACGTCGGGGTTCGCGGCGGATCATTTCCAAGAATAGTACAGGGCTCCCACGGTCTACCCCCGGCTAAACCCGGGGGCTGGGGTGGGCAGGGCTCCGCTGGGGTCATGACCCCGCTCCGCCTGAGATATTCTCCACATAGTCGGCCAATTGAGAACCAACCCGGTGGGAACTTCAATGGTCGCCGGATTGAACTCGGATCTGATTCGGACTCACTCCCTTCTCCAATACATCTCAGGCGGAGCGGGGTCATGACCCCAGCGGAGCCCAGCCCACTACAGCCCCCGGGTTTAGCCGGGGGTGGACCGTGGGAGCCCTGTACTCGGTCCGGAACACACCGCCGCGAACCCCGGCGTCCCGGTGTCCTTCACCGCGAACCCCGGCGCTCCGGTGTCCTTCACCGCGACCCCCGGCGTCCCGGTGTCCTTCGCCGCGAACCCCGACGTCCCGGTGTCCTTCGCCGCCAACCCCCGGCGCCACGACCGCTTCACCGCGAACCCACGGGCGCTCCACCCCGCGGTACCTCCGGGCGGCGCGGGACGACCCCTCCGCCCTTCGGGCACCTCCCCGCAGGCGGGGAGGTGGTCACGGGCCTTCTGTTTCGGCTCGGGTTCGCGTTCATCTCGTACGCCCCGGCGGACCAACGCGAACCCCGGTGGAAACAACGAAACCCGAGACCCCCTCCCCGCTTGGCGGGGAGGTGCCCGAAAGGCGGAGGGGTCGTCCCGCGCCGCCCAAACCCACAACTAAACTCTGAACCCACACCAACCCAAAGGAGCAACACATGATCTGGAAAACCTGGAAAAAAGGATTCGACGCCTGGGAAGCCTCCACCGCCAAGTACGCCGAGGAGGTGCTCCGCAGCTCCGCCGTCCTCTGGCCCGCCGGTAAGATGCTCACCGCCACCATGAAGACCCGGGCCGCCGTCGACGACGCCGCCGCCAAGTGGTGGGCCTCCATGGGCCTCTCCACCCGCCGCGACCAGGAACGGACCCTCCACGCGCTGAACCAGCTCCAGAGCCGCATCCTGGACCTCGAAGAACGCCTCGAAGACGCCACCCGAGCCCCCAAGAACTAAAGATGGACGTCACCCCCTACCTGGACCTCAACATCGCCCCCCGAGCCGTCTTCGATCACCTCGAAGACCGCCGCACTCGCCCCCGGTTCATGGTGCCCGCCACCACGGACCAGGGCGACTCCGACTGGCAAGCCGTCACCTGGGGGGCCTTCGCCCACCAGATCCGCCGCCTCGGGCAGTTCCTCCTCGACCTCGGCGTCAAGCCCGGCGACCGGGTGGTCCTCTTCGCCCACAACAGCGTGGAGTGGATCTCCGCGGCTCTGGCCACCGAAGCCGTCGGCGCCGTGATGGTCCCCATCTACCCCTCGAGCACCGCCGACCAGGCCGCCTACATCCTGGACCACAGCGACGCCCGGGTGGCCTTCGTCGACGGCCCAGGCCCCCTGAAGGCCCTGCTCACCCGATGGGACGCCTGCGCCGACCTCCTCCGGGTGGTCACCCTCTCCGATGACGCCCGACCGGCGGCCCTCCTCAAAGAACTCAACGCCGTCGACACCCCCCAAAAGCTCCCGGGCTACGGGGAAGTCGAGGGCCGGTTCACCTCTGTGGCCCGAGCCCTGGAGCTCGGCAGATCCCTCGACGACGAGCACCCCGAGGCCTTCGACCGGGCCATGAACGCCGTCTCTCTCGACCAACCGGCCGTGATGCTCTACACCAGCGGCACCACGGGCCTCCCCAAGGGCGTCCCCCTGACCCACCGCAACATCGCCGTCAACGGCCGGGACTGGCTCCAATGCAACGCCCCCCTCATCGAGGACCGGGCCGTCGACGTCCTGTGGCTCCCCTTGAGCCACATCTTCGGCTTCGGCGAAGCCTGCCTGGGCAACACCCTGGGCTTCACCACCTACATGGCTGATCCCGTCACGGTCCTCCCTCTCCTCCCCGAGGTCCGCCCCTCGGTCTTCATGAGCGTGCCCAGATACTTCGAGAAACTCTCCGAAGCTGCGATCGCACAGGCCGACCGCGGGTCCAGGGAAGAACAAGTGGAGGCCCTGAAACGCCTCACCGGTGGCCGCCTGAAGTTTGCCCTCTCCGGCGGCGCCGGCCTCACCCGCGACGTCAAAGACCTCTTCTACGACGCCGGCCTCCTGATCATCGAGGGGTACGGCCTCACCGAAGCGAGCCCCACGCTCACCCTGAACCGCCCCGACAGCTTCCGCTTCGACACCGTCGGCAAGCCCCTTCCCTCCGTCGAGATCAAGCTCGCCGAAGACGGCGAAATCCTGGCAAGAGGGGAGAGTATCTTCTCGGGATACCACAAGAATCCCAAAGCCACCGCCGAGACCTTCACCGACGACGGCTGGCTCAAGACCGGTGACCTGGGCCGGTTCACGGACGACGGGTTTTTGCAGATCCTGGGCCGCAAGAAGGAGATCCTCGTCACCGCCGCCGGCAAGAATATCGCCCCCGTCCCCATCGAGGAGCGCTTCGTCGACGATCCCTACATCTCCCAGCTCCTCCTCTACGGTGACGGCAAGCGCTATCTCGTCGCCGCCGTGTGGATCAACGAGGAGACCCTCCGAGAAAAGCTCGGCGAGGACGCCTCATCGCGGGCCATCCGGGGTCTCTTGCAACCCCGCATCGACGCCGTCAACGCAGGACTCGCCAGCTACGAGACCATCAAGGACTTCGCCGTCATCGACGAGCCCCTCACCGTGGAGAACGGGTTCCTCACCCCCACCCTGAAGGTCAAACGCCGCAAGGTCTACGACGCCTTCGGCCACCGCCTCGAGGAGCTCTACCGATGATCCGCCGGCTCCTCAACCTGGGCCGCCGCGCCGCCCGCGGCCGCCCCGACGTGGGCATCACCCCCGCCGACGTGGTCCACCGAGAGAATAAGTGGTGCCTGCTCCGGTACCGCCCGGATCAGTCCGTTGAACCCCTCGACGCCCCGCCGGTGCTCCTCGTGCCCTCCCTGATCAACCGGCACTACGTCCTGGACCTGATGCCCGGCAAGAGCTTCGTCGAGTACCTCGTCGACCAGGGCCACGACGTCTACATCATCGACTGGGGCACCCCGGGTCCGGAAGACCGATACCTGACCTTCGACGACTTCACCTACCGGTACCTGGGCCGGGCCGTCCGCAAGGTCGCTCGGGCCTCCAAGACCGGGACGATCCACCTCCTGGGCTACTGCCTGGGCGGCACGATGACCACGATCTACGCCGCTCTCCACCCGGAACATATCGCCTCCATGGTGACCCTGGCCGCCCCGGTCTCCTTCCACGACGACGGCCTCCTCTCCACGTGGAGCCGGTCCCCGGGCATCAGCGTCGACGCCCTCGTCGACGGCACGGGCAACGTCCCCTGGCCCCTGATGCAGGTCGGCTTCCACCTCCTGCGCCCCACCATGAACCTCTCCAAGGCCGTCTACGCCCTGGACCGGGCCTGGGACGACGAGTTCCTCGACGGCTTCTTCGCCCTTGAGACCTGGAGCAACGACAACGTCTCCTTCCCCGGGGAAGCCTTCCGCAAGTACATCCGCGAGCTCTACCAGGAGAACCGCCTCATCAAGGGGACCTTCTCCGTGGCCGGCCAACCGGTCCGCCTCGGCAACCTCCACATCCCTCTGATGGCCGTCGCCTTCGAGCACGACAACATCGTCCCCGCCGAGAGCGTCGCCGCCATCATGGACCACGCCGATCCCGAGCTCACCACTCTGAAAACCCTCCGCGGCGGCCACGTCGGCGCCGTCGTCAGCCGCCGAGCTTCCACAACCCTCTGGCCCGAGCTCAGCCAGTGGTTCCAGGAGGCATCATGAGATACATCGACCTCATCGTCAGCCAACCCCTGATCTGGACCCTCTTTCTGGCTTATCTCGTCTTCACTTCCTGGTTGGCCTACCTGGGCCACAAGAAGACCGACGACATCAAGAGCTTCGCCGTCGGAAAGGGGGACATGAACCCCATCATCGTCGGCGTGACCCTGGCGGCCTCCATCGCTTCCGTAGCGACCTTCGTGCTCAACCCCGGGTTCGTCTACGTCCACGGGTTCTCGGCTCTCTTACACCTCGGCGGCGCCGCCGGCCTCGGCCTGATCACGGGGCTCTTCGTGATGAGCTTCCGGTTCCAGTCCATCGGCCAGAAGACCCGGGCTGTCACCCTCCCCCAGTGGATCGGCACCCGCTACGACTCCCAGGCGATGACCGTCTTCTTCGCCGCCGTAAACCTCCTCTCCTTGACCTTCGTCGTCGCCATCGTCGGTGGCCTCTCCATCGTGATGCAGCTCACCCTGGGGCTGACCAACACGGAGAGCATCGTCCTGATCATCGGGTTCGTGTTCAGCTACATCTTCATCGGCGGCACCTACGCCCACGCCTACACGAACACCCTCCAGGGCATCATCATGACCGTGATCGCCGCCGTGATCGTCTTCAGCGGCGTGCCCCTCCTCCTCGAGGGAGGCGTCACGGAGAACCTGGCCGCCGTCGACCCCGATCTGGTCGCCGCCATCAACCCCTCGAGCAACCTCTTTGGCAGCTTCTTCAGCATCTACGTCGCCGGCTTCATCATCGGCTTCGCCCTGGTCTGCCAGCCCCACATCATGATCAAGGCCCTCTACGTCAAGGACCGCAAGCAGGTCTGGCAGTACCTCGGCGTCTACCTCGTGGTCTCCCTCTTCTTCACGGCCCTTCTCCTGGTCGGCCTCTACGCCCACCTCTCCGAGATCCCCCCGGATCGGTTCATCGACGCCGCCACCGGCGCCATTCGCCAGGATCAGGTCCTCACCATCTACGTCACCGAGACCTTCCCCCCCTGGCTGATCGCCGTCATCAGCGTGGCCCTCCTGGCCGCCGGCATGAGCACCCTCGACGGCATCCTCATCGCCCTCTCCAGCATCGCTGCCAACGACCTCTTCTTAAACCTCACCCGCGGCAACCTCCTCTCCAAGTACGACGAGGAGCGCCAACTCAAGCTCGCCCACCGCGCCGGCCAGGCCATCCTCATCGTGATGGGCGCCCTCACCCTCTGGCTCGCCATGAACCCCCCGGAGCTCCTCTCCATCTTCGGCCAGGTCGGCGTCTACGGCATCGTCGCCGCAAGCTGCGTCCCCATCCTCTTCGGCGTCCTCTTCCCCCACATCAGAGGCCGGGCCGTCTTCGCCGCCTCCATCGCCGGACTCACCACCCACTTCGGCCTCTACCTCTGGGGCCAGTGGGCGATCCGCAACGGCCACTCCCTTATCGACATCGTCGAAGCCCGGGGCCCCTTAGCCCTCCTCTTCGACACCGAGATGGTCCAGCTCGGCTTCGCCAACCCCGGCGTCACCGCCACCTACGGCATCGCCGTCAGCGCCCTCGTCGCCCTCGCCACCCTCCGACCCACCCCCACGCGAACCCCGCGCTCCAACGAAGACACATGAAGTTCCCCCTTTCACCCACTCGATCCTGTTCAACCGAGGGGCGCATAGAATAAGGGCGTAAGGAATTTCGGAGGATTTCGATCGCAAGAAATGAGTTCCGGGTGATAGGACGAGTTTTGAGCCTAACCAAGACAAGTCCACACCCGGA
>SKON01000047.1 GCA_007120035.1 Myxococcales bacterium
AGGCGTCCCCGCGCCCCTCTCGAGCCACGAAGCTGATCGGTGCCCTCGTGAAAGAACTCGTGGCATCGGGACAACCAGACCGGGCGCTGGCAGTCCACGCTCACTGCGCCGACCACTTGAAACATTCGCCTGTGATCTTCGCCGCCGAAGAGATCGGGCGCCTCGATATGCCGACCATCGAGTCCTTCTTCGCCGTCGCAAACAGCGCTCATGAAGCGCTCGCCAGGGGACTCCTCGCGGCCCAACGAACCGAGGAGGCCGTCGCCTTCTACGAGTCCCATACGTCGAGCGTCCTTAGCCATCTGGGCTTCGCCCTCTTGGCAAACGACGAAGCCGCCATCGCCCGGGCCCTCGCAGCCCCTACCCCAGACGGCAAGGCCGACGTTAAGGCGCGCTACCTCTTCAAGGCCGGTCGAATCGACCTCGACGAGGCCCTCGACACCACCCTCTCCGCACACCCCGAGCATACGACCTCACTCGTCGACGGCCTCGTCGGCCTCCTCTCCGAGCTCGCCACACGCGGCGATCGCGACGACATCGATCGCGTCATCTCCGAAATCGACCGGGCCTGGGCGACCCGCTCCCTCTCATCCTTCGATGAAGGCGTCCACACCACCTGCCGCACCGGCGAATTGGCCGCCCGAGCCGCCGCCTACACCGCACTCGAAGACACCAAGGCCGCCAACAGTGCCCTGAAAGAAGCGGCTGCAGCGGCGGCCAAAGGCAACACCAAGAGTCGGAAAAACTCGGCCTTCCGCGATCTGGTCAAAGCCGCTCTCCGGATGGATCGCCCCCTGGACGCCTATCGAGCCGCAAAAAAAATTTCCAAGAACGATCGCAATCTGCTCGTCACCGACGTCGTCCGTGGGTTCCTCCCCGAGGACCCCGCTGGCGCCTTCCGAGCCCTCGGACTCACCGACTTTCCACCGGGACGCCTTCCCGTGCTCCCAGAGATCGTCGCCGCCGTGGACTCGTGACGAGTGCGACAATCATCACGAACCACGGCCGTGATGATGGTCGTGGTCGTGATGATGGTCGTCACAATGACCATGTCCGTTGTTATGGTCGTGATGGTGATCGTGACTCCCCAGGGAAATCACACTCGTGATAAAAGACCGAACTCCCACTCGGTACAGTGACCCGAGGAAGAGCAGCCCCACCGCCACCGCCGACGCCCAATGAAGAACTCCATAGTGGTCGTGGTACCCCGTCTCCACCAGCGGAGTCGTGATCTCCCCCATCCACCCGTTGACGAGCCACCCCGTGCCGATGGCCGAGACGAAGAGCGCCGCCCCGAACAGGACCGCTAACTTCTTCCCATGCATCTCCGCCAAAATCCCGAAGGTGCTGACGTTCGTCGCCGGGCCGGCCAGGAGAAATGCGATGGCCGCCCCCGGAGATACTCCGGCCACGATCAACGCCGCCGCCAGCGGTGTGCTACCACTGGCGCACACGTAGAGGGGAATCCCGAGCAGCGCGAAGAACAACACGTCCGTCCCCGCCGGAAGCAGAGCGAGCGTCGGCTCCATCACGGCTGGACTCAACGCCGCCGCGACCAAGATCCCCACCAGGATCCAGGGCGCCGTATCATCGACCACTCGAATCAACCCGAACCGCGCCGAGATCCGCGCTCGATCCCTGACGCTTAACCTCTTCAGTTCTTCCTCGGCCGCCGGCTCAGCTTTCTGCTCCTCTCCCAGCCACGCCCCCAGCAGAACGCCGACGGCGATAGCGATCACAGCAGCTCCCACAAGACGTACCAACGTCAACTCCACCCCAAGCAGGGGCAGAGAGATCAAGATGGCGTCCACGCCGATCTCCGGTGTGGCCACCAAAAACGCCAACGCCGCCGGCACAGGCACTCCGCGCCGGATCAAGCTCTTGTACAGCGGAACCACCCCACAGGAGCAAATCGGCAGGGGAATCCCAAACACCGCCCCACGGGCCGCCTGCTTCGTTCGCGACCCCCTGCTCAACCATTGGATCGACGCCTGTGGCAAAAACCCGACCACCACTCCAGCCAACAGATAGCCCGCCAGCAGGGCCGGGGCTACCGCCAGGGAGAGACCCCCGAGGTCCGCAAAATACGCCCCGATTTCATGCTCCTCTGCCCCCTCGATCGCTCCTATCAGGACCACTAACCCCGCGCCAGCAAACGCCCCCAAGAGCCCCGGCCATCCGGCGTCTACCTTCGGTGCGTCACCGCAACCCCCGGTCACCTCCTGCGGTGCGTGGTGCAACAACACATGGAGCAGCGCCCCCGCCACGAACACCTCGAGCACATGCCAGATCTGCCCCGGGCTCCAATACTCCGTGGCCACCACCCCGAGCCCGTAGCCACCCAGGAGCACTCCTGTGGCCAATGCCAGACAGAGCAGGGCCCACCGATTGCCCCACCGGCGCGACGCCAACCACCAGATCGCCGCTCCCTCCGGGATCTGGTGCAAGACGATCGCCCACCGCAACCGGTTCCCTTCAAGATCGCTCAAATGAGCCAACACAAACCCATCGAGAGCCATGTGAATCACAAGGCCCCCGATCACCAACCACAGCACCGCTTGATACGCCCCCTGCCGTACCCGACTCGCCCCCTCCTCCAACAGCCCCGGCAAAACCAGCCCGGCTGCCAAGATCACTACCGTCCACCACCCCAGATCTTCGAACCCCTCGGGCACGACATGGAGGAACACCAACCCCAGGATCGCCACGATCACGAAGCTATCCAGCGCCCCCAGTACTCGCCGGCTTCCCGAGTAGTTCCAATACAGCAGCGGCCCCAATAAGAAGAGGGCCCCCGCCAGCAGTAGCATGGTCACTCGACTTCCTTACGCTTCAATACAATTCAACGGGTCCGTCGGATCCAACCGGTACCCGGGATCGCAATGGCAGTGATTCCCATGCCGGTGCCCGTGGCCGCCGCACACCTCTGGCGGCTGCTGCGGACCTTCTTCGATGGGCCCCTCGAACCTCCAGGTCATCAGATCCACCTCCACGCCTCCGGGCACCACGGTCGTCCGGAATTCCGGCCCGATTTCCACCTCTTGGAAAACCAGCCCTCGCAGCTCACCGGCCACCAGATCTCCCGGATCTTCCCCCAGCGCTTCCAACACCACCTCCCCCTGTGCTCGCGGCATGAACTCATACTCGCACTGCACCTCGGACCCCACCCTTTGACAACCTGCTTGCAGGATCACGCACAACCCACAGGTCTCGTAGCTCGTCTCAGCTTCTGTGATCTCGTAGGTCCCCGGCTCCGTCGGGCCCCCGAAGAGCTCGTCCACCAGGACCACCATTCGTTCCCTGCTGGTGACCCCCTCCACCAACCACAACCGCCCGTCTTGATCATGGGCGGTACGGATTCGGAGCTGATCCTCATTCATCGTAAATGGACTCTCCGGGGGCGGCAGGGGTCCACCGGGAGGCTCCGGCTCCGGGTCAGGATCTGGTTCTGGATCCTCGTCCACCGGGACACAACTGGTGTTCTCTTCGTTCGGCTCATAACCGGCGATACAGCCCAGATCTACCTCCTCCTCCGACTCCGGATCATCACCACACCCTGCGGCCCCTATCGCCACGGTCGCTACCAAAGCCCAACCCACCACTCTTACAGATGTCTTCATCCGACGTTCCTCCGAGGGAGTAATTTCGTTCAACCCACAAAACCTATTGCAAACTACTTGCATTTACAATAGAGATCGTTACACTCCCCTCACGATGCAACCACCTCGTAGCCTCCTGGCGCACCTCGACGGCTCCGCCAGGAAGATCCCTCGAACGAAGGAGCCTCTGATGAAGCAACGCCAAGAAGCCATTCCAGTCACTGTCCTCACAGGATTTCTGGGCTCCGGAAAGACCACTCTCCTCAATCGCATCCTCACCGAGGAACACGGTCATCGGATCGCGGTCATCGAAAACGAGTTCGGCGAAATCGGGATCGACAACGAGCTCGTGATCAACTCCGAAGAAGAGATCTTCGAGATGAACAACGGCTGCATCTGCTGCACCGTCCGTGGAGACTTGATCCGGATCCTGGGCCGCCTGATCAAACGACGAGATCAATTCGACCGCATCCTGGTTGAGACCACCGGACTCGCCGACCCGGGGCCCGTAGCGCAGACCTTCTTCGTCGACGATGAGCTGGCCTCCCGCTTTCGCCTCGACGGCATCGTCACCCTCGTCGACGCCGGCCACGTGGACCTCCACCTCGAAGACAGCCCCGAGTGCCTCGAACAGATCGCCTTCGCCGACGCCCTGATCCTCAACAAAACCGATCTCGTCGACGAATCGGATCGTCTCGACGATCTCGAGCGCCGACTCCAGACCATCAACTCTATAGCCTCTATCTCCCGGGCCGTGAACGCCGACGTGCCCATCGCAGAACTCCTGGACCTTGGGGGATTCAACCTGGACCGCGCCATTTCCTTGGACCCCGACTTCCTCGACCCCGAGTACCCCTTCGAGTGGGGCGGGATCGTCGATCTTCCCAGTGGTGACTGCCGCTTGCTCTTCCAACCCGGCGCAGACACCTCGATCCGCGCCGTCGTCCTCCCCACACGAGGCGCCCCTCGCCTCGAAGAACACCAGGACGCCGCCGTGCTCCTCTACAGCAATGATCCTGGGATCGTCGAAAGGGGCTCTACCTTCCGCCCCGGCCCATCCCTCCGAGAGATCCAGCTCTCCCTGGACTCCCCCACGGAGGTCACCTTGAAGGTCCCTGAGCCCGGACCCTACGCGTTCTTCCTCGAGCATTTCCCCGCCGAGTTCGAACTCACCCTCCTCTCCGAGGTCGACAACTCCCCCTTCACCTGGAAGACAGAGCGAGCCTTCATCGATGATCACGAACACGACGACTCCGTCGGATCCGTGGGGTTGAGGCTCTCGGGAGCGCTGGACACCACCCTCTTGAATCGATGGATGATGACCGTCCTCACCACCCAGGGAGAAGACATCTTCCGCATGAAGGGCGTGGTCCACCTCGACGGCCACGACGAACGTTTTGTCTTTCAGGGCGTCCACATGCTCTTCGACGCCAAACCACAGCGCCCCTGGGGGCCCGACGAGGAGCGGGTCAACGAGCTGATCTTCATCGGCCGAAACCTGGATCGAGACCAACTTGAGCAAGGATTGAAGCAATGTCTGGCGTAACCCTACCGAAGCCCCTGGAGCCTGCCTGGATCCGCCGCCTCCCGGACTACTTACGGGATCTCGCCAGGGCTCCCACTACCGGGGAGATCGCCGCCGCCGACGCCTCGGGAATCCTCACCGTGCTCTCTGCCGAGCACGGCGGGTCCCGGCAGCAGGCACAGATCTCCAACGCCCCGGTGACCGCTCTTGAGTGGCCTCGTCAGGACCGTCTCATCGCCGCCACTGACGACGGAACTCTCGCCATCGTAGACCCCTCCGACTCCCTCCGAATCATCAACGAGGTCGATGTCCCCGGGCTCTGGATCGAAGACCTCGCTCTCTACGATAACCGGGTCGCCTTCTGCTCCGGGCGCCAGGCCTTCGTGGCCTCCCTCAATGGCGAGGTCATCTGGAAGAGCCCCGCTCATGACAGCACGGTCTCCGGGGTCGCCTTCATCGCCAATACACCCCTTCTTGCCACCTCTTGCTACGGCGCGATGCGGATCTGGAACATCGAGACCGGCGAACTCCACGACGAGCTCTCCTGGAAGGGCTCCCTCTTTCGCCCGCATCCGAGCCCCGATGGAGGTATCCTGGCCTGCGGATGCCAGGATGACTCGGTCCACTTCTGGCGCCTCACCTCGGGACGGGACTCCCAGATGTCCGGGTTCCCCGGAAAGCCCCGCTGTCTGGCGTGGTCTTCTGACTCGGGCCTTCTGGCCACCTCCTCAGCTCACGCCATCCTGGTGTGGAGCTTCATCGACGGCCCCGAAGGCACCACTCCTTCCACCCTGGGCCTCAACGCCCGGCCCATCTCCGCCCTCTCCTTCCACCCCTCCGAGAAGCTCCTTCTCTCCGGCGCTGAAGACGGCCTCCTCTTCCTCTGGGATCCCACCACCGACGACAGCCCCCAGGCGATGGCCTCCATGTTCGGAGAGGTTTCTTGCGTTCAGTGGGCAAGCGTTCAGTGGGCCACCCAGGAGACCGCCTTCTTCGCCGGGGACTCCCAGGGACACCTCGCCGCCTACACCTACCTATCGGACTGAGCTCCCCAGGGCAGCCTCCAGCGCCTCCCTCAACACCTCCAGATCCCGCCGCCGGTTGTACACATGCAGACTCACCCGCAACGCCCGCCACGGCGGGTCATGGAGCGGAAACACCGGCACCTGCACCCCGTACTCATCAAAGAGCCGGTCCTGCAACGGGTCCCCCTCCACCACAGAACTCGCCAGCAGCCCCTCCCCGAGGGGGATCTCAAAGCTCGCCATTGACCCCACACACTCCTCGGGCCCCACAGGCGACACCCCGGGCAGCTCCCCCAACAACTCCCGGGCCTCCAACGCCAGGCTCCGAGATCTCTCCCGAACCCCCGCCCACCCGCCGGGGTACAGGGACGCCACGAACCGAATCGCCTCGGGCACACATAGCCAGGCCGTCGGATCCTTCGTCCCCGTCCAATCAAACTCGTTCAAGAACCGCGACCTCCGCGCCGTGTCCATCGTCGCCCCGTGGCTTATCGCCAGGGGCCGCACGGTCTCGAGCAAGTCTTCCCGGACATACAAAAAGGCCGCCCCCCGGGGCGCGCAGAGCCACTTATGAGCGTTCCCCGTGTAGTACGCCGCCCCCAGCTCATCCAACGCCACCGGCACCTGCCCCGGCCCGTGTGCTCCGTCCACCAGCGTCTCCACGCCCTTCTCCTTCAGGGCGTCCACGATCTCCTGGATCGGCAACACCTGCCCCGTGGGGCTCGTCACGTGGTCGACCAGCGCAAGCCTCGTCTTCGCCGTCACCCGGCTCACGATAGCCTCCGCCAGATCCGCCGGTGTGTAGTCCCTCCGGGGTAGCTTCGCCACCACCACAGACGCCCCGGCCCTCTCCGCCACAAACCGGCAGGCGTTATTACACGCCCCATAGCCCTGGTCGGTGATCAACAGCTCGTCGCCTTCTTCCAGGTCCAGCGACCTCAGCACGGCGTTGACCCCCTCCGTGGTATTCGTCACGAACGCCAGCCGGCCAGGCTCTCCCCCCAGAAACTCCGCAAACTCTCCCCGCACTCGCCCCATCAAGACCGGCAACTCCCGGGTGAAGAACCGGACCGGCTCGGCCTCCATCTGGGCCCGCACCTCGCTCTGATAGTGCTGGATCCGCCGCGGCACCGCCCCGAAGGACCCGTGGTTCAAAAAACACACCGACGAGTCCAGGCTGAAATGGGGCCTCAAATCCAACCCCTCGAAGTCCAACCCCTCCGCCAGTCTCTCCCCGTCGGTCACGACCGCCCCGGCAACCGCTCGACGATCCACCGCCCCACCTCCCCACGAGGGACCTTCTCCTGATCCCCGGTCTTGAGGTTCTTCACCGCCACCACCCCATCTTCGAGCTCTCTCGGCGCCAGGATCGCCACAAAGGGCAACCCACGCTCGTCGGCATACCCGAACTGCTTACCCATCTTATCTCCCCCGTCGGGATAGAGATCCACCCGCAGCCCCGCCGCCCGCAGCTCCCGTGCCAGGGCCAGGCTATTCGGCGTGAAGTCGGGGTCCCAGAGCGTGACCAGCACGTCCGCCGGCGCCGGCTCGTCGGTGAACTTCCCAGCCTCCTCCATGAGCATCAGGATCCGCTCGATCCCCAGCGAAAACCCGCAGGCCGGCAGGCTCTGCTTCGTGAACATCCCCACCAGCTCGTCATACCGTCCGCCGCCGCCGATACTCCCCGAGAACTCATCGCTCCGGATCTCGAAGATCGGCCCCGTGTAGTACGCCAGGCCCCGCGCCAGGTAGGGATCCACGATCAACCTCGGACCCGCCGGCCCCCCGTCGGCAAACCGCAACACCTCGGTGAGCTCCTTCAACGCCACCTGCCCGTCCTCCAGATGCCCCACGGCCTCCCGGAGCCTGTCGAGAGTCCCCTGGTTCTCCTCGGCCAGCGTCGGCTGCGCCCCCAGGAGCGACAAGAGCCGATCCACGGCCTCCCGGCCGACCCCACGCTCCTCCTGCAGCTCCCGGATCACCTCGTTTCGCCCCACCTTATCGAGCTTATCGATGGTGATCAGCACCCCGCTCCACTTCGCCTCGGCGATCCCCGACGCCTCCAGCATCGCCGACAAGAGCCGCCGGTGGTTCAGGTGGATCCGATACTCCCCGAACCCCAGTCGGTCCAACACCTCCGAGAGCGCCGAGGCCACCTCGGCCTCCACGGTCATCGACGTCGACCCCACCACGTCCACGTCGCACTGCACGAACTCCCGATACCGCCCCTTCTGCGGCCGATCCGCTCGCCAGACCGGCGCGATCTGATACCGCTTGAAGTACCTCGGCAGGTCGTTCTGATACTGCGCCACGATCCGCGCCAGCGGCACCGTCAGGTCATACCGCAACCCCAGATCCGCCAGATCCGTCTCCCCTGGCGACTCCCGGTTCAGCGCCCGCTCCAACTTCTGAGCCCGCTTCATCACCTTGAAGAGGAGCTGGTCCCCCTCGTCGCCGTACTTGCCTAAGAGCGTGTCCAGACGCTCCATCGTCGGCGTCTCCAGAGGCTCAAACCCGTAGCTCTGATACACCTCTTCGATCAGCGCGAACACGCGCCGCCGCCGCGCCGCCTCGGCGGGCAGAAAATCTCGCATCCCGCTGGCCGGCTTCGTCGATACCTGGCTCATACCTTTTCCTGATCTGTCGTACTGAACGGTCGTTCTTAGAACGCGGGCTCCACCTCTCGGAGCACCTCCACGAGCCCCGAGTCGTCCTCCAGAGCCCCCAGGGCCTCCCGAACGTATCCGATGGAGGGGCCGTAGTAGTCAAGGAAGGAGGGGTTGCCCTTGACCTGATCGATGTAGATGAACCGCCCGGCGTCCTTCAGCTTCCGCTGCACCGTCTGCACATGAAAGAGCCGCCGCACCTGATCCCCGTCGGCGCACCACCCGAGCCCCGCCGCCGCTCCGGCCTCCACGTAATAGTCCAACAGGGTCGACACCTCTCGGGCGTCGAGCTCGATGTAGGAGTCCCGCAAGAGCGCCACCAGATCGTAGACCACGGGCCCCATCAAGGCGTCCTGAAAATCGATCATGATCCACGAGCCCTTCTTCTCCATGATATTTCGCGACTGATAGTCCCGCAGCGACAAGGTCTGCGGCGCTTCCACGAGCTCCTCCACGATTCCCTCGAAGATCTCGTCGAGCCGCCGATCCACGCCGGCCGTCGCCTCCTCACCGTGCTGGGCCTGCAAGCCCCACTCCCGGTAGTGCTCCAGCTCCCACCGCAAGAGCTCCCCGTCGAACCACCGATCAAAGGCCACGCACTCCCGTCCCTCATCACCCTCCACGGCCACCTGAAAACGGATCAGCAGATCGATGGCCTCCCGATACCTCCGCAGCCGTCCCTCGGACCCCTCGGCCTCCAACACGGCGTGCTCAAAGAGCCGATCCCCGAGATCCTCCAGGATCAGCACCCCCCGCTCCATATCCACGTGGTCGATGGACGGCACGGGCATCCCGATGTCCGCCAGATAGCGCTGCACGTTCACAAAGGGCAGCTCCGCCGGTCGCGGCGCGTCGCTCGACTCCCCCTCGGCGCTCGCCAGGGGATCCTGCCCCTCGGGGAGCACCATCGCCATCAGCGTCGTCTCCCCTCGGGGATAGCGCCGCGGCGGAGAGAGATCCTGGGGCAGGTGGACCCGCCAGTAGATCCGCAGCGAGGCGTGCCCGCCCAGGTTGTCCAACCTCGCCGCCTCGGCGATCTCGGCGTCGAGCCAGTCGCTCAGACACTGACGGAGTCGCTCTTCCATGACTTCTCCCGCTTATTGAACCCGAGTGATCGTGAAAGCCTGCCCGTTCACGGGTTTCTCCATCCCCGACTGAAAGAAGACCCGAACCATGATCGTCTGCCCGTCGGGGATCGTGCTGCTATTGGTGAACTCGATCTCCGTCTCCTCGTGGGGCCCACCAGAGCCGTCGGCGAAGAACCCCTGGCTCACCAGATCCGCGTTCACCCGGTAGGAGTCGATCCGTAGCAGCCCGGGCTCCCCGGACCAAGACAAGTGAATCTCGAACCCGCCGCTGGGCGCCCCGATATGAAACCAGTTATGGCTGGTCAGATCGTCGTTGAGGTTGTCACAGAGAATCAGATCGAAGGAGTCCCCGGCGTTGAGCTCCGGCGCCCCCTGGGTCGTGAAATTCGCCGGCGCGAACTGATCGTCCACGCAATCTGGCAGGATCTCGTCGATGTCCTGCCCGGCGTCGCCGCTCCCGCCATTGCCACCAGCGTCGCCATTGCCAGCGTCGCCGTTCTCGCCATTGCCACCAGCGTCGTCGGGCTCGCCGGGGCCGGCGTCGGGAAAGACCATCTCCCCCTGGTTCGTCACATCCAGAAACCCGTCATCGCAGGCCACCAGAATCAGCGCCGCCCCCACCACCATCCACCATCGACTTCCAGCCACGACCAACTCCCGACAATTCCCAAAACCCTCTGCTCACCAGGCCATCGAAACGGGCTCACCCTCTTCGGCGACCTCAGGCAACACACCCCAGCTCCTCAGCTCCTCCGGGAGCTCCAGGTCGATCCGAGGCAACTCTCCGTCTCCGTAGAGCCCCTGATAGGTAATATAGCTGGTCATTACCTTCCGCACATAGCCCCGGGTCTCCCGGTAGGTGATCGACTCCACCCAGGCGTCGATCTCCCGATCCCCGAACCGCTCAAACCACGACCGCAGCGGCGCCGGCCCGGCGTTGTACCCCGCCAGCGCCAGCGGCGCCTGATCCCCGGCGTGGGCGATATGAATCCGAATATACATCGTCCCCAACCGCACGTTCGTCTCGGGATCCATGATCTGCCGGTTCGAGATCGACGGGTTCTCCAAGAACCGTCGCGCCGTATACCGGGCTGTCCCGGGCATCACCTGCATCAACCCCATCGCCCCGGCGTAGCTCCGCACCTCCGGCCGAAACCCGCTCTCCTGCCGCATGATCGCCTGCACCAAATACGGCGACACCCCGTACTCCTCCCCGAACTGCGTGGAGAGCTCCATGTAGTTCAACGGGAACGCTAGCCCCCAGTCTCGGATCGTCCGATGCGTCGGTCCCCGCTCCTGGATCTCGCTCTTCATGATCCAGTGGGCCCAGTTCGGCTCGTCCAGCGCCAGGTGCAGGGCCGACCGCAACTGCACCACCCCCTCGGGCCGCGGGTGCACCCCCTGCTGACGCCGCACGTCGGCCAGCGCCTCCGGGTAGAGCCCCAGCCGGGTCAGCTCCGCCGCCGCGGCCAACCGCTCTTGCTCCGGGATCCGCAGCGTCCCGAAGTCCTCGATGATCTCTCGGGTCATCCGCACCGTCGGCACCTGGACCCGGGCCGGCAGCCCCGCCTCCTCCAACCGAATCGCCGCCAGCCGCCCGTACCAGGTCAGCGAACCCTCGTCGATGGCCTGCTGCAGCCACTGCCGGGCGTTGCCCTCATCGCCCTGCCGCAGGTAGCTCATCCCCAACCAGTAGGTCGCCTTCAGCCCCACGGTCAGCTCCGACTCGTCCTGCTCGTCCCCGTGAAACTCCACCAGCATCTTCAGCGCCGGCACGGCGTCGGCGTAGTCTTCCTCCAGGTAGGCACTCAGCGCATAGAGCCACAGGGCGTCCGGCACATGGGAGCTGAACGGGTAGATCCCCACCACGTTCTGAAAGAGCTCCCGGGCCTCGGTGTGCCGGTTGCGATACTGCAAGAGCCGCCCGGCCTCAAAGAGCGACTGCGGGCAGAGGTGATTGTTCGGGTACTCCTCACAGAGCTGTTGGTAGAGCTCGATCGCCTCTTCGTCGCCCCCGGTTCGCCGCAGCGCCCGGGCCCACCCGAAGTACATCCGCGGCCGCACCTCGGGATCCTTGATCAGCCGGTTCGCCTCCTCGAATTGCGTCACCGCACGGGTCCGATTTCGCTCCCGCTCGCTCTGCAACCCCTGCCGAAACCGCGTCCACCCACGCACCTCATCTCCGCTCACCCCACGGATCCGCACGTTCTCCCGAGAGACCTCCTGGGCGTGCCGATACCGCCCCCGGGCGATCAGGTCCGTCATCCGATCCACCCGATCCCCGAAGGGAATGATCGTCATCCCCATCCGCTCCTCAGCGGCCTCGATCTGAGAGACCACCCGATTGCTGCTCCTCCACCATCGGGTCATCCGATACACCCCCAGATAGGCCTGGGCCGCCTCTTCCGTCCGCCCCGCGTCTTCCAACACCCGGGCCTCACCCAGCCGCACGTGATGCCGGTCCACGTTGCTGTCCAGGCCCTCTCGCAGCTCCAGAAGCTCCGCCAACGCCCCGTCCACGTCGCCCTCGGTGGCCCGGGCTCGGGCCCGGTTGATCCGCGTCGACAACGCCACAGCGTCATCATCCGGGGTACTCGCCGACCCCATCCCCAGGCTCCGCCTGGCGAGCTCCGCCACGGGCCCTTCCTCTTCCAGGAGCGATCGCAACGTCGCCCGACCTGCCGTCCGCTGCCCACCACAGAGCTGCATCCGTCCGAAGGCGTACCGGATCGCCGGCTCGGCGTCGCCGTGCACCGACGGCGGCCCCAACACCTCCGTGGCCAGCTTCAACGCGTCCTCGCAGTCCCCATCGCTCAAGAGCTCCATCGCCTCATTCCACCGCGGATCCACCACGTAGGGCTGCAACGCCAGATGCCGGGGAGTCGCCCCCGCCAGCCGATCACCGACCTCTCGAAACCGGGTCGTCCCGTCTTCGTCGGTGCTGATCCGAGCGAAGAACTGCCGAATCTGATTCAGCTTCTCCTCGTGGTCCCCTTCGGCCCGCTCCTCGGCGACCTCAGCCTCACCGGTCTCCTCACCGCCCGTGGGCGTACGCTCCAACCGCCGCAGCGTTGCCCCCTCTTCGGCCTCCTCCACCACGGAGTCCGCCAACGCCTCGGCTCGCTCCTCATCCTCGGCCGGCTCGTCCTCCTCCCCGTCGGTCAGCGCCTGCGCCGCCTCCTGAGCGTTCTGCAACGCCTCGTGCACCGAAGACTCCGCCTGCTCCCCAAAGGCCGGCCCCGCCATGGCCATCCCCCCACAGAGCACCAGGCTCGCCACCACCCTCCGCATCCAGCGTTCTTTCATCTTCTTCACCATCGCTGCGATTCGCGCCATCGGGGGCTCTCGGCATCCATGCCTCTTCCTTCCCACCGTCGGTCGCCCCCACACTATACCGACACACCGGGATCTCACCAAGAAAATCGCCGAATTGCCTCTCTTGAAACCCTCGGCCTCTCTTCCCCATCTAACTTCAGGCTGATCTTGCGAGAACGACTACAACGTGCACACTCTACCTCTCCGGGCAAGAATCCCCCCTCCCCCGAGATCTCATGACCGCCATAGAACCCGTCCACACACCCCCGACCCTGGACCTCCAGCACCTCGACACCCTCTGGCTTCAGGTCACAGGGACCCTCTGTAACCTCGCCTGCCTCCACTGTTTTATCTCTTGCGGGCCTAAGAACGACAGCCACGAGTTCATGGAGCTCTCCCAGGTTCAGGAGGCCATCAACGACGCCGTCGCCCAGGGCGTCAAAGAGTTCTACTTCACCGGCGGCGAGCCCTTCATGCACCCCGAGATCCGTGAGATGATCGACGCGGCCCTGGCCCACGGACCTCTGACGATCCTCACCAACGGCATCCTCATCGACGACGACCTCGCCAGGTGGCTCGCCGACCGATTCCATCAGAGCCGATACAGCCTCGACCTCCGGGTCTCCCTCGACGGCACCACCCCCGCCGAAAACGACGTGATCCGTGGCCGAAACACCTTCGAGAAGATCCTCGCCGGCGTCGATCGCCTCGTCGCCGCCGGCCTCAACCCGGTGATCACCGTCACCACCTGCCACGCCGAACTCGGCGGCGCCGAGGGCCGCGCCCGGTTCTTCGACCTTCTACAGAGCCGCGGCATGGACAAACCCCGCCTGAAGTTCCTCTCCCCCTTTAAGATCGGCCGCGAAGAGCGCCGCCACGGCGGCGACGGTGGCTACCAGCCCTACGAACTCCTCCGAGAGTCCGACCTCGACGACGATGCCAGAGACGCCCTCCAGTGCAGCTCTTGCCGGATGGTCACCTCCAAGGGCTCCTACCCCTGCCCGATCCTCATCGAGGTCGAAGACGCCCGCATGGGCGACACCCTCGACGACGCCCTGAAGCCCATCGAGCTCAACCACCCCGCCTGCTACACCTGCTTCGTCGAGGGCGTCACATGCCGGACCTGATCGCCCTCTTCGGCGGCGTCTACAATAACTACTTGAGCCTGAAGGCCACCCTCGACGACGCCCGCCGCCGCGGCGCCCACGAGATCTACTGCCTCGGCGACATGGGCGGCTTCGGCCCTCACCCGGACCGGGTCTTCCCCCTCCTTCGCGACGCCAAGGACCTCTTCGTGATGCAGGGCAACTACGATCACTCCATCGGCCACCGCCTCGACGACTGCGCCTGCGGCTACACCGACCCCCGAGACAACCACTTCGCCCAGGTCAGCTACGACTACACCCTGGCCCACACCGCCGACGAACACAAAGACTGGCTCCGGGACCTCCCCACCCACTTCCGCCGCCAATGGCGCGGCCGCGACGTCCTCCTCGCCCACGGCTCCCCTCGCCGAGTCAACGAATTCCTCTGGGAGTCCACCTGCTCCGACGCCTTCCTCGCCCACCTCCTCGACGCCCACGGGGCGGATCTCCTCTTCGTCACCCACACGGGCATCCCCTGGCACCGCCGCCTCCCCGACGGCCGCCAGGTGATCAACGTCGGCGCCATCGGCCGCCCCGCCAACGACGGCCGCACCTCCGTGGACTACGCCCTCGTCGACCTCTCCGGCGACGAACCCTCCGTGACCTTCTGCCCCGTCTCCTACGACCACCACCGACTCGCCAACGAGATGCGCGAAGAGGGCCTCCCCGAAGAGTTCGCCGAGACCATCCTCACCGGTTGGTGGACCACCTGCCTCGAGATCCTCCCCGCCAAGGAACGCCACCGCGGGCGCTACTAGCACCTAGCTTCGCTCCTCTCGCTCCCACTTCTCGATCTCCGCGTCCACCCGAGCCTCCTCGGCCTCCAGCTCTTTAAACCGCCGCTCCAGCGGGTCTTCGTCGGTCTCCAGGAGCAGGGGCTCCGTCGTCTCCAGCGTAGCCGTCTCCTTCTTATCCCGCGTCAGCAGCCAGTACACCCCGTAGGCGATCAACGCCAACACCACGACGGGCACCAGCACGGCGAGCATCCGGAAGAAGAGCCGCAGGATGACCACTCCGATGACGATCAACGCCAAGATCTTCACCAGGGTCCACCAGATGGACCCCCCGTCATCTCCCGTATTCGACACGCTCTCTCCTGGGTCTCTCAGAACTGACAGGGCTCTCCATCGCAAATATCGATGATCTCCCCGTGGCGCAAGAAGTGATCCAACTGGGGACCGGCCTCCATCACCCCACCCAGCAGGTTATGGGGATCCCCGAACTCATCGAAAGGTACGACGTTCCCCGGCGGCGGCCAGGGATTCCCGAAGTCGAAGTTCACCACCCCCGATCCCTCGTGGGGGTAGGTCGCCACCTCTACCCCGAAGGGCTCCCGCTCAGAGTCGTAGTTCTCCATCAAGGGGATATCGATGCCGCTACGCGCCGTGATCTCGTTGGTCATCACCGACACCTGCCAATCCCCCTTGGCCACCGCCAGGAGCACCCGCCGGGGGTCTCCCGCGAAGGGATCGTGGGTGATCCGCCGCAGGTAGCTCACGGGATCCGTATGAGACCACAACAGGCTCAACACGGCGATCATCTGATTCCGGTCGTAGGACACCGGATAGGTGTTCGCCAGCCCGGCGTTGAACTCATCGAAGTTCACCGACCGATGCAAGAGCGTCGAGTAGTTGTTTCCCGGCACCGCCAGGTACCCGGTCTTCACGTCCGGGGTCAACGCCATGAAGGTGCTCCCGAAGATCCCCCCCTGGGAACCCCCCATGTAGTACACCTCGTCGGTGTTGAGCTCGATGTCCCGCTCCGTGAGCACCTCCAGCTCCGGCAGCTCCGTGATCGCCGTCCGAGCCGCCAGCATGTACTCCAACATCCCCTGATGGAGCCGGTGGGACAGCGCGATGAAGTGATTCCCATCCATCACGGCCTGAAACGCCGCCGTGCTCTCCGCGTTGGACATCCCGATCATATCCACGGCGATCCACCCGTAGCCGTACTCCTCGGCCAGGATCCCGTGATAGTCGCCGTGGATCCCCCACCGGCTCCCCAGGAGCCCGTGACCGTACACGATCATGTCCACGGCCTCTCCGTTCACCGCTCGGTGGGGAAGCCGCACCACCACCGGCGCCTCTCGGGTACCGTTGCGGGTGATCCGCCCCTCCTCGTCGTAGTGAAGCTGCCAGGTCCCTGACACCTGCGGGTAAGGCTCCAGGTAGTGGGGCACCTCCAAGGTGGCCCGGATCTCCAACCCGATATGGGGATGCCAGGGCGTATCGGAGTCGTCGGGATCTTCCTCCGGCAGATACTCCACCACCTCGTCGATGGTCCACCGGATCCCATGCTCTTCGACGTACTCAAACCCGTCGTCTCGGATCGCCAACACGGGCCCATGGATCGCCTCGGAGCTCGCCGTCACAAAGTCCCACGCGAGCACCAGCTCCTCGGCGTCGATCCCCTCCCCATCGAGGAGCCCGAAGAGCTCGTCAAACCGGGCCTGCCGATGCCGCAACACCGGATCGTCGCCAGTCTCCCCCGCCACCAGCGCCGCGAACTCCTCCGATGCCTCGATCGCCTCCCCGTCCAGGGTCTCCAGATCCCGCAACGCCACCACATACCGCGTCCCCTCCTCCAGGATCACCGCCGGTCGGATAAAGAGGGTCCGCAGCTCCGGATCGTCCTCCAGGCTGTCGAGCTCCGCGAAGTAGGGCACCCGACTCAACCCACCGCCCGTGACCTCGAAGAGGAGGATCGACGCGTCCCCCGCGAGGGAGTCCTCGATATGATACTCGTCGGGCAACCCCGAACCGTCCAGAGACGGAAAGAGCACCATGATCGGCACCCCCAGGTCGAACCCGTCCAGGTGGCTCACAAGACCAGGCCGCAGATGAACCCCTGCGGCGTTCGCCGGCAGGCTCTGATGGTCAAAGCGCAGCCGATACCCCGTCGCCGTCGACTCGTCGGGCGCCAGATACAGATTCGACGGCCATGGAAAGGCACACACCTCGGGATTCAGCCCATCACAGGTCGCCAGCGGATACTCCGGCGCCGGCTCCTCCACGTCCGGATCCTCCCCGGCGTCCCCCACGTCTCCCTCCACGTCCGGCTCGGGCCCCACCTCCTCTCCTACGTCGTGCCCGGCGTCCGCCTCCAAGGGCTCCTCCTCTCCCGGACACCCTGCCAACGCCGGCATCACCACCAGTGACACCACGACGATCCATCCCGTCCTCGATCGCGACTCCATCACCGTCTCCTCTCAAGACCCTCTACCCATCACCTCTACAAGCACCTGCACGGCATCTCTAGCCCGGAGTACATGTACTCCCGGTACTCCCGAAGGTAGGCTTCGTACTCCTCCTCGTCCGTCGGTTCCCCGTCGAGCAGCGCGCTCCCTCCCAGGTGAGGCGCCGGGCCATGCGGGCAATGACACAAATCTTCCTCAAAACAGGCCGCCGCCTCCACGACGTCGAACCCATTCGCCACCGCAAAGGACTCCAGAGGCGCGAAGTCCTCAAACTCCTCGGTGCAAAAACTCCACCTCTTCGACCCCGTTCACGGGAAGCGCCGTCAACCGCACAGCGCTCGGATCGTCGGGCACACCATCGACCCAACCGCCATGCTCCAGCGGCAGGATGCAGCTGGAGTCCACCTCGTGGGCCTCTTTATTCTCACACCCGAAATACCAGCCCAGGTCCTCCGCCTGCGCCGCCACCGCCCACAGGCTCGTTACGACCATCGCCACCATCGCTACCAAATTCCTCATCCTTCTCCCACGTATACTCGGCGCCCCACGCTCGCCAGAGGAGAAGCCTGCCCCCCCGAGGCACCCGACCTATCGACTTACAATCAGGGCCTCTCAGTACGACAGCGAGTCCACACAGCTGCACAGCCCGTCATCGCCGGAGTTGATGTACTCGTGATACTCCTCGAGCAACGCCTCATACTCCTCCGCCTCCGAGACCGGGCCCGTGGCATTCATGAGCGCCCTCCCACCAAAGTGCGGCGCCGGCCCGCTCATGCATCGACACATGTCCTGTTCAAAGCAGGCCGCCCCCTCCACGTCGAAGTCGTCTTCCACAGTGAACGAATCCAATGACGCAAAGCCATCAAACTGCGGCTTCTGCCAACTGGCTTCGATATTACTCACCACCCCGTCACAGTCCGTGTCTCGCCCGTCGCAGATCTCCGGCATCGGCTGGAACGGAATACACTGAATATCGGCGTTCTCACAGGAGAGGACCCCCACCCGACACCGGTTCGGCTCCTCATCAGCATCGTAGTCCCCCTCCTCGATAAACTGCGGATCATTGGGGTGATGCTGGTACCTCCACTCGTTGTGTGTATGGCAGATCTGCGGCTCTTCCCACTCCGGACAGGTAAAGAACGGGCAGTCCTCATGCATCGGCTCGGCAGGGCCGGCGCAGTACCAGGTCTGGTCCGGGTTACAGGCCTTCGTGCCCACCGGACACGCTGTGGAGACGACCTGAGAGATCAGACATTGGTTGCCCGCGAACTGATGCTCGCAAGAGCAGGCTACATCGGTCAGGACCTCACTGACCTCTTCGTCATTCGCGGCCTGGGAGCAATAGGGCTCGGTCAGCGCCACCAGAGTCCGCTCCGTGTTGGCGAAGTACCAGCCCTCTCCATCAGCGTCGGGGTGACTCACGTGGGGGACCTCTTGCGGAAGGGGCTCGCTGGCCATCACCAACGACACCTTCACCGCTCGTGGATCGCTGGGCAACCCGTCCGCCCAATCAGAGGTATCCAGGGGGAGAGTGCAGTTGATCGTACCCGTAATATCCAAGAGAACGTTGGTGAACTCCGTCTGGTTATTCGCCGCAAAGCTCCCATAGCAAGTGTCCCAGAAGTCTCGATCCATCCGTTCTGCCGTCGACATCTCGCAGGGGTCTTGGCCGACTCCGTTGCTGCAGTCGGCGTTGGCCGAGGGCCCGCAACATCCCGTCCCTGCCGCCGCTGCCTGCAGATTGTTAAACGAGGTCAACGTCCCCCCTCCCAGACCCACGATGTAATTCGTATGACCTGCGGCCCGGACATCGCAGGTGGCCTGAATGGTCTGTTCGAACCGAAAGACACTGCCGTTAAAGGGGATCCCATCGGTGATCAGGATCCCTGCCGACCCGGGGTTCGCCATCGTATCCGAATCGCCGATGGCATACATAGCCTCCGGCGTCGGTGTCCAACTGTTCGGGGTGATTCCGTCCAACAGCGCGCCGATATCCGCCCCAGACAGCCCATCACCGGACTCCGCTAGCGTCGGGGTGCTCGAATTTCCATAGAAGAGCCCGAGTCCAAAGTAGAGACTCTCCTCCAGGGTCACGAGCACGTCCTGCAACGACGCCGTCGCCACATTCCACAGGATATCTCCACAAAAAGCTCCGAATCTCATCGTCGGATCGTATGCTGGAGCACCCTCATTGATCTGGGACTCCGTTGCCTTTTCCAAACAGCAACCCTGGAAGGGTTGCTCCACATCGTCGAAATTGCAGAGACCACATCGAATGCTGTTGTTCGTGCCGTGGAATGATGTCGCCGCAGGCGGGCTTGCAACCACGTTGGCGCTGCTGATCGGCTCGTTTCCTGCACCGCTACAGGTAGATTGATTCCCACAGTTGGGCACCGAGGAATCGGAGAAGCCATCATAGCAACACACGTTCACCCAACACATCTCCGAGTACAGAGCTCTCATCGACCCTGACCGGTCAAGCATCAAATACACATGGCCCTTCTCAGTCCCCACGGTGTGGCTCTCTTCGTTGTCACAATCGAAGAGCCACTCTACTTCCTCGTATGGCTTGAACACGGCGATCGCCCCGATGGCCGATCCCGTGGCGCTTCCCCAGCTCGCCTCGGCTTCCCAATACTGCAGGTCTTCGCTGACCATGAACCCCGTGTTCATCGTCACCCCGGCGGAGCCCTCCTCGTCGAAGAAGTGCTCTTCCGTCTCAAAGCCATTGTCCCACTCCGCTTCCCCGCCATCTCCCCGGGTCATCTGCGTAACCACCACCAGCGACGGCGTCTCGCTCGCCACTGCCGTGCCCCCTGTCACCACGGAGTTCACCGATTCGTCTGGGCTCGCCGCCGCCGCCGAGGTGTCCAACATCCACTGGCCCTCCACCTCGAATACCTGTACCAAATGGGCCCGATTTCCATCCGTCAGGTCGCCGTCGTTTCGCCAGGTGATCGTGACCTCCTCGGGCTCATCCTCCTGGACGACGCGATACCACATCGCCAACCCCCGCCGGTGATTGCTGTCCCCGGGCTCAAAGACCATCTCCAAGGCCTTATTCCAACCGCTGTTCACCATTTGCGCCTGATCCCAACTCACCCGATGAGCCGAGATCGCGATCAGAGTGTTCCCCGGGGTCGGTGTCCATCCCAACTCCACTGTCGCCGTATGCCCCATGCTCGCACCACGATCGCCCACCCCTTCATCATAGTCTTCCACGGGCCACTGCTGCGCCATCGCTGGCGACACCGCTAAGACCACCATCAGCGTCGTCAGTGCCGCCACGCTTCGGCTCACCAGCATTCTACGGTTCCAGCTATTCATCGTCGTTCTCCCGTTGCTTCGTCGCTCACAGGAAGTCAATGGACACCTCCAACACCCCGGCCAACACCGACCGGGAATCGAGGATCACGTAGTAGTCCCCCGCCGCGGGCGCCTCAAACACCACGTCGAGTTCTCCCTCATAGGCCGCCACACAACTCTCGGAGGCTCCGCAGCTCTCCTGCACCAGGATCAACACGTTCTCCGCCACCGGAGGACCGTCGAGCTCGATCGAAACCTCCTGCCCGGCGCTCAACCCCGAGAGCAGGAGCACCATATCCCGCGCCGGCAACGCTCCATCCCCCTCCCCCTGACAACTCCCCGCTTGCGCGTCGTCGAACCCGTTGGCCATCCCTCCGAGTTGCCCGCCAAACTGCATCGGCCCCTCCACGACCAACGCATTCTCACAGGTGTCCCCCTGGCATCGATCCTCCTCGCATCCCGCCGGACACGAGAACTCTCGCCACCTCGGCGTATCGGGCGACAAGAAGGTCACCGTACACAGCTCGACGTGATCCCCGTCCACACACCGCCGGGCCCCTTCCGGCTCACACTGCTCTTCGTAGTCGTAACGAATCTCCAGCTCCGCCTCCTCCCCGGCTTCAAGCTGGTGAATCACCACATAATACCGGTAGTCCCACAGGATTTCACTCGCTGAGAAACTCCCCGTAAAACACCCCATGGGCTGGTTCCCGGGACAACTTCCCACCGTGCGCAGCTCAAAACCCACCTCAGCCTCGTTGACCACATCCACCGTCAACGTCCCCAGGTCCCCACCCCGAAACGACATGACGTCGTAATTCCCGGTCCCATCAAAGGAACACCCCGACGTAAACGGGGTGTCCGACAGGTCCCAGAACCTCGTCTCATATTCCTGCTGGTTCCCATCGGACAACGTGCCCAATCCCCCGCCCACACAGGAAGGTCCGGGATCATAGGGCTCTGTGTCTTCCGGATCGGGCACCTCCACGTCGTCGACCTCGGCGTCCGACCCCACATCCCCCACATCCGGTCCCGGGTCCGCGTCACCACCGGCGTCGGGGTCAAGGGTGATCCCGTTGCCATTGCCGTTGGGATCGTCTTCTCCGCAGGCCCACAGTCCGAACACCAGTACCGCCATCACCGCCCACCCCGACATCCTCTTCACCGTTCTTCTCACGTTCGGCGCCTCAATCGATCGAAATGGAGTACGTAAATTCCCCGGAGGCAGACGTCCGGGGCGAAATCACCACGTAGTAGTCACCATCGGAGGTCACCGTCCAGGTCAGGACACCTGTAGTAGTATCCCCGACCACACAGGTCGGCGTCTGCGAGCAGCTGCTCATCAAACCGATCACAGCGGCGCCCAGATCCCCCTTGTCGACCTCCACCGTGTCTCCCGCAGTCAGCCCGGGCAACCGGAACACCACATCCCGGCCCGGCGAATTCACCCCCGTCGTCCCCTCCGTCGAGCAGCTCAGAGAGTCGCTGAAATCGAACTCGTTCCGGTAGGCTCCGAAATCTCCCGTGAACGTCTGCGACGCCGTCACCTCGATGGGGTTGGCACAGCTATCCCCGAGACAATTCTCCCCGTCGCCGTCACATGCGTCGGCGCATCGAGATACCCTCTCTTCCATGCCCGCAAAACAGAGCGTTACCTCTCCATCTTCACACACCCGCTGACCCGCCGGGGAGCACGCCAACTCCTGCACCTCGAGCTCCACCACAAACTCATTGATGTCGATCCCCTGGTTGGCTTCCAACACTAAGTAGTACTCCTCCCCCGGTTGCACCTCCACCGAGAGAGGATTGATCGTACACTCCACGGCCGCATCCTGGCTCACACAGCTTCCCTGCCGAATCTCCCTGGCCATCACCGGGATTGGGATATCCTCGAAGGCACGATCCGTATTGACGTGAATCACCGCCGCCTGCGCCACCTCAAAGCGGATCACCGCCTCCGGGCTCGCGTCTTCCGCCGCGCATCCTGTCGCCAACAGGTTCGGCTGCAGGCCCGGATTCGGGTTCAACGTATGAAGCCCCCCGTCCAGCACCCCCAGGTCATAGGGCTCCGCGCAGCTATATCCCGGATCCGCCATCCCCTGGCACACTCCCTCCACACAGATCTCCCCCTCCTCGCACTCCACGTCCTCACAGGGATCCCCGGGATCCACGTCTTCTTCGACGTCTTCTTCCCCCGTGTCCGTGTCGAACACGAAGTTCTGACCGTCGTTGCCGCCGTCGTCGCCGTTGCAGCCCCACAGGGCTCCTCCCGCTACCAACAAGCTGGCCAAGACCGCGAGCCATCGGTTCCTTGAAGTCATCGCCCTATCCTTCCCGTGTTCCGTCGTCATCGTTTCCACACCTGGCAAAGGCGCCAAATTCGGCGGCCTGGAGCAGTGAATCGTGACTTCCTGTCTCTGAATACAAGGTTTCCTTCTTCGAAGTTTAACAGAGACTACAGGCTTTCACAAAGATCAGAAGAGCCGCTGCTGGCCCCCCCGCTGGAAGTGCGACCTGCTCAACCCTGCGCCTCGGCTCCGCCGATATCCCAGCCGCTCACAGGTCGTCTCGTAGAGCCGGCGAGTCGCCTCCCACCGGGGCCCCTCGCCGACCATTCGGCGTCCGAACCTCCCCTCCTGGCGCTGCCCATCCCGCATATCATCGACCCCTCCCAACACTCGGTCGGCAGCCTCCGGCAGGTGGGCCCGCAGCCGCTGCTCGAAGATCTCCACCACCGGCCCCGGGAGCCGTAACATCTGCATAAACGACCACCGGGCCCCGGCCTCAAAGGCCCGCTCCAGGATCTCCGGCAGATCTCGATCCGTCAGCCCCGGGATCATCGGCGCCACGCTCACCCCCACCTCCACCCCTGCCTCGGACAACACCTTCAACGTCTTGAACCGCTGCGAGATCGCGCTCGCCATGGGCTCAAGAGCCCACCCCACGGCGTCGTCGGCGAAGGGGATGCTCACGAACACCCGCGCCCCCGACCACCGGCTCATCTCCGCCAGGATCCCCACGTCTCGCCGGATCAGCGACCCCTTCGTGATGATCCCCACCGGGTTGCGCCGTATCGCGCAGACCTCCAGACACGCCCGGGTGATCCCATAGGACGCCTCCAGCGGCTGATAGCAGTCGGTCACCCCCGAGAACACGATCGTCTCCGGCTCCCACCGCG
>SKON01000314.1 GCA_007120035.1 Myxococcales bacterium
CGCCATCACAGCTCGACGGCGGCGGGTCGTCGCAGGCGGGACAGGCGCACTCGCCAGTGTCGGGATCGCAGCCGTAGGCGCATTCGAACTCTTCTGCCTCGTACACGCACTCGCCAGCCTCTGCGTCACAAGTCCCGGGAACGGCATAGACCAGAGCACGGTCCGCGTCGACACACGACGACGGCGGGGGCTCCTCGCAGGTCTCCGGACAGGCGCAAACATTCAGATCCGGGTCGCAGCCCTGATCGCAGACCTCGAAGCCCAGCTCAAAGTCACACGCCCCATCGCTGCACGTACCGACAGGTGTGAAGACGGCCATCACCTTGCCCTCGTCCAGGTCATCCCAATCGAAGTCCTCCTGGTCGAAGAGGTCTGCATAATCCAGATCTTCCCCAAAGAAGTCGTCTGCGTCGACACAGATCGTCACAGGAGGACCGTCACAGGGCTCAATGGTCTGCTCCGTGTGGCACTCCCCGTCGAGGCAGTACCCGGCTTCCACCAGGAGGTCGTCTCCCTCGCACCGGATCGTCTCCCCGGGGCACTCATGTACCTGGGAGAAGAACGAGCAGATCCCGTCCAGGCAATACCCCGGGCTGCTCCAGACCACCCGGGCGTCGCCGCTACACGACGGGGCCGGCGCGTCCTGACAATCCTGGGAAGCGAAGTACTCGTAGTACTCCTCAGGAAACTCGGGGTCCATGTCCCAGCGATCCTCGAACTCCTCGAACTCATGATCGGGCTCACAGGCGAGCACTTCGCCGTTGGCCAGAAGGTGCATGGTGACCTCGGGCCGAAGGGGGTCATCGGAGCGAATCACCACCTCCCCTACAGCCAGATCACTCCTCTGGGCCGCGAACCACACCCGCACGTAAGCCGTCTCATCGGGGGCGAGCGAGGTGTGGGCGTCCGAGGAGTCGTCGTCGGGCTCGGCGCCTTCGCTGTCGGGATAGGTCAACGAGAAGGGGAACTCCGGAGCCTGAATCTCATCGATAGTCAGCGGCAGAGAGCCCACGTTCTGAATCGTCGCCATCTGCCACACCGGCGCTCCCGGCGCCACGTCACCAAAGCTCACGGTGCCCGTGGCCACGATCTCCGGCCGCATCGAACGGGTCTGCACGGGAATCTCCACCCTGGGATGTCCACTGACGTTCGTAGAAAAGGTCAGGGCCCCCGCCGTCACCTCCGCTCCCTGAGGAGCATAGGTGACCGACAACGTCAGAGCTTCTCCGTCGGAGAGCTGCACCTCCTCACCAGGCCACCCATCCACAGTGAGAGTGCTGACCGTAGCATCAGAAGCAGGGATGAGCTCTTTCTCCCACAGGCGAATCGTCTCCGAGCCCGTGTTGCGGAGCGTCACCTGCAACGTCGCCGACTCGCCGAGGACGACCCGGGGAAAGCTCAGCGATCCTGGCTCCACAGAGAGCTCTCCGGCCGTGGTCGTACTCAGGCCCTCTCCACCACAGGCCGTGGTGACACTGAGCGCCGCGATCATCAGCCATAGAGCAATGTTTCTAGAGACCCTCACCATGCACCTCCTTTGTCGGCTTCACCTGCCATGAACGCCTGCCTGAACACCCACCTTACCACAAACCGCCCGATAGCCTCCTGAGAGTTCCTGAGAGGTTCCGCCCCTTGACCCCGGGCCCATAACCGTAAGCCGCTTCATGGTCCGGGCCCTTCGCAGCGGGAGGGCCTTGGCGAGGCCGACTGGGAGGACTGGGGCGCCATGGAAGAGCTGCACCGCGCCGGAAAGTGCACCCACCTGGGCGGTAGCAACGTCTCCGCCGAGCAGCTCCGCGCCCTCCTCGAAGGTGCCGAGACTCCACCCACCTTCGTACAGAACCGCTGCTTCGCCCGACGAGAATGGGACCGAGGACCCGCGAGCTGGCCCTCAGGGATCCATCAACGCCCCGAGAAAGAGGATCGTTTCCGTCGGTTTGTCGTAGATGGCGTACACGAAGGGGCGATTGAAGGTCATGCTGATGCCAGGCTCAGGGGCGTCGTTGTCCTCAACGATGACCACGCCCGTGGCGGCCGCCGCTTCCGTTCCCTCCTCGTCGACGAGGATGAAGCTCTTGTGGATGATCTCGGCGATGGAGAGCATCAGGCTCGACATTCGGTCCAGCTCGTTGAAGACGGTCCACCCCATCGCCGCGAAGAGGCCCTTCACGTCGTAGTCACCGTCGATCTGAAACCGCGGGAGGCGAACCGTACCTCGTTCACGCCCCGTCTCACTTACGACGTGGTGGAAATGCGCTGCGTCCAGATCTTCGAGCCAGTCGTCGAGCTCGGCGGCGTTGGCCGGCTTCATCGCAACGAACGCGAGATCGCGGCCCGCGTAGTCCAGGACCGCGGCGTGGGTCCGCTCATCGACGAAGAACCCGTAGTTCGCCCTGTTACGCATCATGTCAACGTCCACGGACTCGCCATCGGCCCTGAAGAACGGCCTCGTCGACGTGTCGCTCTCATCGAACGAGAAGTGCCAGTCCGCCAGGAAGTAGATTGCGTTGGTCAAGACCAGGCGAGTGTTGGAGGACACCGTTCCCGGTCCGAGTAGTTCGTTGATGCGCCCCTGGGTCATCTCGCTGATGAATCCGTTGATCTCCTGACGCACGGCGTCGGGAGACTCCCGAAAGTCGACCATCTGCAGGCCGGCGCCGTAGTGCACGGCCAAGACTTCGAGGAAATCGTCGAAGAACTCTTCGCCCTCCTGTGCCCAGTTGTGGTTGACCACCCGCAACACGGGAGGATTGTCCACGTCGGCCTCTCCCCGAGTGCCTAGATCCAGGTCCAGGGCGTTGAACGCGGGATGGAGCTCCTCCTCGACGAGCCGGAAGCGAAGCACCTCCCCCATCTGCTCGTAGGTCTGCCCCGAGGCCCCGGCGTAGGTCATAGCCAGAGCGATGGAGATGGAGTGAGGCGAAAAGAAGGTGTTATGAGACTCCCCCATGGTTTCTCGGATCTGGTGAAAGAGGGCGAAGGCGAACTCACCGTTGTCTGCGCTGAGTTGCGCCCGAGTGGCCTCATCTACGTCGGGGTTCATGTCCCGGTCCAGCGGGCTCGCCATAGTCTGCCCCGGCGGGTCGGGGGGCACGAAGGGCGTCGGCTCGTCGCCACAACCGGCGATGGTCACGGTGAACATCGAGAGGGTAGCGAGGGCCATAAGCTTCTTGGACATCAGATTCTCCTTTCGGGAGCTTCGAAATCGGACTCAGTCACATTCAGCGTACGCCTGGGATCTCGCAAGCAAAATCCGTGCCCAGGGCCCACGTGGGCACTACCCCGAACGTGTGCCGATTGGTCGGGGTAAGAACCCTCCAGTTCTCGATAACACCCTCTCCATGCACCACCGTTGGTCGACGGCGTCCTGGATGCCTGCCATAATGTCTTGAATGCCATGGGCCTACTTTTCGGAACCGACGGTATGAAACGTTTCGACCTGAACTCCGGTCATATCACCGCGATCGGCGCGCTGCTACTCCTCGTGGTGGTTTGTCTCGGGGTGCTCTGGGGTACGGAGTCGAGCTACGCGAACCGGCTCGCGATGCTCGGCGAGGTGGAAGCGGCTCTGGTCGGGGAAGGACTCTCCGGCCAACGGGTCGTGCACCTCACGGGAGAGGCAGAGGTGGACCGACCGATCGAGGACCGCGAGCTGGGGCTCACCGTGGATGCTCTCTTCCTCGAGCGATCCGTAGAGATGTATCAGTGGACCCGCCACACGGACAGCGAGAACCGTACCACCTACCGTCAGGAGTGGCGCTCCAGCCCTGTCGACTCCTCTCGATTTCGCCAGGGGCGCCGGAACCCCGGCGGCTTCCCGATTCAAGCCTCCAGCTACCCCGGCCCGGGAGCCCGAATCGGGGACCTCCACCTCCAGACAACGCTCATCCGAGAACTCCCACAGGAGGAGTACTCCCCCCAACCTCAAGAGGTTGATTTAAGCATCCTCTCCGAGTACCGCCAGGCATCGGATCGAGAACGACAGGTCTATCTCCGGGGCACTCCGACCCAGCCTCGGGTGGGAGATCTTCGGATCACCTACAGGTACATTCCACTCCAGGAGGTGTCTGTCCTGGCCGCCGCAGAGCCCGGGATGGCCGTCCCCATCCAGACCTCCACGGGGACCTTCAGCATGATCCTCCCGGGCCGCCACACAGCGGAACAGATGCTCGCCAGGGCGCGCGCAGAGATCCGCAGCTCCGCCCTGCTCTGGCGAACCCTCCTCCTCACAATCTCAGTGATCCTCGCGTTCATCGTCGCGACGATCCTTTCCAGTCGCGATTCACGAGCCCTGAGCAACACCACGAACCACCTCTTGACCGCCTTGTTCACATGGGTCCTTCTCGCCGGCGTGGCCTTTGGCGCCGCTCACACCCCAGCCCAGGAGGGCATCATCGCCATCTCCGTTTCCGGACTCGCCGGACTCGCACTTTTGCTCCTCTACGTCCTGTCCGCCAGAAGGACTAAGAAGTTCGGGGACTTCTAGCGTATCCCGGCGGGCTCGGGGTACAGGGCTACAGAGACGTGCAACGGTTCCTCAAAGGAGTCCTCCTGGCTCCGCCGCCCCATCGATGGGACTCGGAGCGAAGGGTGCTGCCCGATCACCTGTCGCGGATCTTCGTCGGGCGCTCCCAATGGTGGGACGAGGGCTGCGGACGACTCACGGACACACCGGAGCGTCGCCCAGAGCCTCTACACACCCGGTGCACGACCCCGGCGCCATCGACCAAGCCCACCAGTGCCCGGCCCACGAGACCCCATGATCCTGAAACCGCGGCGAAGGAGATACCCCAGGTCTCCTCGCCACTGGGATCACCAGCGGTCACTTCCCTGGCAATCATGTCGCTCATGAACAGCCGACAGGGATTGGACCCTTGAGATCAGAGGTCTTGCTTGCAATACTTAACACCATGGAAACGCAAAGTAGTTGGAAGAGTCGGGGGATTTCTCTGGCTTTGCTGTCTATCTCATTGTTGTGCGCGTGCAACATCATGGATCACGGCCTGGCGCCGGGTAGTCTTCCCGATCGGGACGCTGGCGAAGACGCCTCATACTTCGACATTGGCGAAGGAGAGCAGGACGTCGCGCAGCCCGACGTGGACGAGCCCGACACGGAGGATCCCGATGTTGGCGAGCCCGACGTGGGGGATCCCGGCCTGGGGGATCCCGACGTGGGAGATCCCGACGTGGGGGAGCCTGATGTTGGCGAGCCTGTCGACTGCGACGAACCGGCGGTGTTCTGCGATCACGACGGGGCGGAGATCCCGGTCGTGATGAGCGAATTCGGCGGAGTGCTCTTCAGCAACATCACGGACGCCGACTCTGCCTTCGACGATGATCCTGAGACGTCCACGTCTGTAAACGGGTTCATTGGTATTCCCTTCTGGGTTGCACTCGGAAAGGAGTGGCCATGCCCGATGCGGATCCAACACATCGTTCTCGAGGGGCCCGAGGGGGTCGTTCCTGTCGAGCCCTGATGGCCCAGAAGCTGGTGAGATCGAGGTGAGGGCTTTACCAGCCAACGGAGACAACGCCATCACTCTAATGAGCGTCGACATCTCCGACGAAAGCCCCTCCGAACCCATCCATATCGACCTACGCGACGACGACCTGGCAGGACCGTTCATCGGACACAGGCTACACTTTGACACCGACGGCCCATTCCAAACGACGCTACAGATCACCGGGATGCGTTTCTATGGCGAGTGCATGGGGCCCGAATCGGTGTTCGAGTGGGAGACCGGGGACTGGCAATGCACAGATGCGGTCTGCGACGAGGTGGAGAACGACGGTACGCTGACCCGAGACGTCACCTGCTGGCGAGATGGAGAACTCCCGGCGTCCCATGGACTCTGTCCGCTTCCAGCGCCGGCCGATGAAGACGGTGAGTGCACCTTCGAGTGCCCTTTCGAGCTGTCATTCATTGGCTACCGACCTTTCACCTACGCCAATGATTCTGGGTGGCTTCACGAGGGCAATCTGACCCGGCGAGCTGGGCCACTTCCCAGTTCAACATCCTTCGGAAACGATCCCGAGTCCATCGATGGCAGGCCGTGCTCGATCGAGACCACACAGGATCTCACCTACTTCGTCGGGATCTCCTGTACCGCCGACGGCGACTACTGCGCCTTTCGTTGCCTCTAGAGCCCGAACAGGGAATTATCCCCCACCCGGTAGTGTTCTGATTGGCACTTGGTTGTTCAAAAGGCGTTATGATGCGATCTCCGCTCCTGCTCGTGATCTTGCTCTCTACCTCCCTCAGCGTGGTGAGCCTGCTCCCGAGCGAAGCACAGGCCCACCAAGATCAAAGACCTGCGCCCCATGGGTTCCAGCGGATCTACGAGCTTGCCGGTCCGCTCGGCACGACTCGTCTCCAGTACACCGGCCGCCCCGGTGGCGAACCCATCGGGTTGACCCTCGCCACGGATCTCTTCAACGCCCAGGTCCCCGGCTCGGCCCTCGCCAGCCTGCCCCGCCCGGACTGGCAGGCGATGATCCTGGCCTACTCCAACGTCTCCTTCGACGAGGAGACAAGTGGCTTCGTAGACCGCCCCTACGTATACCTGCGAGTCCCCCTCTTTGGGCCATCAGGCCGCGAAGTATGGGAGGACACCTGGGTCGACCTCCACTTCGAACACGACGGCCAGCTCACCCGTTGGTTGCTGGTTGACGTGCGTCGTCGGGGCACCACGCGAACAGTGCGAGAAGAATGGCCCCTGGGCTCGGAGGTGACCGCCGGCGAGCTGCGCGAGACCCTCCGTGAAAGACGATGAACGCCGAGTTTCAGCAACCGCCGCAGGCGGAACAGGTCGAGGTCAAACGGGGGCATGTGTCCACACCTGCAGATGAGCTGCCGCAGAGCTCCCGCCTGCTTCCATTGCTCCACGTCTTCGCGATGGTCGTCCTCGCTGTGGTGGGCTTCGACCTGCTCTTGGAGAGAGTCCCAGAGGCTTGGAACTCGGGGCCAACCTTCACGATCGTCTTTATCGCATCCGTTGGGCCTGTAGCCATCTTTCTTTTCTTCGTGCCCTTCTGGCTTCTGTGGTGGTCGAGACCACCTCACCCGGCGAGCGTGCGGAGGGAGAAGACCCAGGGTCGCGTCGTCGGCCGGTTTGTTCAGGACGACAATGGGAGTTTCCACCCCTGGATCGTAGTCGAGTATTCCTCCGGTGGCACGAACAGATTTCATGCGCCCATCAACCGAAGGACGGTGTACTCCGACCTGGCCGGTGCGGCTGGTGAGCTTCAGAGATATCCCGACGGCACCACGGTGGACGTGTACTTTCCCTCGGATCGCAAAGATCTTGCGGATATCCGTCCGTCACGAGGGCCGATGCTTCATTTGATAATGAGGACCGTCGTCGGTGTTGGCGCCTCCGTAACTGCACTTCTTCTGCTGGCCGGTTATCAGCTGATCACCACGGCGGAGCGGGTCCACGGAACGCACCGTCAGGGAGGTCAGCGTTGGAATACGATCGACTTCCACCCGGACACCTCTCTGGATCCGCTCCTGTCCCTCCCCCCGAACGTCGCCGCGGCGGTCAGTCTCGCCGCGGTCGGGTTTCTGGCCGTGACCACGGCCATCACCTGGCTCCGCTACAGAGGTGGCGCGCGATGAGGCTCAGAAGAAGTACCGAGCCCCGATGGTCGCCCCGAGGTGATTCGTCGACGTGACCAATGACTCTTCGGAAGAAGGGACCTGCTCCCGCCCCCAGATCCACGTGGCGTCGAAGCCGAACCTCACCTGAAGCTCTTCGGAAATTCGGTAGCCCGCCCCTACCCCGCCGGAGACGATGATCCCCCGGGTGGTAGTGCGGGCGTCGAACTCCTGTGGACCCTCGTCGGGCACGATCGCCGTGATCTCTCGGGTGCTTCGCCCGTAGAAACCACCGGCAGATACATGGGCGTGGGCCGAGAACCGGTGCGTCACAGGCAGGTGATACCGGGCCAAGGGCTGCACCGCGAAGAGCGCTTCCGTGGCGGCGTCGGACTCTCCTCGCTGGACCCGACGACCGACCAGGCCGGCGTTGGCGCCGATCTCCAGATAGTCACGAATCATGTAGCCCCCGGAGAGGTCGAGCCGGGAGAAGAGC
>SKON01000319.1 GCA_007120035.1 Myxococcales bacterium
TCACCCGGAACTCATTTCTTGCGATCAAAATCCTCCGAAATCCCTTACGCCCTTATTCTATGCGCCCCTCGGTTGAACCGGATCGAGTGGGTGAAAGGGGGCTCTTCATGTGTCTTCGTTCACGGTCGGGGTTCCCGTTGGGGAGCCCACCGAACGGGCGGCCCACCACTTGGAACAGCCGTTGCATATCCCCACCCAAGACCATATAACCCCGACCCACAGGAGACCCCATGAAGATCATCATCCCCGGCGGCACCGGCGAAGTCGGCCAGGTCCTCATCAAGTGGTTTCGCGACCTCCAACATGACGTCGTCGTCTTGAGCCGCAGCCAGGAAGGCACGGGCCCCCATGGCGAACGCCTCCTCCAGTGGGACGGCAAAACCCCCGGCCCCTACTTCGACCACATCGACGGCGCCGACGCCATCATCAACCTCGCCGGACGCAGCGTAAACTGCCGATATACCAAGGAAAACCTCCGCCAGATGATGGACTCACGGGTGGACTCCACCCGGGTGATCGGCCGGGCCATCGCCGCCGCTGAGAACCCCCCACCGGTCTGGCTCCAGATGAGCACGGCTACCATCTACGCTCATCGATTCGACGCCCCCAACGACGAACACAGGGGCATCATCGGCGGCGACGAACCGGACGTCCCCGACTACTGGGCCTACAGCGTCGAGATCGCCCAGGCCTGGGAGGCGGCCCAACAGGAGGCAGACACCCCGAGCACCCGCAAGGTCGCCCTGCGCACCGCCATGGTCATGAGCCCCACCCCGGACAGCGTCTTCGGCGTCCTCTGCGGCCTCACACGCAAGGGCCTCGGGGGCGCCATCGCCGGTGGCGATCAGTACGTTTCCTGGATCCACGAGGAGGACTTCGCCCGGGCCGTGCACTTTCTCCTCGACCACGACCTCGAAGGCCCCGTGAACCTGGCCTCCCCGAGCCCCCTCCCCCAGCGGGAGCACATGGCTACCCTCCGCGACGCCCTCGGGATATCAGTGGGACTCCCCGCCGCGGCCTGGATGGTCCGCCTCGGCGCCGTCTTCCTTCGCACCGACGCCGAACTCGTCCTCAAGAGCCGACGAGTCATCCCGGGGCGGCTCACGGACGCGGGGTTCGCGTTTCGCTACCCTCGGTGGGAGGACGCTGCCCCCGAGCTGGTCCGTCGCCTGAGCGACTCCTGACTACCGGATCGACACCCGTTGGTTTCGCAGCAGATACCGCCCCTCAAAGAGCATCCCGATCCCTTCCCCGGTGCTCAACAACTCCTCCAGGTCCGTCACCTCGCCGCGCACGGCGTGGATATGCAGATGGGGCTCTGTGGTGTTCCCCGAGTTGCCGATCTCACCGAGCTTCTGCCCCAGGGACACCTCCTGGCCGGCCTCCACCTCCAGGCTCCCCTCTCTCAAGTGAGCCAACAACACCGTGGCCCCATCACAAAACAGGGTCACGTGGTTGCCCGGTGGAAACTCGGGGTCTCGCTCGGGCGGCGTGAAGTCCGGCTGGTCCCCCACGGCCGTCGCCACCTGGCCGGCGCAGGGCGCGTACACCGGCTCCCCCCAGATCTCGTACGCCTCCAGGTCCTCCGGCATCAATCCCCGGGCCCGGGACCCAAAGGAGTTCAGCTTCACCACGTCCAACGCGTACCGCTGACCGGAGTGCGGGAAGTGGTGGTTCATCACCTCGTGGGAGCCCCCATGGCCCACGAAATAGGTCCCGCCTCGCATGGGCCACCGCAGCTCTACGACTTCGTCGGGGACCACCCGGGCCTCGTAGAGAGCAGGTAATGACGTGCCCATAAAGATCGCCACCGAGAACACCACAGCGACCCCGATCCAGCCCCCCACTGTAGTCGGCCACCAGGGCAACTCGCCAAGCGTCCGTGACGAGAACCGCCCGATCCCCAGCACGAAGAGGGCCCACAGTACAAAGGGCCAGTAAAACCCAAAGAGGCTCCAGCCCGCCCCGGCCACATGCATCAACAAGAGCACCAGCGCTGTGATCGCCGCCACGCAGAGCCAGTAGGCCCGCGACTTCGCCCGGCTGAACCCGGTCCAGGCGATCAAGAAAAGGGGCACCACGAAGTGCGCCACCACCGCCACGATCAGCACGATCGCTTTCATCTCGCCAGCCTCCGCCTCAATGGCTCTCGAAAAACTCCACCACCTGGTCCATAAACTCCGGCCGTAACGTAGGAAGGTGTGGCACCAGGTTCATCTGCCATAGCTCCACGACCCGACCCTCTCGGCACCCGGACCATCGTTGGCGCTCTGTCTCATCGCCGGGGATCTCGTAGACCAGCGACAGTTCTTCCAGGGCGTCCGGGCCTTCCTCACACTCCAGCCTCTCCACCCACCGGGCGCTCACCGTCTCCACTCCGGGAAAGGCGTTCAGCCCCAGGAAACCGCCGCTGTAGGGGATCACCGTATCGGCCGTCCCGTGGATCTGCAGGATCGAGGTCTCCCCCGGAGCCCGGCAGTCGTCGGCGTTCAGGTGGCTCGACCCGGCGAGGCTGGCGACGGCCCGCACTCGGCTGCCGAGCTCGCAGGCCATCTGCAGACTCATGAACCCCCCGTTGGAGTGTCCCAGAAAGTAGATCCGCTCCGAGTCTACGGCCAGCCGCTCCTCGATCTCGTCCAGGAGCTCCGTGAGGTAGGCCACGTCGTCGACGCCAGTGCCGTAGTGGTCACAGCACGCCTCCGTGGCGCTGAAGAACCGATTCTGCATGATATCCACGGTGCCGTTCGGGGCCACCCCGATGAACCCATGCCGCTCCGCCGCCTCATCAAACCCAAAGTAGGTCCGATGAAACCCCGCCCACGAACCGTACCCGTGAAGCATCACCACCAGGGGCCACTGCGCTCCCCTGTCGTAGTTCGAGGGCAAAACGAGTTCCGCGGGCCGCGCTCCCCCCAGGGGCAGACTATCGTCGAAGGGCGGCGCGAAGACCTCCGGCTCGTCCGAGGCATCTTCGGCGGACGAGGCATCATCGGCCGACTCCTCCGCGTCCATGCCATCGGGCCCACCGTCCCCACCGACGTCGCTCACCTCGTCGGCGCCCGCGTCGGGGACGACCTCCACAAACTCCCGCTCTCTCTCCGTGGATGAGCACGCCGCCGCCACCAGAATCGCCACAACCCAGACTCCTACCCCGCGACCAAGCCTGGCGAAGGTCGAGGCGAACGGACCCCAATGTGCTCCATCGATAGCCATCTTCGGCTCCTGAGACCGGAAGGCTACGTCCCTCGGGAGACGAGCCACACCCCTTGTAGCGATGTCTTCTCAGACCATCAAGCCGCCGAGCCTGGCTGCCCGCGCCTCCATCTCGCGGAATAGCGATCTTGACACCGAAGTTCTCCCCTCGTATACACCTTTTCCTCGCTCGGCGGGTTACCCCCGCGCTGACCCACCTTGAGACCGAGCCGGGACCATCGGGGCGTAGCGCAGCCTGGTAGCGCACTTGCTTCGGGAGCAAGGGGTCGCTGGTTCAAATCCAGTCGCCCCGACTACAAAAAAGCGGTTAACCCTCCACGGGTTAACCGCTTTTTCTTTCACACCTTCATGACGAGCTCGTCTCGGTAATGTGAGAGCGCGCGCCAGAAACCTTCTTGGGGGTTCTCTGCAGACTCGACGATCTCGTGCACCACAGCCTCGAGCCTGTAGCCGTCCGGATCTCGGACGAAGGCAGCAAAGTAACCTGGATCGTAGTGTTCGCGAATCCCGGGAGGCCCGTCGTCGGTGCCGCCATGCTGCCACGAAGAAGTCCTGCCCACCAGCGTTGTAATCGCTCCGGACAAAGGCCTTCGCAGCGGGAAATGGTGATAGTCAGCCTTTGCACGCCGATGAATCGACGATACACTTCGCAGGTGATCCGCCCGGCATGCTCCAGCTTCTGAACCTCAGGGGCGTCGAACCGGATGGCGGCACATTCACCCAGATGCGAGTGATCGAGGGCACTATGCAACCCGGAAATCAACCTCCCACCGAGAAACGGCGAAAGATTCTGATGGTGCTGGGGGGTTGCTTCGCTGCCGTGCTCGTGGTGGTCGGGATAGCCCATGCGGTAGGCCTGCTTCAGGCCATCACCTGCGCCGCCAATCTCTATGACGCTGAACTCGCCGGTCGAGAGGTGACCACCGTCCCCTACGAGTTCGCTCGGGCTCTTCAAGAGGGGGACGCCGAAACCGCCTACGAGATGCTCGGGCAGGCGGCCCGTGCTCATCATTCACCTGAAACGCTTCGTGCGGAGATCGCGAAGTATGAAGCCCAATTGGGCTGGAGTATGCCCTTCCCCGTCTCCATCGAACGTTCCGACCTCGAAGACGCCACCACCTGGCAGGAATACTTTCTTTTCGATCCCAAAGAAGTGAACTGGAGCGGGACCACATATTTTCTGTCCCCTACCACCGGGGAGGAGCTCGCCCTCACCGTTGCAATGACCGTGAAGGGTCAACGCTCCGACCTTCGGGCTGTCATCGAGGGTTGGGAGTGGCACCTCAGGACCGATGATCTGATGAGCCAGCGAATGGGGTATGTGATTTCCGACTTTGCCACTCATCTCGTGAACGGTGACTGGGAGACCGCCGCCAGATATCTTCGCCGAAGCAGCGATTTCGGCCAGGACGGAGGAGCGTTGCAACAGGCTCTTCCCACCTTCCCCGATGACCCCTCCGTGCACGTGACCGCAACCCGTCCGCTCAACGCCCACCTGATGAAGTTCGACATCGAGGTACGAGGGCCCGATGAAGTTCAAGAACTTACCATCGTGACCTGGCCGACCACGATCGGAGTCATGGAGGTCCACGTTGGCGAACGCCGCTCTGTGGACGCCGAGGACACTCCGCAAGCTGAGTAACGGTCCATGCCCTGCGTCACTTCAGGGATGAGTCATCGGTGCCCCCGGCGTCGGCTCCGGTGCCACCCGACTCCTGGTTCCACCCCTTGCAGGGGTTCTCTTCGTAGGGAAAGAAAAACGACTCCACTTGAAGCTCTCCCTGGTCTTCGCCAAGGGTCCACTGGAAGTGATCCACCTGGGACTTGAATGGTTCCAAGTCGGCGATCGGCACCAGGGTGTTTTCACCAGCATTGACTTCGAAGTCCTCCAGACAGTCCTCACCGCACTGCAGGTGGCGAAACACGACGGACTCCTCGCATTGATTGTCGACCCGAAACCCAAACGTTTCTGGTCGGTTCTCCGCCCCAAACGATAAGATAGTCAGACAGCCCGGCGCATTGCTTGTGTCAACGGAGGACAGATAATATGGCGCAGGATCACAGGCCAGCGCCACCAGGCTCACGCCGCTCACCATCGCGACCATAACGAAAAACACCACTACCTGTTCAGGCTTTCTCCCATTCATCTCAACCTCGGAGCGATCAAAGTCCCGGCAAACCCTGAGTATGGGCCAAACCCTTTCCCACTTCAACGGTTCCGCCTGGTAGGGGTGTGGCCGTTCGCTTGACGAACACAGGGTTCTCATGACGGAGTTTCTCCACGGCGGCGGGATCTGGTCTTATCTCGTGGCGGGAGTCCTCTTCCTGGCCATGATCGGGATCCTTGTCCTGGCAGTGTTCAACGCCCGGGGGCGACGGGTAGCGCCGTTTCTTTGGTGGATTGGCCCGTCTGCGGTCTTCTCCGTGGGAGGGATGGCCACGATTGTGGAGATGAGGGCGTTGAAGACGGCGATGGAGAGCGGACTACCCCTGCTCCTTCTCACTCCACTACACGCCGCGACGGGCGTTACGGTCTGCGCACTCGGGGGGGCCGCGGGCTGTGCGATCTCTTCCATCCTGCGGTGTGGCCCAGAGCGTCGGTGGAAGAAGCTGGGTCCCGCCATCGCTGCCGGGCTGAGTCTGTTCATGGGGGCCCTGGTCTTTGCGGCTGTGTTGATCTGGTACCAAATTGCCTGGTCTACGACGTGGGGTGGCTGGCTTATTGTCATGCCCCTGCTCTTTGTCGGAAGTGGCCTCTCCATCGCATTCTCCGGTCTCTGCTTCACTGAGGATCCGCAGGAGAACGACCGCCTTGCCTCGGATCGATGGACGGTCGCTCTCTTGGGCGCCCTGGCCGTGGTCGCCGCGACCTCTTCCATGGCGCTCCACGAGTCGATACATTGGCTTCGACAGGGCTCACTCTTTTCTCATGACATCCCATCGCTGTCGGAAGATCCCGCCACGATGGAGCTCGCCCTCTGGCTGCTCTGGCCCCACCATTATTTCGCGGCAGCAGCTCTGGTGGGGCTGGCGTCCCTCTCTCTGGTCGTCCTCCTCAGAAGTCCCGGTCGTCCCTTCAGTCGCAGAGTGCTCCTCGACGGGGTCCGTTGCATGTTGATCCTCGCTCCTGCGGCGATCGTTGCCGTGGTTCTCGCTCTATCGACCCTGTCTTTTTTCGATACCGCCGATGCCTATCGGCAGGATACACTTCAAGAGATCGAGGACTGAGGAGCTCATCAGAGATATGAGGAGCGAGCCCTTCCCCGGTCTTGGTCAGGCTCGAGACTTCGTCTCCGACCAGCTCGGACCCCTGCGCTGCCACGAAGAAATGCGTCGGAAGCGTGATACGTCCGTACGACTACTGAGTCGTCGTACATAAAGCGTATCCGACACCTACCAGTCGTAGTCTTTCACGTGATCGTCGGTGACGATCACCCGACCTTCCTCGAGGTCGTGACCTTTGTGCACGATGAGATCGAAGACGTAGGTCAACTCATCGTGTTCGATCACGAGATCAAACCTGGCCGCTTGATTCGTGTACGAGCTCTGTCGAGACTCGGGGATGGCCGCGACGGTGCCAAAGTTCTCAATTTCGCGCCGGGCAATGCCTCGTGCCTGGGTGCGCCAGCGGCTGAAGAGGATGCGGTCCGCCTTCTCGTTGGTGGGCACCCGAATCGAATCGAGGTCGAACTTCGTGGTCACACTCACCACGACGTGGTCCACGGGCTGATCAAAGTCAGCGAACATCGCCTCCTTGAAGACCGTCTTCGTCTTCTTCTCGAGATAGAACCCGTGGGAACCGCATAGCTTGCGCACGTCCTTCATGGTCATGCCATTGATATCCGCGGTCACCTCGGCGATTTGTCTGCGAAGCTCTGTGGCATCCGTGGCGATCCGCGTCTCTGCCGAGGGGTTGATGGCCATCGGGTTGCCGTGGATATCGGTGCAATCGAGCCTCTTCTCCAGGTCCGTGCTCAGCAGCCCCAACTTCGCCGCTCCACGCCAGAACCGGTCGGCGTTGGCATGAATCAGAATACCCCGAGCTGTGGTCTGGTCGCAGTCCTCGATCGTTTCGACGCGAACCTCGAAGGTTCCCCCCGCCGTATCCATAGGCTCCGGGGGCTCATGGAGGAGGTCCTCGATGGGCTGCTCCGACATCCGCTCCTGCCAGTGGGCCTCCTTCTGCGTCACGACGTGGACCAATTCTTTGCGGGCGGCCAGGGTGAAGTGTCTGTGGAGGAGGCTTTCGAGGTAGTCCTCGAAGCTGATCAGCGAGCCACTCTCCCAGTTTGCCCCGTGGTCGTCCCCCACGAGCACGGGAGGCTCGGCCTCTCCCTCTTCCATCCACAGGCCCACGGGATAGTACTGCAACCCGAGGTCGATGGTGCGAATGCCTCGGAGCAGATCGCCAAGCTCGATGGTCCGCCCGTAGACCTCGACCTCATCATCCATGAAGGGCTCATCCTTGCGGTAGATCCCCAGAAACTCCTTCTCTTGATGCAGCGCGTCCGAGCTGGGAAGCATCCAGCAAACGCCGCCCAGGGTGAAGGGAAAGCGCTCCATCTCATAGACTCGAAGCTGGCTTCGGCAGGCCGACGGATCCTCCTCGCTGGCGGGATGCATCACCTCCTCGAATGCGTAACGGTCGCTCATGCCCAGCCATCGTTCCTTGTAGTCCGGGTGGTTCGGGTCCATCCAGAACAAGAGAAAGCCGTCGGCCTGCTGATAGAGGTTGCGAATCCCGTCGCCGAACCGATCCACGCCCCATCGGCCCGCGAGCTTGTCCAGATGGGCCGCCCCCGGTTGAAACCGGGGGCTGCGGTGGGCAGGGCTCCGCTGGGGTCATGACCCCA
>SKON01000092.1 GCA_007120035.1 Myxococcales bacterium
AACTCCCGGCGAATCAAGTTGCCACGGGCGTCGTACTGGTTCGCCCACCGCTCGCCGCGGGGTGTGGTGACCTCGCGGAGGCGGCCGGCCTCGTCGAACTCGGTGAGGGTGATCTCCTGGTTGCCGCCGCCGGTGGCGATTCCAAAGATCCGCTGGATGGGGGGACCTGCGGGGCGGTCGGGGTCATAGGTAAGGGACTCTTTGAGGTGGAGCGGTGTGGACGCTCCGGGGCGTTCGCCGATCCACTCCGTGGAGGCCAGGCGCTTGAGGGAGTCGTAGTTTCGAATCTCGACGGCCACTCCAGACCGGCGGATCTCGACGGGTCGAGCAGACTCGTCGCGGAGGATCACGGTGAGGCGACAGTCGGGATGGTCGTTGACGTCGACGGCTTCGATGAGGGACCGGTCGGTGACGGTCTCTGGGAGTGGGTTGAAGGCGGAGTCACAGGCGTTGGGTTCGAGATCTTCGCCGGTGAGGACGAGGTGGTCGTAGCCGTCGTGGCGGAATCGGCGATGGAGGAGATGGTCGCTGGATTGGTCGGAGACGATGAGGGGAGTGCCTTTGGCGCTGTAGGTGACGTAGAGGGGCGTTCCGTCTGGGAATTGGGTGTTCCAGATCCGACCGTCTGTGTCGTGGGTGTAGACCGTGGGGTTGAAATCGCCTTCCCATCGGTGGGTGAGGTGGCCGAGGACACTGTAGCCGAAGATCACGCGGGGCTCGGACTGCCAGGAGGGGTCCGTGATGGCCGCGACGACCTCTGGGGCGAGCCCGGTCTGAAGCATGTGGCCCTGGGGGTTTGCGCCACAGCCGAGGTCTTGATGGAAGATGTACTGAAAGGGGCCGGGGTAGTTTGAGCAGTGGCGTTGGGAGAGTTCGCCGCCAGGGAGGACTTGATCTTCGTCGGGATCCCAGTCCTTGACGGTGATGGCCGCGAGCATGCCGGAGTAGCCGGGATCCATCGTGGACGCGGCGGGGACCGTAGAGGCGTAGGAGCCAAAAGCCGAGAGGAAATCCTCAGTCGGGTCGCGGAGGTAGTAGGAGAAAGTCGTGCGGGCGCCGGTATCGGTGACCACCTGCCCGGGAAGGCCGTGGGGTGCAAAAGCAAAACGCGTTCGTCGGTAGTCCTGGGGGGCATCGTTGACCCTGTGGGTGATGCGGACAGGGGTTCCGCCTATCGGACCGGTGAGGTCGTTGTTTTGCAAGCCGATCTCGCCATCACCGTTCAGGTCCTCGTCGTATAGATGGACGGTGAACTGAACGTCTCGCAGAAACCCCTGGTGGTTGCCATGATCTTCGGAGAGCACGAACCCATTTCCGGTATGAGAATGGGAAAAGTGCCAGCCGAAGCCGATGAGGTGGTAAAGAAGCGCGGCCAAAGGATTGTTGCCAGTATCGACGCTCCAGCCGAGCTCCTGATAGTCGTAGTCGACAGTCCAACGATTCTGCCACTGAGGCGCACCGGAGAGGTCGAGGATACCCTCCTCGATAACCCGGGGTTGGTTGAAGAGGGGCTCGTAAATGGTCGAGGTAAAGAGCCCCGAGATTAGTGGCGTGTTATCAGTTCCGACCTCTTGAGGTTCGGAGTAGTGGCGCTCCGTGAGGATTCGGTTGTTGCGCCGGGTCCAGAAGCCGGGCCGAAGCAAGGGGAGGTAGTCGGTCTGAATATCGTCGAAGGTTTCGTACTCGTGGGTCTCGTAAGTGGTCGGTTGAGCTGAGCGGTGGGGGGCAGTCTTGAAGACGAGGTTTCCGTCCTCGTTGAACCTGCGAATCACACGGACCAAGTCGGTGCCGCTCTCAGTGGCTTCGATCAGGGCCTGGCCACGGTAGTTGAGGCCGTAGAATGTGGTATCCCCGACGCGATCTTGAACCGTGACCCAGCGGCAAACGCGGAGGGTGTCACGAGCGATGCGTTCGCGACCGTCACGGAGGTACTTCAAATAGGTGACGCCGGCGACATCATCGTGATCGAAAGTCGCGAGGAGGCCGTTATGAAGCGGGTCGCCAACCTGGCCCGCGGCGATACGGCTGCAGGGGACCTCCGTGAGAGAGATCTCATCATCGGCGATGCTGGAGTTGAGACCATTAGCCGTACGGTCGAAGTAGTCAGGGCCGTCGAGAGAACCGGGGAGTTGGTTTGTGAGGGCCTGTAACCCACGGAGATCACATTCCTCCATATCGTAGCCGTAGGTTTCGATATCGCATTCAGGGGCTTGACCGGAAGGCTGCTGTTCGCAAAGGAGCCCCAGGGCCATGTGACAGTACTGTGCCGCGGGGGTTTGTTCTTGAGGGAAGAGAGAGGTCAATTCGTTTGGAATGGAGGTGGAAGATTGAGAGACCTCGAGGCCAGAGAAGTACTCCAGTGACATTTCGGGAAGACCGGTGTCGAAAGAACCTCCAGGAGAGCCGGAGATTTCGGTTCCGCCGAAACGCTGGTTGACGACTCGTCCGAAGGTATCGCTCAAGAGTCCGGGATCGTATTCGGTCTCTGTGATTGTAATGCCTGAAACGTCTTGACGGACGATAAGGCCCGCGACATTGGTCAGCAGATTATCGAGGGCGACTGTCGATTCGGCGCAGGGATTGCCGGGGAGACGCTGAAACACGGGGTCGCCGCTGTTTCCGCTGCCGATGAGATCGCACATACCTGTTCCTGCGGGTCCTATCACGGCACTTGAGAGTGCGGAGGACTCGTTCGTGGACAGAGCGCAGCCCCGATAAGCGGAAAAGTAGTTGAGGTAAAGTAGTTGGAGTTCCTCAACGTGGTTGGGGTTGAGGAAGGGATGACTAACCTGAGAGTGCCAGGGGTAGAAGTACTCGTTCTGGCGGCCAGGAATGGCCGGGTGCTCGGATTCGTCATCGTTTCGGGTGGCGCTTACGAGGTACATGTCGCCGAGGCGGTCCGGGTAGCTCGCGTCGTCAGGCCGCTGGTATGCGAACTCGATGGAGGTACCCGAAGGCGAGCCTACACCGGCGGGTCCGCTAACGGACTTTAGGAGGCCATGGCGGAATACATCGACGGGGTCTTGGAAGGAGGTTGACTGGAAATATTCAAAGGTCAGGGTCCTTCCGACAGAGTCAGTAACACGGGTTGGGCGAAGCCGATTGTCACCGGTGGAGAGCTCCGGGAGACGGTCGATATCAAGAAGGGAGCTGAGATGTGCGTGCGTGCGGACGTGGTGGCTCGTGGCGATGACACTGGTGGTCATGTGAACCTGCAGCCAGGTGCTTAGGAAGTCAGTAGTGTTAAAGTCTTGGATAAATGGAAAGTAAGGGGGCTCAGCGACCATTCCTTCGGAGACGAAATCCGGGACCCCGGCGTCGCCAAACCAGTAGGCCATGATGTTGCACTGGCGAGCGTCAAAGAAGGGCGCTGTTGAGAATGCTTGATGTGTGTCGGCACGACAGAGCGCGTCATAGCGGGCGAAGATTGGGATGGGTTCGTATTCGACAAAAAAGCCTTGGCCGAAACGATCCAAGTCGGCCACCATGTACCCGTGAGTGTTGAAGCTGCGCTCACCACCATGCTGGTCGCGGAGAATCCAACCGTTCACGGTCTTCACCAGGGTGTCGGTGCTGCCCGCCTGCGGGAGGTAGACCTGACCACCGTGGTTTCCGGGGTCGCGGTAAAAGAGTGTCGTACCTCGGAGCCCGTCTTCGATCAGGACGCAGTTCTCCTGGAGCCCGTCAGCGAGGCAATAAGGGGAGATCCAGCTAGGGGCGTTGGCTTTGTGAATCGGTCTGAGACGGACATCAAAGTTGTGTGTCCAGTTGCTGCCCAAGATGCTGCGGGAGGTGTTCTGGGAGTTATAGATTCGGTGGAAAGCGAGCGGGCGGCTGGGGCCCGGGAATTTCAAGTCGAGCTCGCTGAGCTTCAGGGCGCCAGATCCGAGAATCACTGGATCTCCGGGCGCAGGAGGCGCATTGTCTTCAGTTGGGTCGTGAATGTCCGGGTCGCTCTCGGGAAGTTCCTGCATTCCGATTGGGAATGGAGACGGCGGTGCAGTGATCTCTTCCGGAGTCGGTAGGTTTCTCCCTGCACCGGGTGAGTTTCGACGATTGGTGGGACTCGAAGTGTCACTTGAATTGGTCACTTCGGAGCTTTGATGTTGTTCGTCTACCCGTTCTTCATTCTCGACATGTAAGGACGGCAACTGTTGCCCCGTAGGTACAGGCGTTGGGTCATTGGTTTCGGCCTCACTTTCTTCTTCGACTTCCACGACAGGCTGAGTAGCTGCTTCGCTAGTATTGGTCGGGCAGCTGTCGTCCGGGTCATTGTCGTCGCACGTTGGAATGGCTGTGAAGATCACCGTGGGATCGAGCTCGTCGCGGGGAAACGATACTCGGCAGTGACCTGTGTCATCGCACTCGATGCAGTGGTTCAGTCCGCCATCCAATGGACGACAATCAGAAACGCCTGTGCAGGGGCCACCAGGATTCTCTGTGCTACAGTTCATGATGAGGTCAGCCATGAATTGCATGGCAGCGTCGCGAGCCTCAGGTGTTGTGTAGCATTCGTGATTTCCAGGTGCTTCAACTCTCTTGCACCAGTCCGGAAGGCTTGCGTCGAGCCCACAGCGTCCTGGATCGAGGCTGGTGTCTGGTCCCAGTTGCCCGATTGTTCCGACGCCTGGGCCAAAGCAGTTTTCAAGCGCAAAGTGATCGACGGGATTGTATGCACAAATGGGCATCGTCCCGGCGACTTCGCAGAGGTGGGGATCTCGGTTTCGAGAAGGATGACAGAGATCGCCCGGGGTGTGTTCGAAGTCGTAGTCGACGCTGTAGGAGCAGAAGTCGCTACTGGGGGTCATGCGCTGGCAGAGTCGGCAGGAGTTGGTCGCGTAGATTTGAAGATCGTTTGGGTTGACGTTATTGGAGAGCATATCCGTGGCGGAGGGTAGGATGTACCCGCGGGATATTGGTCTTCCGACACATGTGTCCGCTTCGAAATCGGCGTTGAAGCCGGGATCGATGTTCAAGATGTCGACACAGGCCATGGCGTCTTCGAGGACCAGCTCCAAGTCGGAGATCACGAGTCCGTGTTGGGGTTCGAGGTTGATCGGGCAGATGTGCCCGAGTCCACACCCTGGCGGAGGATTGGGAACGTCGCCACAGAAGATCGAGTCTCCCGTTCCTCCGTCGCTCGTGCAGCAAGGAGAGAGGTCACCAAGAAAGCCCGTGGCGGCAAAGCGGGCGTTGGCGACCCATGGAGATACCCCGGTCATCTGGGCCGCGACGTGAAAGTAGTGTTGGGTCTCGATGGCGGAGCCCACTTCGCCGGGGATGAACTTCGCGTCCATGGCGACGATGAAGCGGTCGCCGGAAAAGGCAACCGGATCGGAGCCATCGATTTCGCCTTGGTAGTTGCCGACTACGCCGAGGGTTCGCGGGTCGTTGGAGCGACCAGATCGGAACGCCATATGGCGCTGGGCTGTCAAGTCCGGTTCGAAGACGGTGTAGGTTCCCTGATTGTTGTTCTTGATCGCCTCGGAGACGGTGGTTTCGAAAGCCTCGAAGGGGATGACGATGACGTCTTCGGTGCCGGCGAAGTCTCCCGTGGGTGGGGTCCAGCCTTGCGGAGGGAAGAACTCGTAGGCAGCGAGGTGAATTGACGACTCGGGGTCGGCTTCGTCGAGGTATGGATCTGGAGGGGATTGGCCCGTGGACTCTTGAGAGTACAAGAAAGGCAGAACGACGAGTACCAATACGACGAGAATGACTAACTTTCTCATAACGGCTCCCCCCACTGGGTGGTGCTATTATTTACGTAGAATTCGAGATGTGTGTTGCCAGACGTAAAGCTTACGGGGACATGTTTGAGGCTGACAAGGGGGGGGGGTAAATGTTTGTAAATGAGTGGTTTTTCGAAAGTGTTTCAGTGGGTTGTGGATGTGGGGCTCGGTCGCGTGTAGCGGATAGGACCGTCAAGATGGGTGAGCGAGGCGATCCCGTGGTTGGTCGTGGGGGAGTGCTTAGTGGGCGGACGGGGACGTCCGTTGGAGGTGGTACGGGTTCGCGGAGGAGCCGACGGTTGGCGTGGACATCAGGGGGCGATGAGCTCCGACGAGGGGGCCGGGAGCCAGCCGCGGTGGCCCATGGGGGTCTCCATCAGGTGCCAGCGGTCCTGGGTTTCGTGGAGGCGGAGGACGGCGCCAGGGGGGAGGGGGTCGTCGAGGACCTTGGAGGCGTGGGGGGAGGGGCCGGAGTGTAGGTGGGTGCCGGGGGCGATGACGATGGCGAGGTCGGCGTCGCGTTCGAAGGCGCGGGCCTGGGCGATGGCGAGGGAGGCGACGATGGCGAGTGCCAGGGCGGTGATGAGGCCTGTGCGCCAGAGCTTCTGGTTGCCGGCGTCGAAGCGCATGGCGAGGGTGAAGACGAGGGCCAGCCAGAGGAAGACGGCGATGGCGGCGGGGAGTCGGGCGGGGATGCCCGTGGCGGCGAAGTCCTGGGAGGGGAAGGTGGCGAGGCCTGGGGACTCGCGGGCGACCTGGTCGATGACGACGGTGAGGTTGTGGTGGAGAGAGGGGTGGTCGGCGCCCCTGGCGAGGGCTCGCTCGAAGTGGAGGCGGGCCTGTCCGAGGTCTCCGGCGTGGGCTGCCGCGGTGCCGTCATTGTAGAGGGTCGTGAGGTCTGTGGTGTCTGAGGCGTTGGCGAGGGGAGTGGCGAAGGTGGCGATGGTGATGGCGAGGATCAATGAGGTCGCTGTGGCGCCCGCCGAAGTACCAGTCGGAGCGGTTGGGGTGGGCTGAGCTTTGAGGTGGTCGAGGAGGGCGTCGATGAGCTCCGAGGTGCGGGAATGGACCTGGTCGGAGGGCAGCGGTGTTCCGCCGCCGTAGCGGGCTCGGGTCAGGTCGGCGACGAGGTCCGTAAGGGAGTTGGTAAGGTCCGGGGAGAGCTCGAGAGAGCTGCCGAGTTGTCGGACCTCGTCGACGGTGAGGGCTCCCTGGCGAGCGCCGAATCCCTCGGTGAGGACGAGTCTCAGTGACTTCAGGGCCCTCTCGGGGGTGGCTGTGGTGTCGGTGCCGAGAGCTTCCAGGGCGCTTTTGCGGAGGAGCTTCCGGCGCTTCTTGGCGGCCGCCTGGGGAGAGCGCCGGCGGCGTATGGGGGCCTCCAGGAGGAGCAGGAGGAGGCCGGCCAGGGGGAGGGCGAAGACCCACCAGGGGGGGCCTGTGGGGGCCGAGGAGCCGGTGAGTTCGCCGTCGGGGAGGGGATCGTGGAGGCTGTCGGTGAAGGGAGGTTCGGTGGGAACGTCCGGGTCGGTGGGGGCTTCCTGGCGTTCGGGGAGGGTGCCGGGGCCGACGTCGATGGCGCCGAGCTCCACGGAGTCCTCGATGTACTCCTCGCGCTCGGGATCGAAGTAGGCGAAGACCACTTCGGGGAGGGGTTGGCGGCCCTCTTCCAGGGGCATCAAGCGCCAGGTGAAGGTGCGCCACCCGCCGACGACGCCGCCGCGAGTCGTGGTGTCGGCGGCGTCGGTGGTGGCGATGACCTCGAAGGCGTCGCCGCCGACGAGGCGAGGTTCGCCGAGGCGGTTGGGGCGGCCCGTGCCTTCGAGACGGGCCGTCAGTTGGATCTGGCCGCCGACGCGGGCGCCGGCGGTGTCCTGATCGACGGAGAGGCGCCATTGGCCGACGTTGCCGTCGGAGAACCCGTCGGGTGCGCCCGGGGGCAGGGGGCGGACGTTGATCTCGATGGGTTGGGCGGTGGCGGTGATTTGCTCGTCGGGCCCGAAGAAGGAGGACCGGACCAGGGGAACCTCGATGCCGTCGATGGTCGCCGGGCCTTCACGTAGGGGGAAGAGGGCCATCATCCGGATCGGGGAGGCCGTGTACTGGCGGCCGCCGCGGCGAACGAAGGTCCCGCGAGAGCGGAGGTGCTGGCTGAGCTCCTCGACCCAGAAGTCGTCGAGGGGCGGGTCGCCGGGGGATTGGGGTCGGTATCGGGGGCCCTGCTGGGAGACGAGGAGGTCGTATCGGAGGTTGATCTGTTCGCCGACGTAGGGGGACCTCTCGGGTTCGACTACGATCTCGATGAAGGCCGTCT
>SKON01000170.1 GCA_007120035.1 Myxococcales bacterium
GGTCGCCTTCCCCGTTGTCCCCCTCGCCAGGGTCGCCTTCCCCGTTGTCCCCCTCGCCAGGGTCGCCTTCCCCGTTATCCCCCTCGCCAGGGTCGCCCTCTCCATTGTCTCCCTCGCCGGGGTCACCTTCCCCGTTATCTCCATCTCCGATGGGCCCCACGTCCGGCGGCGGCAGGTACTCATCGACGTCATCGACGAAGCCCGCATCTCGTGGGATCACCTCCGGTTCGAACACATCGTTCACGATCTCAAGGGGCCCCCGAAACCGGCCGCTCAGGACCACCGAGTCCTCTCCAGCCTGGAACCGTGCGGTAAAGCGTCCCTGCACACGGGCGCCGTCCTCCTCGACAAACTCCCCAAGGTTTACCTCCCCGGTCAACGCATCGGGCATCTTCGTGGAGCCTACCTGTCCGGTGACATTTGCCTGGGCCGGCATCTCGTAGGTCCCCGGACCGTCGAGATCTTCAGCTCGCACCGTGACGCGCACAGGTACCTGTCGATCGGATCGCACAAACTCCACGGAGAGCTCCGACGAATACAGGCGAATCCGCACTTCCTCGAAAGACGTGTCGTACACGTCGCTGAGGCTTCCCGACAGCGAACCGTCTGCTTCCGACGAGCATCCCGTGAGCCCCACCATCGAGCCCACGACCAGAAACACCACCAGAATTGCGATCGATCGCATCATGTTCTCTTCTCCAGAGGCGCTCAGAGCGCGGGTCGACGAGCTACTCGAACCTCAGTTGATACGGTCTCGCTCTCTTCGTCATAGACCTCACAACGATACGCGATCACCGCTTCGTCACCATCGAATTCCAACGTCGGGGCTTGGCCACAAACAGCCAGGCTCCTCCCCTCTTCGACCACCTCTTGAGTCCACTCCCCATCGGTCTGATAGGCAAACACCAAGGCCGTTCGAGCGGGACTACAATTGCCCAGACCTTCCGAAGCGAGATTGCATCGGTGGTAGGCCACGCCCAGATAGCCTGACTCCGAGACCGCCAGGGATGGGCTGTACCCCTCATCATAGGTCTGGTCACCGATCTCCTGAAACTCCCACTGGCTGGGTTGCTCAAAGCTGTCCCAGTCTTCCAAGGTCGCCAGGCGAGGAGCGCCAAACTCACTGTCGTAGAAGGCGAAGAGGAGAGCACCCGTGCTCGGGTCGATCGCGATGGACGGCTCCTCCGTGTTGCCCCGATTGAAGAGATGGGTCATCCGCCACTCCCCGTCATCCTTCCACGCCAGCCAATACCCGAGCTGCTCCGTCATTCGGCTCTCTTGCCCCACATAATAGGCGATCACCGGTTGGTCTTCAGAATCAAAGAGCAGTCGATTGTACTCACCGGCCCCGTTGCCCCAGTCCACAGGCTCCACGTCCCAGGAGCCCCCGCTGCGCCAGGTGTACTCCAGATCGGCTCGTCGAAAGTCGTCCGCCTGAATCCCCCCACCGTGGACATCGCGATAGGCCACGGCCGGCTCTCCTTCGGACGTGAGCGCCAGACCAGGCCAGTATCCGACCACGTAACCGAAGTCACTGGAGGGGTGCCCTGTCGCCGCTTCTCCGCTCTCCGAGACCGCCGTCTCCTCCGTCCACGACTCCGGGCCCTCACGGAAGAGCACCCCCACGTCATTGACCCCACAGTACCGAATCTCAGGGACGGGCTCTCCCGTCATGGTCGCAACGATCGCCTGTCCGTCGTTATCAAACACCAGATCCAGCCCGGGAGGAGAACCCACGTAGGGCACCTGATGGATGATCTCCTGGGCCCAGGCGCCCCCCCGGGGCTTCTCCGCATAGTGGAGCGTCCACATGATCTTGTTCGGTGGGTCGTCGCCGATCTCGTCACAGGACTCACCTGACTCCCCGAAGAACTCGAAGAACGCCAGCCCTATCCGACCGTCCGGCGCCAGGCCCATTCGCAGGCGGAAACCCACACTCTGAGGGTACTCCAGAGCCTGGATGTCCCACTCCACCGACGTCGTCTGGTTGGGACGCCGCGGCGGACCGTCGTCATTCTGGTTGTCGTCGTCGTCCGGGTCTCCACAGCCCAGACCGGGCCCACCGACCGCAAGAGCCAGGGCGATCAGGGAGGGCCACAACCATCGTCGTAGAGATAACACGGGGGTTCCTCGCATATGTTGGACACCTTCTCGATACAGAACCGATATTCCTGATCCGGATCCCAATCTCGACTGCTCTCCACGACGGTTAAGCCGTTGGGATACACCTCGAATTGGTCCCGCACATTGATGTAGTAGGTGAACTCTTCACCGGAATGAAGCTGGGACGCGTAGTAACAGGTCGCGTCGGCGTCCAGCCCGCCCACGGTCCCTGACGTCGCAGGGTTGTTATCAGCCTGGTCGTGAAAGAGCATCGTCTGCCACTGGGTCCGCTCCCGGAAGACATCCATCCGGACGTCCACCGGCCCGGCGTCCACCTCGTAGTGGAACCGGAGGGTGCAATCTTCGTCGGGACATGGGTGCTGATAGAAGAACCAGTCCATGTCGTTCTGATAGCTGATACGACCACGGTTCCAGGTCCCGCTGCCACAGCACGACGGCGACGCCCCGGTACAATCATGGACCGTCACGGGCTGGGCGAACTCCTGATGAGCAGAGATGGGAAGATTGGAGTCCACGTTGTCCATAAAGAGATTATTGGGCTCGTTACCGTCCGGGTTGGACCGAACTCGGACCCGGAGGTCGTACCGAAGGTCCGGTTCACTGGCCTGGGACTGGAAGTCCCCGGCCCTCAGATAGATCGCGTCACCCCCGAAGATCGGCGCCGAGATCACGGCTCGGTTCGGCTCGGGCCGGCGATCCGAGCTCGGCACGCAGTCGGAGAGGAACTCCGGGCACTCGTACCGCCGCCGGACCTGGTTGCCCCCACAATGCCCCTCTTGGAGACAGGCCCGGCCTCCCACGCACGTCCCGGAGGCCATGTCGCAGTTCTCACCAAACCCCGAGCAGTGGAGGTCATTGCTGCAGGTGACCGCCAGACGATCGCACTCACTATCGGCGGTGCATGACGACGTCTCATCGGGGACGACCAGCACGAGCTCGGCCTGAAGAGTCTCGGAGAGCTCCCACTTCTCCGTGTTGTTCATCCCCGAGGTGTTGAACACCATCTCCGCTTCGACCAGGCCCCCTTCGCACCCTTGAATGGGCAACCGGAACCAGTCTTGATCCCCCGGGGCGCTGATCGTCCCCCAGGTGGAGTAGTACTGGCTCCAGCTACCCCCGCAGCTCACCGGGGTGTCATTCAGAGGCGTGGCCTCACTGGCCGTATCATTGGGCTCGTTGGGGTCGATGTCCTCGATCAACTCCACCTCCAGGCTGTAGGGCACCTCCAGATCCGCGGCTTCTCCTTCCACATCACCGACGACAAAATACAGGGGTCCCGCGCCGGACGGAGCAAACCGGCGGACGATCTCAGCTGTCGCGTCGTCACTGGCGGCATCGGCTCGGGCTACCTGTTCACCGGCCTCGTTGCGCACCTCCACGAAGGGTCGCACCGGCGACTGGTCCATGGACAACCGGAACTCCACGACCTCCCGTTCTCCGACGTCGATCACGAACCAGTCCTGATCTCCTCGGCACGAGATGTACCCCTCCACAGCCTGCTCCGCCGTTAACGCCACAGCCTGGTCGGCGTCATCATTCGGCGCGTTGGCATCGGGCTCAGCGTGGGTCTCTACCACCAGCTCGTAGGGATGGACGAAGTCCTGGTTGTTCTCCCGAAAATCCCGAACCCGGATCAAATAGTCGCCGGCCCCCAGGCACTCCATAGCGTTCAGGGCCTGGACTCCGCCGACATCCTCGAGCCTGGCCTGAGCTACGAGTGGGCCTTGCGATCCACCGCTCCCCGCCTCGTAGACCTCGTAGGTCAGTTCGACAGCGGTCAACGCTGTCGTCATGCCCGCTGTCACCTCTACCAGGGGGGCCCCGCTGGCCACGGAAAAAGAGTACCAGCGAGAATCTCCGATGGGACAGATAAAGCCCGACTCGCTCTCGCCGAAGGTTATGGCTGTCGCCGTTTCGGGGCTCCGATTCTCCCCCCGATCACACTGGGCAGAGATGGAATTGGTGGGGTCTTCCTGGTTGTCCTCCTCGCCGTTCTCCGGACATCCCACCAAGAATACCGCGGCGACGAATAGCGACCACTTACGGCCAAACACAATGCTCATCCGGATCAAACTCCCCGACCAACCTGAAGTCGTCTTCTGTCAAACGAACCAACCCGGAGGGAGGGTTCTTATACTCTCCCACGGGATCGAAATTAGCCATTACACACGCGAATCGGAACTGCCCGGAGGCTTCCGGATCATCGACGGGCACCTCACTGGTGTACAGGATGATCCGATTCCAGTTGTTCCCTGGCCACACGGCGAATCGATTCGGCAAGGTGGGCACCAGGGTGATGTTCCTCACCGTGAACTCATGGCAGGTCTGGGGGCCTGACCGCGGCACCTGGCGGACATCGTACTGATAGGCCACTCGGGCCCGCACCCGATTGTCGTCACACCGAGGATCCGTGTTGGATAGGACCTCCACCTGATTGGGCACCCCGTTCATCGCGAAGTCTTCGTGGACATCTACCCTCGCCGGGTCCGTCCGGAACCGGGCCTCCACAAAGTCGGGCAACCCATCCCCGTCGGTGTCCACGGCCCGACGGGAGGTCCCGTAGTAGATCTCTTCGCAATCGTGGACACCGTCTCCGGAGGTGTCGTTGTAATCACACCGACCGTCACCGTTGAGATCAGGACAGTCGCAGAGACCGTCCCCGTTGCTGTCCACGCAATCCCTGCCGAACTCGTTCAAGCACGGGATGTCCGGGTCGGTGACACAATCACAGATCCCGTCCCGGTTGGCGTCAAAGATGCAATCGCAGAGACCGTCCCCGTTGCTGTCCACGCAGGGAGGCGGGATGTAGCAGCTGGAGTCCGACGGATCCAGTGGGTCCAGCCCCGCATCTCGGAATCGCCACTCCAAATAGTCGCTCAGGCCGTCTCCATCGGTGTCTCGATCCAGAGGATCGGTCCCGATGTAGAACTCCATCATATCCGCCAGCCCATCCCCGTCGCTGTCCACCAGCGGGGTTCCACAGGTCGCTTCCCCTGTCCCCAGAACGTCTACAAAGAGATAAGGCAACTCGTCTGGAGCTGAGACCTGGGGGATAAACGCCAGCGTATCGATCTCCGCCTGATTCTCCAACTCCTCGGGATCGCTCTCGTCCTCCGCGGGATCCCTCTCCCGAGGCTCGCCGCCGAGGGTCACCGCAGGCAGGTCTTCGGGCCGGACGATCTGCTCGCTATCGACCACGACGTTCATGTTCACCGCCCCGAGCGTCTCCAATTTGAAGATTCTTCGCAGCTCTGTGAACTCCGCGAAGAGGAAGTTCAACTGCCCCCCTTGCGCGAAGCCCCGGTAGTTCCCACCCCCCACGTCAGCCATCGCCTGCAGAAGGTCGGCAGCGGCCTCATCCACCACAGACACCCCCGTGGAGAGAAACGCTGTGTGAACGGAAAAGTCTCCGACTCGGAACGTCCGAGCCATGCTCACCATAGCCTCCACGCTCTCCAAGATCCGCTCTCGGGTGTTCGCCCTCCCCTCTCCGGCGTCCACGTTCGGGACTCCGTCGGAGAGGAAGATCACCATGTACTTGCTCAGGGGCAGCGACTCTTGGGTCTGATTCAAAAAGGATTCCCGAAGCTCAAAGATCCCTTCATCGAGAGCCATCAGATAGTTGGTAGTCCGCGACGTCTCTCGCAACGCAACAGTTCCCTCGGCCAACCGCTGGGGGTCGTTGGTAAAGTAGCTCCCCGGCAGTCCGGTCTCGGGATCCATAATCGCCACCGTCGATTGTGCTTCCGCGGCGAATCGGATGATCCCGAACTCCACCCCCTGAGGCGACTCCGCCAAGAGCCGCTCCCAGGTTTCACGAACCGCCCGCTCTCGGTTGGTCTCCCCCGTGACCGGATCGGGGGGGTCGACCACCTCCATGGAGCTCGACACGTCGACGATGAACAGGATCCTCAATGGGAACTGCAGCTCATCGGGAGGGCTCGTGCAGAGCTCCCCACGGATCTCCAATTTATCGTCGATCGGCACGTACCGCTCAGGACCTACCTCCAGGTCCGCGTCCGTGCAGGTCCACAGCCATGGGGTCATCCCCATCACCAGCACAACGAATATCGCTCGTAGTCGTCTCATCGGAATCATGTCAGCGTCAGGTTCCACTCGGACCGCAGCTACTTTGGCACGCTTCGATCAGATCGTCGAGGATCCCATCGACGAAGTTCCACTCCCAGGGACGATAACAATGCTGCGACGGATTGAAGCTCGCCAGGTTCACGAAGAACCCGTAAGCCCGCGTCGGCAGTTGGATCCGAGCAGCGCTATCCAGGTGTCGATTCAGCAAGTCGTCCAGCTCCGTGGGGGTCAGCAGACGGCTCCCGACGGTCACCCGCGGCGGCAGACATGAGCTGATCATCCCTTTCAGCTGATCGCGAGACGGCAAGAACTCGGGGTCCTCGGTGTCGAAGAAGCCACAATCGGCGATGTCCGTCAGCTTTCGATAGTACCGATCTTCCACCTCGTCGAGGCTCTCCTGCCGGACGTCGATCACCCCTTCGGCGGGGAATCGGCTCTCTCCGTCGAAGAGCGCCTCAAAGCAGGCCACCTTATGAACCCCTGAGATCCCGCCCAGCTCTGTGATCCGGTCCGTGGCATAGACAAGGACCCGATTGCGCCCCCGCTCCCGGGGCAAGGTCGTCGCCGCCAGCGGCACCCGCCGGATATCGTAGTCGTAGCACCGCCGCTCCTGGGTGTTATTGTTGTTCAAGTTCAGCACCTGGCCGAGGCCTCGATCGATGACCGAGTAGAGAGTCCTCTCCGCTCGATAGATCGAGTCGTCGGGCACCGTAGGGTCCGATCCCCCCCGTACTTCGTCGAGATTCGAGACTCCATCGAAGTCGTTATCCATGAACCCGTCGTCGATCAACGGGTCAAGGCCCATTCTCAGCTTCAGGCCATCCGGGATTCCATCCCCGGAGGTGTCTGGATTGTTGGGGTTGGTTCCCAGGTACTCCTCCTCACACACGGACAGACCATCCCCGGTTCGATCCGAGCTGTCTCGACAGGTCAGGGCAGGCTTGCTCGGATCCCGGGGGTCGAATCCCTCCTGGCGGAAGAGCCACTCGAAGTAGTCGCTGAACCCGTCGCCATCGGTGTCCCGATCGTAGGGATCGGTCCCCAGCTCCCGCTCCAGGGCGTCGTGCAGACCGTCGCCATCGCTGTCGGGCATGATGCCCTCCGGTGTCCGACGGGCGTTCAGGTTGTTCGCGACCATCATGGACATCCCATATTGCGCTGGGATGCTCGTCACATTGATCCTCAGATAATCGGAGTCTCCCTGCTCGAGGTTCACGTCTCGGAACACCCCCTCCCCGGCGATCGCCATCGCCCGCAGCAGGCCTGTGGCCTCTTCTCGCTCATATCCGAAGGTCTGAGCCACCTCACCGCACACGGAGATCACTACGTCCATCGGCGAGAAGAGCAGCGTCGTGTCCATATGAATACTCCCCACGTCGTAGAGATCTCCGAGGTCCAGGATCTCTTCCACTCGCCCCAAAATCTGCTCGGGCTGGTTGTAGGGTTGGCACGGCGTATGATCCACATAGGTCCCCTCGAGGATCTCCCCGGTCGTGTTGCATACACCATAGAGGCTGTCCGGGGGCTGACTGGAGTCGCATCCCGCCGTACACCTCGGCTCCGCGATCCCGTCGCTGACAAAGTTGATGATATAGCGAGTCCGAGCACGCTCCCGAGGATCGGTGTTGCGCATGTCTTCATCGAGCATCCGAATCGCCGTCGCCAACGCTCCTTGGTAGTCCGTCGCCGGCCCCAACCCCTGGGCGGGATCCAAGAACTCCTGAATGGCGTCGATATCTCTGGTGAATTGAACCTCTCGGACCCAGGAGGAAAACCCCAAGAAGGCGAACTGGGCGTTCGGTGACGCGATGATGTCGTCCACGGCAGACTGCAATGCATCGAACCGCCGGTTCTCGCTGTCCAAACACTGCAACGAGTTGGACTGATCGACGATGAAGAGAACCTTTACCGGGAAGGTCACATCCCCGCTGGGCTCCGTGCAATACTCGCCAAGAATCTGAAGGAAGTGATCGGGGGCCTCTTGTTCCTCCTCCATCCCCTGAATCAGGCGTGCCTCGGAGCACCCCAGGCCGACCACAACTCCTAGCAAGAGAATCAGAACCTTGTAGACAGACATCGCTCTCACCTTCGCAGCAGTCTCCGAAACGAAAGCGGCGCGGCTGAAGACTTTGCTCCTAGCCGCGCCGCAATCCTAGTTTACCATCTCGCTCAGTCGCGATTCCAGCCCTTTCTCCGGACCAGGCCAATCAGCCCGACGAGGGCGACGAGCCACAGGGCATTGCCAGAACCACTGGTGGAGGAGCAACCCGCGTTCAGATCGGGCAGGTCCGTCGGCTCCCCTTCCACGATGATCGTGGAGGTGAAGGAGGCGCTGGTACCCATCTCGCCGGTGATCCGATCTTCCCAGACGTTCTCGATGTTCAGCCGCACCTGGTACTCACCGGGCACGTCGGCCAGCAAGTGAGGCACGTTCTCACCGAGATACCGGTACTCGAAGGGGCTCGAGTAGGAGACCGTACCGCGGGGATTCATGATCCGCGCTTCCGACCCGTCGGGAGCATCCACCAGGCTCCAGGTGAACTTCAACGGCACGCTTCGGTGGTTGGCGAAGAGCCGCAGTCGAATCGGGGTTCCCGTCTCGCCCAGGAGGTCCGGGCTGTAGGCTTCCAGCGGCAACAGGGGATCGAGGCAGTTGGCAGCGTCGCCGAAGACCACGTAGCAGAAGTGATCGTCGCAGGCGTCACCCACTCCGTCCCGGTCGGCGTCGGACTGATCCGGGTTGTAGACCAACTCGCAGTTGTCGAAGGTGTTCGGGATCAGGTCGCCGTCGATGTCAGCATCGCAGGCGTCGCCAACTCCGTCACCATCCAGGTCGGCCTGACCCGGGTTGTAGTGGAACGGGCAGTTGTCCAGGTGATCCGGCACGCCATCACCGGAGGTGTCTCGCATACACTCCGGACCTTCCGGGGCGGTCTCCGTGTCGGGGTTCCAGTACACGAAGGGGCAAGGGTCGAGTTCGTTGGGGATTCCGTTTCCGTTGATGTCGGGGTCACAAGCGTCGCCGATGCTGTTCCCGTTGGTATCGATCTGGTCCGGGTTGTAGACGCCGATGCAGTTGTCGATATCGTTGGGGATTCCGTCACCGGAGATGTCGGGGTCGCAGGCGTCGCCGATTCCGTTCCCATTGGTGTCCAACTGAGTGGGGTTGAAAATCCCCGGGCAGTTGTCGCAGACGTCGCCGATTCCGTCACCGGAGCTGTCAAGCTGGTCCGGGTTGTAGTGGAACGGGCAGTTGTCGTACTGATCGCCCACGCCGTCCCCGGAGAAGTCATCAGCGTGCTGATAGCTGTCACCGAGGTCGGTCATCTCGATCAAGATCGAGCCGCCGCCACCGCCGCCGCCGCCCCCGCCGCTGAGGTCCGGGCTACCACAATCATCGTGGTTCGCGTCGCACTCGAACGGCGGATCTTCGTCCTGAGCGAACGCGGCCGGCGAATAGGCCAACGCAAATCCCAAAGCCACCGCTGCGTGAATCCATGTCTTCTTCATTTTCTTCTCCTGAACCAGAGACACCTGATACCCAAAACGAAATTTCGACTTGCAACCCAAGTGTAGCATTCTGCGGCGAGCATTCCAAGCACTTCTTTCCTCCCTGGAAATCTCCCGGCGTGATCTGCTGTTTCCCCTGAGTGGACGCCCGGTTCTTGCCTTCCTGAGGACACTCTTGCATCCTGAGGGCATCCGTTTGGCGGTCCCATCGGTTCACCTCTTTGAGCTTTCGCGATGGCGAATGAAAAACGATCCACCCGCAGCCCTCTACCTACCTCTCGGCTGGTCCGGAGGAATACGCTGCGCAAGCTGCTGGACAACCTCTTCGTTCAGTTCCTTGCCTTCGCTGTATTCGTCGCTGCGATTGTGGCCATCCTTACCGCCGGCATCGATGACACCGGGGCGCTCTCCGACGATCTGATCGGCCAGGTCGCGCCCCAGCCCATCGAGGCGAGCCGAGACTTCCTCTTCACCGAGCGGGATGAGGCCGCCACCAACCGCCTCCGCGACGAGGTCGCCCGCACCGTCCCGTCGGTCTATGACTGGCAAGAAGGTCTGGGCGCGGTCACTGAGGGGCAGGTCCGTCAGGCCTTTCGATCGATCCGCAGCGCCTTGGCCGAAGAGGCCCACCACCGACTCCGTCGCGACCACCCGGATCAACTGGAGAGCTTGGAGCGGCGTGTTCCGGAGACTGAGGACCGAGAACAAGCTCTGCTGATGTCCCTGTCTCGAGATCAGAGAGTCCAGATCGCTCAGGAGCTCCGGCCCCACTTCTTTGACCCCATGTTAGACGCGAACCTCTCCGAAGAGGACTTTCGGAGCTTCGCGGCCGCCGCGTTTCCTCCCCACGCCGAGGAAGCCCTGGTCGCGATCATTCGGGACGTGATGTCCAACCTGATCGTCGCCAACCCTCGCCGCATCGAGCAAGAGCAGGAGCGGGGGATCTACCTGCGACGCCTCCGGGATGAACAGCTCCTGATCGAATACCACGTCACCGACCTGGACGGACGGTTCGTCGGCCTCAACGGCGTGGAGCCCTTGATCGAGGAGGCCCGGGGGCAGCACCTCGTCGGCGTCGGCGGCCAGGAGCTTCGGGGAGCGATCACCTCCACAGCTCGATCTTTGATCCGCCCCAACACCACCTACAATCAGGCGATCACTCAACAAAAACGGGACGCCGCCCGAGCCGCTGTCCCCGAGCAGGTCCTGACCGAGGAGTTTCGCCAGGGGCAGGTGGTCCTGGACAAGGGACACGTGATCACCGACCGACACGTACGGATCTTCGAAGAGATGCGCCGCGGCGAAGAAGACTTTCAGGCCAGCCAGCTCCTGGTTGGCCTCGCCGTGTTCAGCCTGCTCCTCTTGATGATCCTCTTTACCTTCGGCCGGCGAAACATCCCTGCCTTCCAGCCCTCGCCGCGAGACATCGTCTTCATGGGCACGGCCCTGCTCGCGATGCTTCTGCTGACCCGAGCTCTGGTCGCCGTCAGCCACGCCCTGGCCGAACAGTTCGGGGCGATCCCGGCGGAGGCCTGGTACTTCGCGATCCCCGTGGCCGCCGGCGGGATGCTGATCCGCCTGGTGCTCGACAGCGAACACGCCATCATCTTCGCGATTCTCTTCGCGGTCCTCGTAGGGGTGATCGCCGAGAACTCCCTCTTCTTCTTCACCTACACCCTGATCGGCTCTCTGGTGGGCATCACCACGGTCCAGCAGGTCAAGCACCGAATGGCCCTGATGTGGTCCGGGGTCGCCGTGGGGGCGATCAACGCCGTCGGGGTGATCGGCTTTCTCCTTTTGCAGGGTGAGCTCTTTCAGATGGGTGCCTTTGCCTATGTCCTCCTGGGGTTCACCGGAGGCCTGGCCGCCGGGTTCTTCATCTCCGCCCTCCTCCCGGTCTTCGAGTATATCTTCGGGTACACCACGGACATCAAGCTCTTGGAGCTGGCCAACCTGAACCATCCCCTGCTGAGAGAGCTGATCTTCCGAGCTCCCGGATCCTACCAGCACAGCATGATGGTGGGATCCCTCTGCGAGGCCGCCGCCGACTCCATCGGCTGCAACACCCTCCTCGCCAGGGTGGGGGCCTACTATCACGACGTCGGAAAGGCCAAGAATCCGCAGTACTTCGCGGAGAATCAGAAGCCCAACGACAACCCCCACGATCGGCTCAAGCCCAACATGAGCGCCCTGATCATCAAGAGCCACGTCAAGGACGGCCTCGACATGGCTCGCCAGTACCGGCTCCCGTCGGAGATCCAGGATTTCATCGCCCAACACCACGGGACCAGCCTGATCGCCTACTTCTACCACAAGGCCAAGGCCGCCGAAGATCCGGACATCCCCGAGGTCGCCGAGAAGGACTTCCGGTACCCCGGCCCCAAGCCCCAGACCCGGGAGACCGCCATCTGTCTGTTGGCCGACGGGATCGAGGCGGCCAGCCGGGCCATGCCGAATCCCAGCCCGGCTCGCCTCAAGGGTTTGGTTCAGACCATGATCAACAAGGCCTTCACCGATGGTCAGCTCGACGAGTGCGACCTGACCCTCAAAGACCTCAACAAGATCGCCCGGGCCTTTACCCGAATTCTCACAGCGATTCACCATCATCGCCCCGAGTATCCGGGGGAAAAGAAAGGCGGCCGTTCCGATGATCGCAGCCGCCGCCGCAAAGACACGGGCGCCTCCGAAGGTGAGTCCGCCGAGGAGAAGAGCACCGCCAACGGCGAAAAGGAGACCGATGACCGTCGAAGTGCTGACTCGTCAGGAGGTAATGGATCTGGCGGAAAAGGCGGAGCTGGCGGAGAGGATTCCTCCAAACCTCGCGGCGATCTTCCGCGCCTTGGAACTTCCTGAGGCCGAGATCAGCCTGCTGCTCACAGACGATCAGGAGATCCAGGAGCTCAACGCCCAGTGGCGCGACGTCGACGCCCCCACCGACGTCCTCTCCTTTCCCCTCTGGGATCCCGGGATCTCCTCGACGCCTCCGGACGCCCTGGGAGACATCGTGATCAGTCTCCCCTACGCCCAACGGCTGGTAGACCAGCCGGACCACCACCGACGCGTCGCCGAGACCCTCGAGGTCCCCCCCGAGACCCTTGCCTGGGCACTCCCCGAGGAAGTAGCCTTCCTCTTCGTCCACGGTCTCCTCCATCTGGTGGGCTTTGACCACGACACCGCCGAAGCCGAAGACGAGATGCGCCAGATGGAGGTGCGCCTATGGAATCTCCTCGCTGACAGGCCCCGATGAAGGATCTCGCTGCATACACCGCCTCCTGTCCCCGCTGCGATCGGGATCGCTATCTGATCGAGCCCCGGGCGGAGATGACCGTCGCCCAGGTGTGCCCCGACTGCTTCGGGACCTGTCCGGCCTGCGACGGCACGGAGTTCACCTACGAGATCGACGACCGAGGCTATGAGGTCGCTCGCCAGTGCCCGGTCTGCGGAGCCCTGAATCGACGCATCCAGGCGTTCAACGACGCCCGGATCCCCCGCCGCCATCACGACGCGACCCTCGAGAACTTCGAGACCCACCGCCTCGCTGAAGACGGCTCCCAGGGATCCCCCGTCGGCAATCTCCCGCGGGTCCGGTTTCGGCTCTATAACTGGGTGAAGGGGTTCGTCCCGGGAGAGCGAGGCTTCCTCCTGGTGGGCAAGGTCGGCACCGGAAAGACCCACCTGTTAAGCGGCGTGATTCGGCACCTGACACTCGAAAAGGGCGTCCCCGCTCGGTTCGTGGAGTTCACCCACCTCCTCAGCGAGCTCCGCGAGCAATTCGACCGCGGCAAGGGGGAGACCGAGATCCTGCGACCCCTGGTGGAGATCCCCGTCCTGGCCATCGATGAGCTCGGCAAGGGACGCCGCACGGACTGGCAGATCTCGATCATCGAAGAGATCATCTCCAAGCGGTACAACCGCTCCGCCACCACCCTCTTCACCACCAACTATCCCGTGGACGAAGACCGACGCCTTACGCCGGATCCCGCCACCGGGAGCTACGCCCCGACGGCCACCACGGAGCATCTGGCCGAGCGGATCGGTGAGCGCTCCTTCAGTCGCCTCTACGAGATGACTGACTTCGTGGGGCTCGAGGCGCCGGATCACCGCCGACGGTAACCGTCAGCTCGCCATCCTCAAGTGTACCAGGAGCGCCGAGATCGCCGCCGGCGTCACTCCCACGATTCGAGACGCCTGACCCACGTTTCCAGGACGCACCTCGGCCAGCCGCTCCCGGACCTCCGTGGAGAGGCCGTGGATGTGGTCGTAGTCCAGATCTCCAGGGATCTGCTGCCCTTCCATCTCCCGGTGCCGATCGACCTGCTTGAGTTGGCGATCGATGTACCCCTCGTACTTCACCTGAATCTCCAGGGCCTCTCCCACTTCGTCGTCGAGACCCTCCACGTCGAGCCCGGGCGCCACCCGCCGAATCAGGGGAAGCAGCGTCTCCAGGGTCACCCGGGGACGGCGCAAGAGCTCCTCCAGGGTGGGCCCGTTGTCCACCGAGCCGATCCCGGACTGCTCGGCCAACTCCTTCAAGTCCTTCGACGCCCCGACCCGGGCCTTGCGCAGGGCCTCCCGTGTCTCTTCGATCGCGCGCCGCTTGGCGTCGAACTTCTCGTAGTGCTCGTCGCTGATCAGCCCCAACTCCCGACCGTACTCCGAGAGCCGCCAGTCCGCATTGTCCTCCCGCAGGAGGAGCCGATACTCGGCCCGGCTGGTGAACATCCGGTAGGGCTCGTCGACCCCTCGGGTCACCAGGTCGTCGATCAACACCCCGATGTAGGCCTCCTCCCTGCCCAGCACGAAGGGCTCCTCTCCCCGCATCTTCCGAGACGCGTTCAGCCCCGCCATCAGACCCTGGGCGGCGGCCTCTTCGTATCCCGACGTGCCGTTGATCTGCCCGGCCAGATAGAGACCGGACACCCCTCGAAGCTCCAGGGTGTGATCGAGCTGCACGGGATCGACGTAGTCGTATTCCACGGCGTACCCGGGCCGCATGATCTCGGCCCGCTCCAGACCGGGGATGGTCTTCAGAAAGGCGATCTGCACGTCCAGGGGCAGGCTCGTGGAGAGCCCGTTGGGATACACCTCCACCGTGGAGAGCCCCTGGGGTTCCAGGAAGACCTGGTGGGATTTCTTGTCGGCGAACCGCACCACTTTATCTTCCAGGCTCGGGCAATACCGAGGCCCGACCCCTTCGATCACCCCCGTGAAGAGCGGCGACCGGTCCGTGGCGGCGTCGATGATCCGGTGGGTCTCCTCGTTGGTGTGGGTGATGAAGCAATCGACCTGCTCCATCATCTCCGGCTCGTAATAGAAGCTGAACCGGCGCGGGTTCTGATCCCCGGGCTGTCGCTCCAGGGACTCCCAGTCGATGGTCCGGCTGTCCAGCCGGGGGCAGGTCCCGGTCTTCAGCCGCCCCATCTTCAGGTCGATCGCCGCCAGAGTCTCCGAGAGCCCGTAGGCCGCCTGATCGCCTGCCCGCCCCGCCTTGAAATTGTCGAGCCCCACGTGGCAGAGGCCCCGCAGAAAGGTCCCGGTGGTCACCACCACGGCGTCGGCTTCGTAGAGTACCCCCAGCTTCGAGACCACCCCTCGGACCACAAACCGGCCGCCCTCTTCTTCCAGGCGAAGGTCCTCGACGCTCCCCTGCTTGATGTCCAGATTCTCCCGGTTCATCAAGGTCCACTGCATATGCTTTCGGTAGGCCGCCATATCGCACTGGGCACGCCGAGACCGAACCGCCGGCCCCTTGCTGGTGTTCAGGCGCTTGTAATGGATCGCCGAGGCGTCGGCCACCAGCCCCATCACGCCTCCCAGGGCGTCTACCTCTCGGGCCAGGTGCCCTTTGGCCACGCCGCCGATGGCGGGGTTGCAGCTCATATGGCCAATGGTGTCGATGTTCATGGTCAACAGGAGGGTGCGGTGGCCACGAGCGGCCAGCGCGTGGGCTGCCTCGGAGCCGGCGTGCCCCCCTCCAATGACGATCGCCTCATAGCGTTCGGGATGCCTCAGCATCGTGGTACCTCGTTATCTTACCGTGGGTCTTACTCGGGATCTTACTCAGGACACTCCAGGTTGTCGGCGCCCGGGGTCCCCTGGCCTCCCTCACCATAGCTCCCTTCGCCCAGACACCAGCTCTCGGGATCGAGGAGCACCGACGACGCCACCGACCCCTGGCCCACGTACAACGACGCGTGCAGCTGCTGGGATCGACCGGTCACGGGGGTGCCGTAGTGAACCTCGGTGATCACCTCACCGTCGGGCCGCACCAGGAGGATGGTCATCCCTTCCGGCGGGTTATCCTTGAGATGGCCACCGTTGTAGTAGATGCCACCGGAGATGTTGCCGTTCACCGTCGGGTCCGTGTTTCGAATCAGCACGGCATATCCACCGGGGGCGATCACGGCGTCGGGATCGTTGATCTGATAGGTATCAAACGCACCCCCGGTCTCGTTGTCCTCTAACCGCAGGCCAAAGAGGCTCAATTCCCGGTCCGTGGGATTATACACCTCGATCCACTCCCGATCGGCGTCGGGGCCTGACGGATCCCCCATCAGCTCCGTGATCACCAGCTCTCCCACTTCGGGGATATCCGCCGGGGGCTCCTCGCACACACCGGCCACGCACACACCGATGGCTTCGCAGTCCTCCTCATCGGTGGCGAAATTACACCAGGGGTTATTGAACCGGCTGACCTGACACTCTACCCCGGTGTCGTCGTAGGACCGGCTCGTCAGGTCGTCGAGGCAGATCGGATCGGGAGCGTCGCAGGATCGTCCATCACAGGGCTCAGCCACGCAGGGAGACGCCACGGCGCCGGGCCGCCCGTAGTTTCCTTGCGCTCCGAGGACGTCCGTGAGGTTCGGACACCAGCTCGAGTAGTCGTCGTTGTCCAGGGCGTCGGGGCTCACTTCGGGATCAAAGACACGGGAGTGTCCCCGCATCACCGCTCCCGGCTCGATGTACACGAAGTCGGCGATCTCGTCGTCGCTGTTCACCAATCGGACCCACCCGTGGAACTGCGGCAGGTTCACGTCCTGTCGAGACCACTGATAGTCGGGGGTCACCGACCCGTCTCCGGCGGGATCGCTGCTCCCGGCGAAGAGGAGCTGCGCCCCCGTCGGGAACGCCGGCGGGTCCACCAGCTCATGGGTCGAAATGGTGCCCCCCAGACCGAAGGAGACCTCGATCTTCCAACCCTCCAGGTCGATGGGGGCCCCCGAGGTGTTCACCACGTCGAACCATTGGCCGGCCCCGCCGAAGAATCCCCGGGGGTTGGCCATGAACTCCACGATGGCCACCTCGCCGGTCTGGTCGATCCCGCCCTGGCACTCTCCAGCGTCACAGGTGGCCAGCGTGTAGGAACAGCTCTCCCACTCCTCGGGATAAATACAGGACGCCTCGCCGTTGTCGTCGACGCAGAACCCATCGCCATACCGGATCGCCACGGTCTCCTCGCATCGGTCGGCCGGGGGCTGATCGCAGATCACAGAAGCGCAGACCTCCGAGATGCAGGCGCCGTTTTCACAGCCAAAGTCGCACTCCGTCTCAACTTCCAGGAAATCACACTGACCGAACGCGCACCCCTCCGAGGTGGTGGTGACCAGGGTGTCTCCATCGCAGAACGGCGCTGGCGGCTCGCACTCGATACCGGCGCAAGGGTCGGCGTCACCACAATCGTCCCCGTCACACTCGGTGTGGCAAGCCACGGTCATTTCCGACGCCACGCAGGCGCCCTCTTCGCAGCGGCCAAGAACGGTCGTACTCTCCTGGTTTTCGCACCACTGAGCGTCCAGGTGAGCGCAATCACTGTGCTCGTTACAGGCCTCTCCATTCTGATTGTCAGGCGTCTGATTGCCGGCGGTGTCATCGCCCCCGCAGCCCATCCACACCCCTACCAACCCGATCAACAACGCCCACTTCATCGTCCTGTACACCACTGCACACCTCGCCGTTTTGGCCCGCGTCGATCACGGCTGCGCCTGAATATCCCCTGGCAGCGCGACCTCCTACGGGACCGTGCTGGAAAATTCCGGTCCTTCCCGTGGCCCATCTATACGGAAGCGGGGCCCGAGTTTCAACCCCCGTGGACATCGCCAGGCGCCTTCCGTAGAGTCCCACGGTCTCACCCTGCGGAGCTGCCATGAACCTGAACCTCCATCTCCTCAACCCGCCCCAGCGCCAGGCCGTCCAGCATATCGGCGGCCCCCTTCTGATTCTGGCCGGGGCCGGCAGCGGCAAGACCCGGGTGATCACCCACCGGGTCGGCTACCTCTTGCACCAGGGGATCGCCCCGGGCCATATCCTGGCCGTGAGCTTCACCAACAAGGCCGCTGACGAGATGAAGGAGCGGGTCGCAGGCCTGGTCGGCAAGCGGCAGGCCGCCGAGGTCTACCTCTCCACCTTTCACAGCCTGGGCGCCGACATCCTCCGCCAGGATATCCACCACCTGGGGTACAAGAAGCCCTTCACCATCCTCGACCAGGGGGACCAGCTCAACGTCGTGAAGTCGGCGCTAAAAGAGCTCCGCCTGGACCCCAAGCAGGTCGAGCCGCGACGGATTTTAAGCCTGATCAGCCGAGCCAAGATGGGCTTCTGTGAGCCCGAGGAGCTCGATGATCTCCGGGCCGACCCCCTCCTCCCCTTCGCCCAGCGCCTCTTCGGGATGTACCGCAGCGCCCTCCGAGGGCTGAACGCCGTCGACTTCGACGACCTGATCTGCCTCCCAGTGGTCCTCTTTCAGGACCACCCCGAGGTCCGGCAGCGGTGGGCCGATCGGTTTCGCTTCGTGATGGTCGACGAGTACCAGGACACCAACCAGACCCAACTCCTCTTCCTCGACGAGCTGGTCCGTGATCACCGAAACCTCTGCGTCGTCGGTGACGACGATCAGTCCATCTACGGGTTCCGGGGAGCTGTCGCTCAGAACATCCTGGAGTTCGAGAACCGCTTTCGCGGCACCCGGGTGATCAAGCTGGAACAGAACTACCGCTCCACGGGCAACATCCTGGAGGCCGCCAACGCCCTGATCGCGCACAACCGCCACCGAAAAGACAAAGCCCTCTGGAGCGCCCAGGGCGCCGGCAACCGCCTGCGCTACGTGCAATGCGCCGACGATCGGGAGGAGGGAGAGTTCGTCGCCGCCGAGATCGAGCGCCTCCGCTTCAAATATGGCCTGCAGTACGAGGACTTCGCGATCCTCTACCGGGTCAACCCACAGGCTCGCCCCTTCGAAGAGGCCCTCCGAAGCTTCCGAATTCCCTACACCGTCGTCGGCGGAACGGAGTTCTTCGACCGCAAGGAGGTCAAAGATTTCGTCGCCTACCTCAAAGCCTGCATGAACCCCAACGACGAGGTAAACCTCCGTCGAATCGTCAACGTCCCGCCTCGGGGCGTCGGCCCCACCCTCCTGGAGCGGATCAGCGAGTTCGCCCATGACCGCAGGCTGAGCTTCTTCAACGCCCTCGAGGAGGTGGCCGACGATCCCTCGTTGATCGAAGGCATCGGCCCGTCTGTGGCTGGAAAGCTAACGGACCTGGTCGCCCTCCTGGAGAGCTTCCGGGCCCGGTTCGACGCCGCCGAGGCCGAGCAGGCCGAGGTCTCCGAGGTCGCCCGGGCGTTCCTCAAACGCATCGGCCTGATCGAGCACCTCCGAAGCGTCGAGAAGAACCCCCGGATCGCTCGCCGCCGGGTGGAGAACGTGGAAGACATCCTGGGGAGCATCGCCTCCTTCGAGGAGGGCTACTCCTCCAGCCTCCGGGCCTACATCAGCCGGATCTCTCTCGATCGGTCCTTCGACAGCGACGCCGCTCCCGATCCGGGGGTCCGCCTGATGACCCTTCACTCCTCCAAAGGCCTGGAGTTCCCGGCAGTCTTCTTCGTCGGCCTCGAGGAGCGCTACCTCCCCCATGAGCGCAGCCTCCACTCCGAGGCAGACCTCTCCGAGGAGCGCCGCCTGGCCTACGTCGGGATCACCCGAGCCAAGCAGTTCCTCTGCCTCAGCTCCGCCGCCGAGCGAACCCGGTTCGGCGCCCGGGAGACCCGACAGCCCAGTCGATTCCTCGACGAGCTCCCCGGCGACCTCTTGGAGGTCGGCTCCGCCCACGAGAGCGCCTCCCTGGTGGAGAAGAAGGACGATCAGCGCAAGAAGTACATGGCCGCCCTTCGGTCGGCGATCTTCGACGACTAGACGGAGCCTCCCACACGGCAAGCCCTCGCGGCCTCAGACCCAGGGATACTGCCCACACAACGCGAAGAGCCCCGGACCAAATGGCCCGAGGCTCCGATCACGTCATCAACCCTTCGTTGCCGATCAGCCGTCGAAGGACATGAAGATCGACAGGATGTACCAGAAGAGCATCCCGATGGAGGCAAAGAGGGCCAACGCCGCCCCCACGTGGTTATCCGTCGAGTACGTGTGGAGGACGCTCGAGGTCTGATACACGATCATACCCACTGACAGGCCGACCATGAACACGAAGAAACCCAGTCCCAACGAGAACCCGAAGATCGACCCCGCGGCGATGGCCCCGAAGGCCAGCACACCAGCGACAATCAAGCCGTTGCGGAGAATCGAGAAGTCCTTGCCGCTGGCCAACACCGCCACCGTCAGGGCGCCGAAGGTCAGCCCGGTCACGATCAGGGCTTGAATCAAGATCTGTGGTCCCGACTGGACCGCCGCCAAGGTCACCGGCAACGCCAGGATGATAGCGTAGGCCCCAACGCTCACCAGCAGCCCGATGTACTGCAACCCCCGGGACTCCGAGTTCCGGGCCATGGAATCACCGACCCAACTCACTCCCAAAAAGATCACCAGGATGAAGATCCAGTTGGTGTTGACCATGGCCACCATCACGGGCTCATAGAACGGCGACATCATGAAGGCCGACATCATCGCCACACAGGCGAAGATGGCCGCCGCCAGGTGCATGTAGGTGCGTTGGATGAACGCCTTCCGCTCTTCCGACGGAGCAAACGCGGCCGCCCCGGGGTTCACCGCATGGGCTCGTCCGAACCGCCCCCGGGATCGACGCCCCTGGGGTTGGCCGTGACGGGCCTGACCGTATCCCTGCTGGTTCCAGGGATCCTCGGGGTGCTGCGGCTGACTCCAGTCGCCGCCCTGGGTGCCATCAAAGCCGTGGGGATCTTCGTGCTTCATCTCGTCTCCTGGTCCTTCGGAAGTCATCGGTCAGTCGAGAAATCTGCGGCTTAAAACCTGATCACGGGCCCGCTTATTTCCCGCTCCCTTCTACGGGCGCACCATAGCGATCCGACGACAATCCATCAAGACTACCAGGGCAGGTGAGAGTGAATCCCGTGGACAGGTGGGGCTCAAGAAAGTAGGGAGGTGGAATTTGCGGCCCAACCAGCTCTGTTCTGGGCATCGTCGGCGAGCGCCGATGGAAACTCTCTTGCAGGACTCCTGGATGAACCGTCGGACCTTCTTCCAATCCCTCTCGTTAGGCCTCCTGGCCGCCGCCCTCCCCGGGGCTGCGATGGCCTTCGATCGGCAGCACCGGGTCACCATCGCCCGGCTCAGCTACACCGGCGGAAACGACAACCCCCGCCCGGGGGCGATCCGGCGCCTCCTCCTGGAGGTCGACAAGCGGACCAGCATCGAGGTGGACACCGATATCCAGACCGTATCGCCCCGACGAGAAGAGCTCTTCGAGTTCCCCATGGTGATCTGGACCGGAGACCGGGGGTTCGATCCCCTCTCCGACGAGGCCATCGAGGATCTCCGGACCTACCTCTTGGCCGGAGGATTTCTCTTCATCGACTCCGCCGAGGGCCTTACCGACGGCCCCTTCATGGAGTCCATCCGCCGGGAGATTCAGCGAATCTTTCCTCGCCGCGATCTCGTGACCCTGCCTCGGGATCACACGGTTCATCAGACCTTCTATCTCATCGATCGTCCCGCGGGGCGCATCGACATCAGCGCCAACTTCCAGGCCGTCTTCGAGGACAATCGGGCCGCCATCCTGGTCAACGCCAACGATCTCCTCGGGGCCCTCGCCAGGGACACCTTCGGACAGTGGGAGTTCGACGTCGTCCCCGGAGGGGAGCGCCAGCGGGAGATGGCCTTCCGCCTGGCGATCAACCTGGTGATGTACGCGCTCACCGTGGACTACAAGGCCGATCAGGTGCATATCCCCTTCATCCTTCGCCGACGCCGATGGCGAGTCGAGTAACGGTACACACCTATGTTCACATTCGGTGACTACAACGCGAGCGAGCTGATCTGGCTGGGGGAGTTCAGCCCCCGGTTCGTGATCCTCCTGCTGGCGATCGGCCTGGCGGTGTTGGCGTTCAGCGCCTACGACCTACGAGACCTTCGGGCCCTCCGACGGTGGACGCTGGTGGGACTTCGGGGCCTGGTCTACACCCTGGCGGTGCTCCTCCTCTTGGAGCCGGCCCTGGATCTGCGACAGGTCTCCCGGGTCCAGAACCACGTCGCTGTCGTCGTCGACTCCAGCCTGACCATGAGCCTGGCCGGCGACGATCAGGACCAGACCCGATACGAGCTGGCCGCCGACGCCGTCGACCGGCTCCGGCCGCTGATCGAGTCCCGGGCCGATGACCACCACTTCGACTTCTTCTTCTACGGCTCCGAGCTGGAGCCCACGTCAGCCACAGCGTTTCAGGGGAGGAATCCACAGGCCACCGCAGCAGACCTCACGGGGGCTCTCCAGGAGGTCTCCGATCACTATCTGGGCCGAGATCTCGGCGGCGTCGTCGTGATCAGTGACGGGATCGACACCGGGGCCATCGGCCGACGGGTCCAACGCGGTGAAGAGCTCGACGCCTCCTCCCGTCAGTTCCTGGAAGATCTTGGTGCCCCGGTGCATACCCTGGCCACCGCCAGCGGCGAAGGGCTCCGCGACCTGGCGATCACCCGGGTCCTCCATGACGACTTCGCCTTCGTCCACAACACCATCAGCGTCGACGTCCAGGTCCAGGCCATCGGGTTGGGCCGGCAGTCCGTCCCGGTCACGCTCCGTCGTGACGGAGAGGTGATCCAGACCCGGACTCTTCAGATTCACCCCGAAGAGACCCTTTACGATGTCTCCTTCGAGTTCGTCCCCCGTCAGATCGGTAAAGAGGTGTACTCCCTTCAGCTCCCGGAGTTGGAAGACGAGGTGCTCTACGAGAACAACGAGCACCACTTCGTCCTCCCCGTGATCCGGGACCGGATCCGGGTCCTCCAGGTCGTCGGCCGCCCCAGCTGGGACCAGCGGTTTCTGCGGCGGCTCCTGAAGCGCAACCCCAACGTGGAGCTGATCAGCTTCTTCATCCTCCGCACCGACCGAAACCCCCAGATCGTGCCCCAGAACGAGATGAGCCTGATCCCCTTCCCTACGGATGAGCTCTTCCGCGACGAGCTGGGCAGCTTCGATCTGGTGATCTTCCAGAACTTCAACTTCGGGCCCTATCATATGGGCCAGTACCTCCAGAATATCGCCAACTTCGTCGAAGAAGGCGGCGGGTTCGCGATGATCGGGGGGGATCTCTCCTTCGGGAGCGGCGGCTACGCCCGCACCCCCATCGAGTCCCTGCTCCCCGTGAAGCTCCCGGCGAGCTCCTCCCGGTCCAACCTGATCGACTCCGAACACTTCCGACCGCAGCTCACCGAGGCCGGGCACCGCCACCCGATCACCCAGTTGGCCTTTGATCCGGAGCACAACCAGTCGATCTGGGAAGATCTGCCCCCTCTCCAGGGCACCAACGTGGTCCTGGGCCCGACCCCGGACGCCACGGTCCTGGCTACCCACCCCTCCCTCCGATACGGCGGCGAACCCATGCCCGTGATCGCTGTCGCCGAACGCGGCGAAGGCCGAGTGATGGCCGCCACCAGCGACTCCACCTGGCGGTGGGGTTTTGAGCACGTCGGGCAGGGAGGGACCCCACGGGAGTACCAGCACTTCTGGAACAGTGCCATCCGGTGGCTGATCCAAGATCCCGAGCTCAAGCTGGTCCGCCTCGAGCTCCATGACGACGTGCTCCCCGCCGGGGCCCCCCTGGAGGCCACCGTCCGGGTCCTGAGCCCCGATTACAGCCCGGCCCCCGACCAGGAAGGCACGATCGCCGTGTACTTCACCCCCCTCAA
>SKON01000055.1 GCA_007120035.1 Myxococcales bacterium
CTCCTGGGGTCGCTGGTGGACGAACCGCCGAGGAGGACCGGTTTGTGTAACGGAGACAGAGGGCGGCGCGGAACCTCCCCTCGGGCCAAGGCCCGAGGAGAGGTGCCAGGTTCGCCTCCTGGGGTCGCTGGTGGACGAACCGCCGAGGAGGACCGGTTTGTGTAACGGAGACAGAGGGCGGCGCGGAACCTCCCCTCGGGCCAAGGCCACGAGGCTCGGCGAGTCGGGCTACGCCCGAAGGTCCTCGCGGGCCAAGGCCCGCTGCGGGCTGTGGGCCAACTGACCAACGTGGGTCACACTCGGGTCGTTTTAGATGCCTACTTCGGCTCCGTAGAGATCGCGACGCCGCTGGGCGACCCGCTCGTTGAGGAGGTATTCGTCGAAGGGCATATGCTCGTCGACGAGGCCCGTGGGGCCGAGCTCGATGATGCGGTTGGAGACGGTGTTGACCAGCTCCCGGTCGTGGGAGGAGAAGAGGATCACGTTGCCTTCGGAGAAGTTTTGCATGCCCCGGTTCAGGGCGGTGATGCTCTCGAGGTCGAGGTGGTTGGTGGGCTCGTCGAAGATCAGGAGGTTGGCGCCGACCTGCATCATCTTGGCGAGCATGCATCGGACCCGCTCGCCACCAGAGAGGACGTCGACCTTCTTCTGGGTGTCCTCGCCGCTGAAGAGCATCTGGCCGAGGAAGCCGCGGAGGTCTTCTTCGTAGGCGCCGACGGTGTACTGACGGAGCCACTCCACGAGGTTGAGGTCGACGCCGTCGAAGTACTCCTCGTTATCCCGGGGAAAGTAGGCGGTGGTGATGGTGCTGCCCCATTCGATGGTGCCTTCGTCGGGCTCGAGGTGTCCGGCGAGGATCTCGAAGAGTGTGGTGCGGGCGCGGTCGTCGGGGCCGACGAAGGCGATGCGGTCGCCAGGCAGCACGTTGAAGCTGACGTTGTCGAGCAAGAGCTCGCCGTCGACGGTCTTCTTGAGGTTTTCGACGCGGAGGACCATCTTGCCGCAGTCTCGCTCGGAGTTGAAAGCGATGTGGGGGTACTTGCGGTTGGAGATGGGGAGATCGTCGAGGGTGAGCTGGTCGAGGAGCTTCTTTCGCGACGTGGCCTGGCGGGCTTTGGAGGCGTTGGAGCTGAACCGCTCGATGAAGGCCTGGAGCTCCTTGGCCTTGACCTCGCTCTTCTTCTGGGCCTGGCGTCGTTGCTTCAGGGCGAGCTCGGCGGCCTGGATCCAGAAGTCGTAGTTGCCCACGTAGATGCGGATCTTGCCGAAGTCCACGTCGGCGATGTGGGTGCAGACGTTGTTGAGGAATCGGCGGTCGTGGCTGACGACGATGACCAGGCTGTCGAGATCCATCAGGTAGCTCTCGAGCCACGCGACGGTCTGGAGGTCCAGGTGGTTGGTGGGCTCGTCGAGGAGGAGGATATCGGGCTTGCCGAAGAGGGCCTGGGCCAGGAGGACCCGGACCTTGGTGCCCGCTTCGAGGTCGCCCATGGACTGGGTGTGGAGCTCCGAGGGGACGCCGAGGCCGTCGAGGAGGACAGCGACCTCGGCCTCGGCTTCGTAGCCGTTCAAGTCGGCGAAGGCCTCTTCGAGCTCGGCGGCCCGGGCGCCGTCTTCTTCGGAGAAGTCGGGCTTGGCGTAGAGGATCTCGCGCTCTTTGTAGAGATCATAGAGCTTCGCGTGGCCTTTGAGGACGGCGTCGATGACGGTGAAGTCGTCGAAGAGGAACTGGTCCTGCTCGAGTGTCGCCAGGCGGTGAGACGGAGGGATGGCCACGGTGCCGGAGTTGGGATCGAGGGCTCCGGAGAGGACCTTGAGGAAGGTGGACTTTCCGGCGCCGTTGGCGCCGATGAGGCCGTAGCAGTTACCGGGCAAGAACTTGAGGTTCACGTCCTCGAAGAGGGGCTTGCCCCCGAAGTTCACGGTCACGTTGGAGACGGTGATCATGGCGTCGCTCTCTGAAGGTGGTAGGGGCACTCGGGGCCGCGCTCGCGGGCTTCTGGACCGCGGGATCTGGCGAGGAGCTATCACTTTGGGGGGCGCCGGTCAATCTCGGCGCGTGGGCTCGGGTCTGAAGCGTCCCGCTCTCCTTCACCGTCAATCCGGAGAACCACGCAGTCGGGGTGATCCATTCCAAGAGATGGGTGTGACAAGATGGCCCGGCACGGGAGCTCTCTGTGGCATGGTGTCGCCATCTGTGTGTAGGTGTAGGGAAAGGTGGGATTCAGTAATTCGTGATGATTGCTGGGAATTCGATCCTGGCACGGGGATTGCTGGGCAGGTGAGTGTTCGAAGAATGTGTGCTCATGTAGGACAACCCCTGTCGAGGAACTGAGCGATGAGAGACGAGAAGCGATGGAGCTTGATGGCCCTTATGTTGGGTCTGTTGGTGGCGGCCGGATGTGGCGTGGAAGATGGGCCGATGCCGGAGGAGTTCGCCGACGAGGGGGCCGGGACGGTCCAAGCCGGGGAGCTTCTGGACCACGTGTACAACGAGCCCGTCGATCCCGTGATGACCGTTCACCTGCAGGACGCCACGGTGGCGCGGACGAAGTTCGCGCTGGGGGCGGCCTACTTTGAGTCGGAGACGCCCTTCCGGCAGGTGAGCTGGATGATGGACGCCGAAGATGGGGAGATGGAGTACCGGGCCGGGTTTGAAGATGGGAGTTGGACGGACTGGGAGGCCGTGGAGGTCACCTGGAACGAGGGGATGATGTACAACATGTTGATCCGCCTGGAGGAGCCGGCGATTCTGCTGGAGCTTCGGGGCGGGGAGTCGATCCTCCAGGCGAACCTGGAGTTTTACGAGGAGGTCCTGGCCCGGGACGTGATGCTCCCGGAGCCGGAGACGGGGTTTACGCCGTCGGGCTTCGATCAGGTGGAGCAGGAGACCCTGGGGGTGGTGCATCAGGCGGTGGCGCCGTCGCACCTGGTGATCTCGCGACACCAGTGGGGAGCGATTCAGCCGGACAAGGTGTGTGGCAGCCCGTCGAACGTGAATCGGATGGCGATCCATCACACGGCGGTGCCCGCCGATGACGGCGGCGACGCGGCGATGCGGATGCGGAACATGCAGCGGTACCACATGAACAACCTGGGGTGGTGTGATATCGGCTACCACTTCGTGGTGTCTCAGGCGGGGCAGATCTACCAGGCTCGGTCGCGGTCCAACCGCCCGGCGGCTCATGTGGGCGGCCACAATACGGGGAACGTGGGGATCTCGTTCATCGCGAACTTCGGGCACCAGACGCCGACGAACACCCAGCTCGACGCCGGGGCGCGGATCATCCGATGGGTCCACGACACCCACGGGGTGCCGCTGAACCGACAGTCCATCCTGGGCCACCGGGAGCACTCCGGTCAGAGCACGAGCTGTCCGGGGAACAACATGATCCCCATGATTCAGGACATGATTAACCGGGCCGCCCAGGGCGGCGGTGGTGGGGTGAACGAACAGGGATGCACGGCGCAGCAGGCCCAGAACTGTGGAAACTACGGGTGCGGCTGCGTGAACGGAAGCTGCTCCGGCGGGTTCTGCGACGGTACGGGGTGTTCGGCACAGCAGGAGTCGAACTGCGCGGCCTTCGGGTGTGGCTGTGTCGATGGGGAGTGCTCCGGCGGGTTCTGCGATGGCACGGGGTGCACGGCGAAGCGGACCAATGACTGCGGTGCCTTCGGGTGTGGGTGCGTGGACATGGAGTGCTCCGGCGGGTTCTGCCCGGGGACGGGGTGCACGGCGAAGCGGACCAACGACTGCGGGGCCTACGGATGCGGGTGTGTCGACGGAGAGTGCGCCGGTGGGTTCTGTGAGGGGACGGGATGTACGGCGAAGCAGACCAACGATTGTGCCAACTATGGCTGCGGCTGCGAGAACGGTCAGTGCGCCGGTGGGTTCTGTGAGCCCGCGGCGAGCACCGGTGGTGGCAGCAGTGGTGGTGGCGGCGGCGGTGGCGGTGGTGTCCACGTGGAGGAGGGGGACTGCAGCTCCACGGGTTCGCCGGGGTCGTCGCCGTTGATGCTCCTCCTGGTGGGTGCAGCGTTGGTGGCGGTCCGGCGTCGGGCCCTTCGGTAACCTGCGCAGCTTCGTCGAGTGACGAGTTCAAAGCCCTGGGCCGCGTGGTCCAGGGCTTTGTCACGTCTGGGTGTGATCCGCGCCGATCGGTTGGCCCACAGCCCGCAGCGGGCCTTGGCCCGCGAGGACCCTCGGGCGCAGCCCGACTCGCCGAGCCTCGTGGCCTTGGCCCGAGGGGAGGTTCCGCGCCGCCCTCTATCTACGGTACACAAATCGGTCCTCCTCGGCGGTTCGTCCACCAGCGACCCCAGGAGGCGAAACTGGCACCTCTCTCGAAGGATGATGCGGGGGCGAACGTATGGGCGGCGCCCACGACCCCTCCGCCCTTCGGGCACCTCCCCGCCGGGCGGGGAGGGGGTCACGGGCTTCGCTGCAACGTCTGGGGTTGGTGGGGGCTGGTCAGATCCAGATTTCGGCGGCGGCGTAGGGGGAGCCGTTGCGGGCGAAGAACTCGCCGTCCAGGTAGCGGTAGCCCTTGTCGAGGGCGGCGATGGCGTCCATGTGGGTGGGGGAGAGGTCGACGGTGAGGGCCTGGATGTTCTCCTCGATGCGGTGTTTGTTGACGGACTTGGGGATCACGGCGGTGTCGCGGTGGAGGGCCCAGGCGATGAGGACCTGGGCGGGAGTGGCGCCGGTGTCGGCGGCGATGTCGAGGATCGTGGGGTGGTCGAGGAGGGGTGGTTCGTCGTCCTTGCGGTGGGTGCGGTCTGTGGAGCCCAATGGTGAGTAGGCTGTGAGGACGATGTTCTGGGAGGCGCAGAAGTCGATGAGGGCCCGCTGCTGGAGGTGGGGGTGACATTCGACCTGGTTGACCGCCGGGGTGGGGCCGATCTGGGAGAGGGATTCGATGCGGTCGGGGCCCATGTTGGAGACGCCGATCTGGCGGGCGAGTCCGGCGTCCTGGCAGGCTGCCATGGCCTCCCAGGTCTGCTCCAGGGGGGCCTCCTGGAGGGTGAGGAATTCGTCGGGGGACTGGGGGAAGGAGACGCCGTGCCGGAAGGCGATGGGCCAGTGGATCAGGTAGAGGTCCAGGTAGTCCAGGCGGAGGTCCGTGAGGGTCTTCTTGAGGGCCGGACGGACGTGTTCCTTGCGGTGGGAGTCGTTCCAGAGCTTGGAGGTTACCCAGAGGTCGTCACGGGTGCAATCTCCGGCTTCGAAGGCGTCGTGGAAGGCCTGGCCGACCTCGGGTTCGTTGCCGTAGATGGCGGCGCAGTCCACGTGGCGGTACCCGGCCTGCAGGGCCCACCGGACGGCGTCGTAGACCTCGCCGGGCTCGGACTTCCAGGTTCCAAGGCCGAAGGCGGGAAAGAGGGTTCCGTCACGAAGGGTGAGGTGCTTTTGTTCGGTCATGGTCTGTCTCCGAAGGCTATTTCCGAAAGAGCCAACATCGATGGGGTTGGCTGTGTTGGAAGTCGAAGGGGATGGTGGTGTCCGTGATCTCCTCGACATGGACGTCGGGGAGCTCGTGAAACCGAGGCTGAAAGTCGCGGAAGTTGTTGGAAAAGAAGAGATCGCCGCCGGGGGCGGTCATCTGCAGAGCCAGGCGGAGGAGCCAGGGGTGGTCTCGTTGAATGTCGAGGTCCCGGACCATCATCTTGCTGCGGGAGAAGGTCGGGGGATCGAGGACGACCAGGTCGTAGCGCTCCTTGCGAGCGGGGAGCTCTTGTTCGAGCCATCGGAGGATGTCGGTGCGCTCGATGTGGTGGGCCTCCTCGGGGAATCCGTTGAGATCCAGGTTCTCGCGGGCCATGGCGAGATAGGTGTTGGAGAGATCCACGGTGGTGGTGGAGGAGGCCCCGCCGTCGGCGGCGTAGACGGAGAAGCTGCCGGTGTAGGCGAAGAGGTTGAGGACGTGCTTTCCGCGGGCCCGGTCGCGGACCATCTCGCGGGTGATGCGGTGGTCGAGGAAGAGGCCGGTATCGAGGTAGTCCGTGAGGTTCACGACGAAGCGCAGGCCCCCCTCGGAGACGATGAGGTGGCGTCCCTGGTCGGAGAACTTCTCGTATTGGGCGGGGCCCTTCTGGCGTGCCCGTGTCTTGACGAAGATCGGGGTGTCGTCGGTGGCGAGCTCGTCGGCGACGGCCTCGACCATGGCGTTGGCCCAGGGGCGGTCCTCGGCGGCCGTTTTATATCGACGGCGGAGCACGGAGATGTGGAGGCGGCCCTCGTAGTCGTCGACGTAGAGGGGGATCTCGGGGATGTCGCCGTCGTAGACGCGGTAGCAGGTGACGCCCAGGCGGTCGGCGGCAGCGCCTAAGCGGCGCCGGTTCTTGCGCAGCCGGTTCTGAAGCATCCTACGGTGTTGGTGGAGTTCGTCGGCCATCAGTTGGGCGGGTAGGAGGTCCAGCCCTCGGTCCAGGGGGTGGCGCTGGGGCTGAAGGCGCCCAGGTAGACCGCGGTGGGGTCAAAGCCCTCGGGAGGGGGATCGACGCCGGTGACGTTCTGGGGGGCCGGTTGCCAGTCGGGCTCCTGAAGGTTGTAGGGGTCGCCCATGCCGGGGTCGAGGCCGAAGCGGTTGCCCGTCTCGGGATCCTCGAAGATCCCGTAGTTGACGAAGGCGTCTTCGCCGGCCTCGGGGTCGATCATGGCGAAGTGATCGTCGCCGTCGGGTCCGTTGTCGAAGAAGAGGGTGTTCTCCACGGTGAAGAGGCCGTTGTTGGTGTGCTCAGCGGCCTCGGGGCCCTCGACGTAGAGGCCGGCGCCGCCGAAGCCCTGGACGATGCCGTGGGAGAAGTGGCCCTGGCCGCCGAACTTATTGTAGAGGCCTACCTGGTGGGCGCCGGTTCGGTCGGCGCCGATGAGGGTGAAGTTGTAGACCTGGCCGAAGGTCTGGGGGGAGGCCGAGGGGTCTTCGGCGAGGTTCTCGAACTCGAAGGACTCCTGACCGCTGATGTCGAACTGGGCGGCCAAGAATTGGGCGGTGCCTCGCCAGGCGGTGTCCATGTCGAAGGCGTCGTCGCGGGCCCGGGTGGAGACGGCGTAGCGGATGTCGACGGTGCCGCCGAAGACGGCGATGCCGTCGTCGTCGCTCATGTGGGATTGGACGTACTCTACGGTGGTGTCGCTGCCGCAGCCGGCCAGGGTGATGCCGTTGAGGGCTTTGCGGCCGTCGATCTCGGATCCGCCGAACTCGACGCGGACATATCGAAGGGTCCCGCAGTTCCAGCTGTCGTCGTTTCCGCCGACCCGGGTGTCGACGTCGAGGCCTTCTTCCACGGTGATCCGGAGTTGGAAGCCTTCTCGGTTGGTTCGGGCAAGGCCCACCAGGCCGAGGCCGGCCCAGTCGCCGGCGACGCGCTGGCCCACGGGGCGGTCGCTGGTGAAGACGATGGGGTCCTGGCGAGTGCCGACGGCCTCGATGCGAGCGCCGGCCAGGGAGACCAGGCCGATGTTACGTCGGCCCAGGATGGTGGTGCCCGGCTCGATGGTCAGGACCGCCGGGGGGACCACGAAGATCAGATTCTCGAGGACGTAGACGTTGTCGGCCGTCCAGGTGGTGTCCTCGACGATGTGGTCGGTGACGCCCACCCTCGGGGTGTCGCGGCAGAGGCCGTCGAGGCATTCGCTGAGGGCTTCGCAGTCCGCGGCGGTTTCGCATTGATCGAGCTGAAGCATCAGGGAGCAACTTCCGAGGGAAACGGCGGTTGCAGTGAGGAGGCCCGCCAATACGAAGAATGTCCCTTTTTTCACGGCTTTCGACTCTCACGATGGTCCGATGAGCCCGGAAATTGTACTTTGCACGGTGGGTTGGCACAAGTGCTGTGGGATCCGCAGCGGGCCTTGGCCCGCGAGGACGTTCGGGCCGCTGTTTCAGGCCCGACTCGCTGAGCCTCGTGGCCTTGGCCCGAGGAGAGGTGGCAGATTCGCCTCCTGGGGTCGGTGGTGGACGAACCGCCGAGGTGGACCGGTTTGGGTAACGGAGATAGAGGGCGGCGCGGAACCTCCCC
>SKON01000134.1 GCA_007120035.1 Myxococcales bacterium
CACAGGAAGATCTGGCTTCCCACTTCCGCGGCGAGGAGGTCACCGGCTTCGTCGAAGGCCATGTGGCCGACGTCGTTGGCGCGGCTGCGAACCTTCAAGGGAGCGCCATGGGGGGTGCCGCTTCGCCGCCCAGGGGCAGAGCGCGGAGCTGGCGGAAGCTGGTGTAGATCACGCCGTCACCGAGGAGGGCTGCCGGCGGCGAGTCTAGCTTGTAGCGCGTCGACACCTCCCCGGACTCGAGGTCGACGCGCCAGACGTGACGACCCTCGGGCCCGGCGACCCACATGAAGAGGTCGCCGCCGGCGATCTCGAGCCACCCCGTGGAGGCGTCGAGGGTCCAGATCGGGTCCGGGCGGCCGGCCTGCCAGAGCGCTGTGTTTTTGGTGGTCGACGTGGCGCAGAGCTGGCCGTCCTCGGAGAGGGCCAGGACTCGGAGCTCTGGTGGTCGGTCGTCGCGGTGCTCGGGCTTCCAACCCGGGGGAGGGGAGTGGGTGGCTTCGAGGAGGGTCTTGCCGTTGGAGACGTCGACGGCGGCGAACCCCGGGGGGTTCTGCGGTGAGCCCCACCGGGCGAAGGCGACGACCTGCCCGTTAGCGGAGAGGGTTGGCAGCCTTCCCGTGGGGATTCGGCCGCCGCCACCGCAGGGCGGGATCAGTGTGAGGTCTTTCATTGGTGCTCCGGTGGAAGGGAGAACTAGGAGCGAATCACATTGGGGACGGTGATTCTGATGGGCCACAGAGTTTCATTGAATAGGTGTCGGAAAGACCCGACCTCTACGAGGCGGAACAGGAGACCCCCTGGTTGCCACCGCGAATGGCTCCGTTCAACGGTAACGTTGCGGCGGGACAGCAGCCAGAGTAGCGGCTTTGGCGAAGCGCTGCTCGGTTGAACTAAAACGGGAGGTCGTAGTGGATTCCGAAGAGCACCGTGAAATCGGAGAACACCGCGAAGTCCTCGTCGGAGGAGGTGATGTGGTTGAGGAGGGTGCGATTGTACCGAAGCTCTAGTGTCGCTGCGTAGGAGTGGCCCAAGGTGAGTGTCGCTCCGGCACCCACGGTGGCGCCGAGGTCGAAGTGGTCGAAGGCGAAGAGATCCTGGAACGCGCCGGGTTGGTCCGGGTCAGACGTGGTTCGGGCGAGTAGGACCGACGCCGACAGGCCGGCCTGGACGAAGACGTTTCCGAGCTCACCGTCTTCGCCGAGACCGAGCTCAGTGCTGGCGACCAGGGGGGCGTGAAGGTAGTGGAAGCCGCTGCGCACCGTAGCCCCCGTGGGTTCGCCGGTCAGGGGATCGAGGAGTACTTCGGAGAACCCACGGGGCAGGTACCGAATGTCGAGCCGGAGGTCGATGTAGGGGTGTACGGGCCCCCGAGTACGAAACCCGGCGGTGATCCCGGAGCGGCCCCGCAGGTCGTAGGTGCCCGGTCCCTGGTAGTGAATCGTCGAGAGGGTCGGGCCGGCGACGAGCCCGACCTCGCGCCCGGAGCGGAACTCAGGCTCGTCGGCTTGTACTGTTGAGGGGAGGCAGGCGAAGAGAGAGGCGATGACGGTGGCGCGTCGCAGTGTAGATTGGATGTCTGGAGATCGTCGGGTCATGGAGCGGTGCCGGTACGGGTGGCAGGAGGATGGTGGTCAACGTACCGACCGTGTTGCCGGTGGTAAACCGGCACGGGGGTCGTTCTATAACTCAGATTACTATAATTGAGATTATAGTTGGGGTTGGTCGTAGTGGTGAGTTGGGTCGGAGCGTTGGGGGTGGGCGTCGGTGGGAGTAGACCTGTCGGGGACCGACAGGGCTCCGGTTCGGGGTCGGTCGTAGCGTGGAGGAGGGTCAGGAGTGGAGGATGTCGCGGGCGCCGTCGCGGAGGAAGCGGTCGGTGAGGTGGGTGGCGAGTTGGGCGGGGTCGGGGCCGGCTTCGAGGGCTTTGAGGACCCGTTGGCCGTCCTGGGAGCCCGTCCAGGCGGCGAAGGTCCAGGTGCCGTCGTCGTTGGGGTGGCAGTGGGCGCCGAGGGCGACGGAGCAGCCCCCTTCGAGGTGGGCCATGAAGTGGCGTTCGGCGCGGACGGCGGCGTTGGTGGGGCCGTGGAGGATGGGGGCCAGGAGGGCGGTGATGTCGTCGCGGCCGATGCGGGTCTCGAGTCCGATGGCGCCCTGGCCGACGGCGGGGACGAAGGTGTGGGGGTGGAGCTCCTCGGTGATGCGGTGGTGGAGCTCGAGGCGGTGGAGGGCGGCGGTGGCCATGATGATGCCGTCGTGGCCCTCGGTCTCGAGCTTTTTGAGGCGAGTTCCGATGTTGCCGCGGAGGTCGACGAGGTCGAGGTCGGGGCGGAGGTGGAGGAGTTGGGCCCGGCGGCGCTGGCTGCCGGTGGCGACGCGGGCCCCCTCGGGGAGGCTTGTGAGGCTCTGATGGCGAGTGGAGACCAGGGAGTCGGTGGGGGCGGCGCGGCCCGGGGAGCCGGCGAATTGGAGGCCATCGGGGAGCTGGGAGGGCAGGTCTTTGAGGGAGTGGACGGCGATGTCGATCTCGTCGATGGCCAGGGCCTCTTCGAGCTCGGCGGTGAAGAGGCCCTTGGCGCCGATCTTGGGCATGGGGACGTCCTGGCGGCGGTCGCCGAGGGTCTCCATGGTGACGATCTCGACGTCGAGGCCTGGGTGGGCCTCGCGGAGGAGGTCGGCGACGCGGTGGGTCTGCCAGAGTGCCAGTGTGGAGCTGCGGGAGCCCAGGCTAATCTTCATCGGTGGCCTCGTCGGTCTCCGAGAGGTTGTAGAGCGCCCAGATGAGGTCCAGCTCCCGGGGGGTGAGCCGGTCCTCGTCGACGGCGGTTCGGAGATACATGATGGGGTTGTGGAGGAGCTTCTTGATCAGCCCCTTGGAGAAGTCGTCGAGGAGGGCCTGCTCCTCGGCGGAGAGGGAGCCGTGGCGGGCTAACTCGTCGCGGCGGATCTCCTCGTGGAAGCGGGCCAGGGTGGAGATCGTGGGGGTGATCTGCATGGACTGCTGCCAGGAGCGCCACTCGGCGACCATGTGGTCGATGATCTCCTCCGCCGCTGGAATCTCGCCCTTGCGGGTGGCCATGTTGGCGGTGACCACCTGCTCGAGGTCGTCGATGTTGTAGAGGAAGGCGCTGTCGTAGCGGGCGACCTCGGGGTCGACGTTTCGGGGGTTGCTGATGTCGATGAGGAAGATCGGTCGGTATCCCCGGGCCTTCATCACGCCCTTGAGGTGGGCGTGGGTGAGGAGGTGCTCCCGGGCGTGGGTGGCGAAGACGGCGACGTCGGCGGTGTGGCAGGCGTCAACGAGCTCGTCGAGGGGGCGGAACCGGCCCTGGAAGCGGTTGGCCAGGGTCCGGCCTCGCTCCTCGGAGCGGTTGACGACGACGAACCGGGAGGCCCCGGAGGCCTGAAAGTGCATGGCCGCCGTCTCGGCGGTCTCGCCTGCGCCGACGAGCAAGATCTCGCGGTCCTTGAAGGAGCCGAAGATCTTGGCGGCCAGATCGACGGCGGCGGAGCTGATGGAGAGGACCCCTTCGCAGAGTCCGGTCTCGGTGCGGACCCGCTTGCCGACGCGGATGGCGTAGCGAAAGAGGCGGTCCAAGACGGGGCTCTTGCCGGCGCAGAGGAGGATCTGCTCGTGGACGTCTTTGATCTGGCCCAAGATCTGGTTCTCGCCGAGGGCCACGGACTCCAGCGACGAGGCGACGCGGAAGAGGTGGCGAGCGCCGGCTTCGTCCTCGAAGAGGGCCGGATCGGGGATGTCGGACTCTTCGATGCCGCGGAGGTCTGCCACGATGGGGCGCAGGCGGGGCCAGATCTTGGCGCCTCCGATGGGGCCGTGGAGGTAGAACTCCGTGCGGTTGCAGGTGGTGAGCACGGCGGACTCAGCGGACCATTTGCGACGGCAGAGATCGACGAAACTCTCCACGTCGTCCCGTTCAAAAGAGAGGGCGTCCCGTTCATCCAGCCCCGTGTTTCGGTGGCTGAAGGATATGACTGTGAGGCACTTCGAGGGTGTCATATCACTGAAAAGAGTGGAACGAGGGGAGGAAGGTGTTGACGAAGATCATGGCGGCGATCAGCGCCAGGTACCCGCCCAGGGAGAGGTATCCGATGCGGAGCCCCGAGAGGCCCCGGAGCTTCACGACGAGGTAGCCCAGGGCGTAGCCCGCCCAGGCGATGTAGGTGATGACGATCTTGGGGTCCAGGAGGTTGAAGTCGTCGAGGACGTAGACCGCTAAGAAATGCCCCGTGGCGAGGCCGATGCCCAGAAAGAGGATTCCGAAGAGGGTGGCCAGGCGGCTCATCTTCTCCAGGATGTTCAGCGGGGGCAGGCGGCGAAAGATCAGCCCCAGGTTGCGGGACTTCAACTGGCGAGCCAGGAGGATGTACATCAGGGCGTAGAGGGCGCTGACGGCCAGGGAGGTAAAGCCGAAGACCGTGAAGAGGACGTGGATCCCGTAGACCTGGTTCTCGTAGAGCAGGGGGTGGGTGTGCCCGTGGTCCATCAAGAGGCTCGACCAGGTCTGGCCGACGACGAGGAGGGGTAAGAAGAAGACCCCCGTGTTGGGATCGCCGTGTTTCCGTTCGGCGAAGATGTAGACGAAGCCGATGCAGAGGACCACGAGCGAGAGGAACTCCGCCCGAGACGAGATGGGGATATGGTCGTAGGCGGCGCCCATGGCGGCGAGGTAGGCGCCGTGGAGCACCAGGGTGAGGACGAGCAGGGGGGAGCCGAAGAAGGGACCTTCGGCGTCCTCCTCCAAGAACCGGCGGAGGTAGAGCACGAAGGCCGCCAGGTATCCCACAGGGAGCAGGAAAGACAGGATTTGCACGAACGTTTCCATCGGGGTCCTCGCCGACCGGGCTATGTCCGGTCAGGTCGACCGGTGCAACGCAGGGATAGCCATGGGATGCGGGGTTCGTCAATCGCGCTTCTGTGATGGCGCGCGAGAATTAGAGGAGGTCTTGGACTCTCCGGTGGGCGAACACGGGCAGGTCGGCGCGAATTTCCGCGACGTAGTCGAAGTCGAGGTCGGCGAGCACGAAACACTCCCGGTCGGGGGCGATGGCGACGGACTGGCCCCAGGGGTCGTAGATGGCGGACTGTCCGTAGGAGTATCGGCGCCCGTAGTGGTGGCCGGTCTGGTTGGGGGCCAGCACGTAGCATTGGTTCTCGATGGCCCGGGCCTTCAGCAGGGCGTGCCAGTGGGCCCGGCCGGTGTTCAGGGTAAACGCCGAGGGGACCGTGAGGGCCTCGGCGTCGCGGGCGCGGAGCTCTCGGTAGAGCTCGGGGAACCGGAGGTCGTAGCAGATGGTCAGGCCCACGGTGTGGGGGGCGCCGGACCGGTCGTCGACGGTGGTGGTGACGATCTCTTCGCCGGGGTAGACGCTGTCGGACTCCCGGAAGGAGAGGTCTCCATCGACGGTGACGTCGAAGAGGTGGATCTTGCGGTAGATTGCGGCGATGGAGCCGTCGGGGCGGAAGTGGACCTGGGTGTTTAAGGTCCGCCCGGGGTCGGGGGACTTCTCGGCGAAGCTCCCGAGGGTGACGAAGGCGTTGAGGTCTCGGGCCATGTCCGAAAATGCCTGGACCTGGGGGCCGTCGATGGTCTCGGCGATGGGGAGCTTCTCCTCGTCGGCGCCCAGGAAGGGGGCGTTCTCGGGGAAGAGGATCCAGTCGGCCCGGGCCTCGGCGGCGGCTTCGGCGAGCCGGCGGCAAGTGGCGAGGTTGCGGTCGATGTCGAGGGTGGAGCTCAGTTGGATGAGGGCGGCGCGCATGGGGGCCTCGGTGGGGTGAGGTGACGCCCGGATCGGGTGGGGTAAGGAGTAAGGTGCGGGGGGTGGGTGGTCAAGGGCTTCCGTGCAGGGCGGGGGGGGGGGTACGGTGGGCCGGGCTGCGCGAGACGACCCCCGGTGCTGGCGCACCACCCCCTTTTCGCAAAGGCTCAAGGGGGACAGCTCACGGGCGTCCTCGGCGTTGGGGTGTGCGAAGGGGAGGCATAGCGCCCACCACAGGGGCTAGCTTCGGAAGATGAAGAGCAGCTCCGGGGCTTCTTCCCAGGTGGCCAGGGTCCCAGCGCGGAAGCCCATGAGTTCGGTGCGCAGGCCAGGTGGTGCGATCCGACCGTCGAAGCGGAGTAGATCTCGCCAGGTAAAGGGGAGCCCCATCTCGTCGAAGGTTGTCACAAGGGTCGACTGCCCATCGCGATAGGACCTGACTTCGAGCTCCTGGCCCTTGATGGCTCGCATGGCGAGTACCTCGGTGTGGTGAGAGAGCGCCCGGGCCAGGGGATGGTCTTCGGGTTCGACGTGCTCGAGGCGTCGACTCAGGACGGCGCACCAACCGAGCATGGCGTCCGTCACGAAGACCTCGTCCTCAGCGAGACTCTCGTCGGCCCCGGGGGTTTCCGGGGGGGCATCGGGGAAGAGGCTCTCGGTGTCGAAGAACCCCTCTGAGTCCTCGAAAGCGATGGTCTCGATGTGCTTCACCCCAGCAGCCGCGTAGACCTCCACCAGAAGTTCGGAGACGACCGGTGCGTTCAGGATCTCGGCACTGACTGGATCTTCGACGCCTTTGGCGAAGAGGGCTCCCCAGCTCGCCAGGGGGGTCTCGGGGTCCCGAGGCCGCGCCGGTCCAGTGGTGATGGCCACTCCCCGAGCGGTCAAGCTCCGGAACTGCTCAGGGGTCAACACGCCGGAGTCCACCTGCAGGACCCGCAGGGCAGCGCACCCGTCGAAGACCTCGACGTTTGTCGTAGAGAGGGGACAGTCGTTGGCAAAAAGCTTCTTTAAGGCTGGGAACTCGGTGAGCCACAGGGGGAGCACCTCGATCTCCGTACTGCTGATGTTGAGCTCCACCAGGGTGGGCGGGAGGTGCTCCTTCGGCGGAAACCGACGAAGTCTGCAGCCCGTCAGGTGGAGAAAGCGAAGCCCCGTCAGGTGGCTCAGATCGGGGAGTTCGGCGGTGACCTCCCCGTTGGCCCGGAGGCGAGCGATGGTCTGAGCTTCGGCTGGCGCGAGTTCCGTGACCGCTGACCATCCACGGCCGCGGATGTCCAGCGTTTCGGTGGCGGTTGTTTGTTTGCTCATCACGTCCTCACTGGCTGGTAACTTGGGTAACTCATGAGTGGAGCCGAGGTATACAGGACAGTTAAGCCATCCGCGAGCCTGCGGGTACGTTGCTCTGCGTCAGTAGAAGTAAAATCCACCGGAGGGGTATCTCCCACGGTCTCCGCCGACGACGAGGAAAGGAAATGCAAATCTTGACGGTTACCCATTGGGTAACTACCTTTGTGAAGGTGGGCGGATGCAGGCAGAGGAAACTCAGTGATTACTATCGTCGAAGTTCCGTTGTTTGCTCGAAGAGCTGGCGGGGCGATGACAGCGGACGAGCTCACGGCATTTAAGGACTTTATCGCCCGAAACCCTCGGTCTGGAGATGTGATTCGCGGCGCCGGTGGACTGCGAAAGATCCGCTGGCAAAGTCAGAGAAGCGGTAAGAGCGGCGGTGCCCGAATCATTTACTACTTTCACAGCGAAGACACTCCGCTGTTTTTGATCACGGTCTACCGGAAAGCCGACAAGGGTAACTTGACCAAAGCGGAAAGAAATGAGCTGCGAGGGCTCGGAAAACAGCTTGCCGACCTCTACGGTAAGTAATCACAAGGGAGGCGAATCATGTCAGAGCTGGGCGAAGAACTAATCGAAGGGATGAAACAGGCGGTGGCGTATGCGCGGGGCGATGCCGATGAGAAAGACTATCGCGTCACACGGGTGGAAGTAGAGACACCGGACGTCAAGGCAATGCGTCAACGAATGGAGATGACCCAACAAGAATTCGCCGATTTTCTCGGGATTTCCGTGCATACTCTTGGCAAATGGGAGCGCGGTGAGCGTCAGCCGGAGGGCGCAGCTCGCGTGCTACTGACCATCGTTGAACATGAACCGGAAGCAGTACTAAGAGCGCTGCACCAGAACAAGGACCGACCTGAGGTTCGATA
>SKON01000248.1 GCA_007120035.1 Myxococcales bacterium
GACGGCATCCCTCCCATCCCGTCATCTTCCCCATTCAGAGACGGCAGCTCCGGCAGGTCGCCTCCCATCTCGGGCACCGCGAAGGGGTCCGCGGGCTCCGCGGGCTCTCCGTCGCCGTTCATGGCACCCCGCTCCCGGTCCAGCCGATCCAGGAGCTCATCGACCTCCCGGATCCGACGGGACTCCACCTCGGCCATCAGCTCTCGATCGTCCTGCAGATACCGCAGGGCCCCCTCCTCGAGCTCCACCAGCATATCCGTGACGTCTACCACCCGGTCCACGTCGATCCCCCGCAGGATCACGCCGCTCAGGTTCGTCGGCGACGAGACCATCAGCTCCGACTCGATGAACGGTGAGGCCCCCACCACGCCGTCTACCGCCATCGCTCGATCCGCCAGTTCCAGCGGGTTCGTCAGGGCGTCCTGTCCGGGATCTTGGATCACGATATGGGCCCTGGCCCCCAGGATCTTATCGGTCAGGTCCTTGGTAAACCCGCCCATCACGCTGAGGACCACGATCAGCGCCGTCACCCCCAGGGCCACCCCGAACACGGCGATCACCGTGATGATGGACACCACGCTGCTCCGCTGCTTGGCCATCAAGTACCGGCGGCCGATAAAGGTCTCGTAGGACATCAGTTGGCGGCCTCGTCCTCACTGCCCTCCATCAGGAGGTAAGACATCACGAAGGGATCCAGATCCCCGTCGAGCACCTTGTCCACGTTGGACTCCACGTGCTCTGTCCGAAGGTCTTTGATCTGCTTGTAGGGATGCAACACATAGGATCGGATCTGGCTCCCGAAGGCCACGTCTCGCTGCTCCGAGAACTCTGCCTCCGCCTCCTCCCGACGCTTCTGCATCTCCCGCTCGAAGAGCCGAGCCCGCAGGATCTTCATCGCCGTCGCCCGGTTCTTATGCTGGGACCGCTCGTTCTGGCAGGCCACCACGATCCCCGTCGGCATATGGGTGATCCGCACCGCCGAGTCCGTCACGTTCACGTGCTGCCCCCCCGCCCCGGAGGACCGATAGGTGTCGATCCGCAGGTCCGAGTCGTTGATCTCAATGTCGATCTCATCATCGATCTCGGGGGTCACGCTCACCGCCGCGAAGCTGGTGTGCCGGCGCTTATTGCTGTCATAGGGGCTGATCCGCACCAGCCGGTGAACCCCTTGCTCGGCCTTCAAGTGCCCAAAGGGAAACTCTCCGGCCACCCGCAGCACGGCGCTCTTGATCCCCGCCTCCTCCCCGTTCTGGCGGTCCGTCAGCTCCACCCTCCAGCCTTTCTGCTCGCAATACCGGGTGTACATCCGCAAAAGCATCTCCGCCCAGTCCTGGCTCTCCGTGCCGCCAGCCCCGGCGTTGATCGTCACGATCGAGTCGTGCTCGTCGAACTCTCCCCCGAACATCCGCCGTAGCTCCAGGCGCTCCACTACGGGGCGAACACCTTGCACCAGGTTGGCCGCGTCCACGGGATCGCCCCCCTCCTCGGCCACCAGCTCCAGGTAGAGCTCGGCCTCCTCCAGGGCCTCCAGCTGCTTCTCGAACTCCCCGACCAGGTCGGCCAGCTCCCCCCTTTCCTGCATCAACCCCTGAGCGCGATCGCTGTCGTCCCAGAACGTGGGGTCCTGACTGATGGCGTCGATCTCTTCAACACGGGCCCGCTTCTGAGCCAGGTCAAAGATACCTCCCGAGCTCGACCAGTCGGTCTCTGAGCTCCGTGATGTCCGTCTTGATTTCTCCGGCGTTCATTCTCGCTATCCTACGCTAACGCTTTGGCCACAGGCTCGATCGAATCGACCCGGCGCCTTGTATCGCGCCGGGTCGAAGACTGTCAATCCGAAGGGCCTTCCCCCCGCCTCACCGTCGCTGTTTCAATGCGCTCCAACCGGGGTAGACCGCCCCGTCGGCGAGCTCCTCCTCGATGCGCAGGAGCTCGTTGTATTTCGCCAACCGATCGGAGCGCGACAAACTTCCCGTCTTGATCTGACCGCTCCCCACGGCCACCGCCAGGTGAGCGATGAAGGGGTCGGCGGTCTCGCCGGAACGGTGGCTGATCACCGAGGTCCAGCCGTGTCGATGAGCCATCTCCACGGCCTGCAGAGTCTCCGTCAGAGTCCCGATCTGGTTGACCTTGATCAGGATCGAGTTGCCGATCCCCTGGTCAAGGCCACGGCCCAATCGGGTCGTATTGGTCACGAAGAGATCATCGCCCACGATCTGAACGGTATCGCCGATCTTGTCGGTCAGGGCCTTCCACCCGTCCCAATCGTTCTCGTCGAGCCCGTCCTCAATGCTCACGATGGGGTACTTCTCGCCGAGCTCGGCGTAGAACTCGACCATCCCCGCCGCGTCGAACTCCTGGCCTTCCCCCTCCATCCGATACACCCCGGCGTCGCCGTCGTAGAACTCGCTGGCCGCCGCGTCCAGCGCCAGGGCCACCTCATCGCCCGGGGAGTACCCGGCCTTCTCGATGGCCTCCAGGATCAGGTCCAGCGCATGACCGTTGCTGTCCAGGTTCGGCGCGAACCCGCCCTCATCTCCCACGGAGGTGCTGTACCCTCCAGCGGAGAGGACCTTCTTCAAGGAGTGAAAGATCTCCGCCCCGCATCGCAGGGCCTCCGTGTAGTCCTGAGCCCCCAGGGGCATCACCATAAACTCCTGAATATCCACGTTGTTATCGGCGTGAGACCCACCGTTGAGGATATTCATCTGCGGCACCGGCAGGGTCCGCGCGTGCACCCCACCGAGGTACCGAAAGAGGGGCAGCTCCGCCTCTACCGCCGCCGCCCGGGCCGTCGCCAGGCTCGCCGCCAGCAAGGCGTTCGCCCCGAGACGCCCCTTGTTCGGGGTCCCGTCGAGGGCGATCAGGAACTCATCGATCCCCACCTGGTCCTGCGCGTCTCGCCCGAGAAGCTCCGGCCCGATCTCCTGATGCAGGTGCTGCACCGCTCGCAGCACTCCCTTGCCACCGTACCGATCGTTATCGCCGTCCCGCAGCTCCACGGCCTCATGCTCACCCGTGGAGGCGCCGCTGGGCACAGCGGCTCGGCCCGCTGCTCCCGACGCCAAAAACACATCGCATTCTACCGTCGGGTTGCCCCGGCTATCCAGGATCTCCCTGGCCACCAGCTCCACTATCTCGCTCATCCTGTTCCTCCTCGGTCTTGGATTCGGTCTCGGGCTCGTCATCGTCGTGCTCTTCCTGCTGCTCTGCATCCTCTACGACAAAGAAGGGCACATTGACAAAGGGTTCCCATCCAAAGCGTACGAAAAGTCCGAGCTGATCGCCGGGGCCATCCATCACCAGCACCACCTGAAACACCCGGTTGAAGAGCGTCAGGTGCAATCGAACCAACCCCTCATCGAGCTCCCCCTGAGATCCCGGCCGGGCGCAGAAGAGCCCCACCACGTCCTCTCTCTCCGGTCCTTCCCCGGCCAGAAACTCCTCCCCTTCCCCCAGGAGTTCCTCCACCACGGGCTGCACCACGGTCACGGGATCCCCCCCGAAGAGGTAGTTCATCTCCTGAAACCCCGTGACCTCCACGAAGGGCCCCATCGAATCGAAGGCGATCTGGCCGGTGAGGACCGCCACGGCGGACTCTTCCCGGAACACCGCCGCCTTCCGCAGCTCCCGAAGCACGTCGGCGAAGAGGAACACCCGGACCCCCGGGTCATCCATGGACCCCACAGCGCGCACGGCGAAGGCTGGGTTCTCCTGCGGCGACGCCGTCAGGAGCTCTCCGAGCAGATCATCGAGCCCCTCAACAGGCAGGCCGTCAACAGGGAGCCCGTGTCCCTCATTCTCGTCCAAATCAACCCCGGGGCCGCACCGCCCGGTAGGCGAGCTCGCTGAACCCGTCGAGGGGCTCCACCCGTTCGGACCGGAGGTTGACCTTCCACCCGATGGACTGCTCTTCCCCGTCCCCGATCTGGTAGAGATAGCGCACCCGATAGACCTGTCCGGCCTGCACCGCCTCGGAAGCCTCTTCGCCGTCCTCGGCCCGTACCCGCTCGGCGTGCCATCGACACACCGGCGGCCCGTCTTCGCGACGAGCCTGGCACTCCTGGAACTTCTCCGCCGAATCTGAGTCCTCGGTCAGCACCCACTCCAGGGTCTCGATCAGCTCGTTATGGTCCAAAATCGTCGCCATCGCTCGACATTGATCACGCAGGTTGGCCCGCCGGCAGGCCGCCCGGGTCGCCCCTTGCCAACGGTTGGCGGCGATCCGCTCCGTGGGATCGTAGCTCTGGGCCATAATACTCACACGCTCCAGGGGCTCCACCTCTTCGCCGACCCGCATGATCTCGTGGGCCTGAAGGTTAGCACCCCGCAGGGCCCGCTGGTCGAAGTCGAACTCAAAGTGAGCATAGGTGGGCGTGCCGTCCTCGGTCCACTGGAAGTATACCTGAAAGAGCTCCTCTCGGTCGTGGTCCACGGTCCAACCCAACACCCGATCATCGTCTCCCCGTTGCCCCATCTCCTGGAAGTATCGCAGCATCGCTCCCCCGAGATTGATCTGCGACGAGAACCGGTGGCTCGTCATCGCCGAGATCACCTGCCGATCCTGGTCGTAGTACTTCGACTGGGTCCCCTCCTGGGGCCGACTGGCCACCTGGGCAGGCACGTTCTTCGGCACCACCTTCTGGGTCTGGAGATCCACCAGCCAGGCCGGCCCGATCGTCACCTCTTCATCCTGTATGGCGTACCGGACCAGGTAGAATGAAGGTCCATGACGGGTCTCCCCCCACCACTGGGCTTCCCACCCGGCGACCTCTCCGGTCTCGATCTTCATCGTCTCTCGGAGGAAGGTCTCCTCTTCCATCAAACGGCCCACCGTCAGGTTCCCCTCCACCTCCACCCCGGCGTCTCCCCGTACCCGTGATCGCTGTACCAGCGCAATGGCCGCGTCCCCCTGGTCGGCCCACGGGTTTCGGCGCTCCCGCTCCAGGGTCTCTTCATCGACGAGCTCCTGCACGATCACCGTGTCGGCCTGACGTGTCAGGGCGTAGATCATCAGCCCTCCCATGACGACGACCAGGGCGATGATGACCCCCAACACGATTTGCAGAATTAAACGGGTTTCCATCGTCGTCCAGACCGAGAGAAAAGCAACAGGGCAAATTGAAATGCAAGAGCACTCTCGAAAAGAGTACCTCTAAACACCGACCGTGGGCAACCCCTCACGAGTCGTCATCAAGCTCGGCCATCAGGTCCGGAGAGATCATGATCTTCGGCTCCGATGACTCCGGCCCTCTCTGGCCGTCCCCTTTGGATGAGACCATCGACTCCCCGCCGGTGACAGCCTCGGCCTTCTCCGCGGGTGTTCCAGCTTTTCGCAAGACCTCGGCCGACGGGGCCGGTCGGTCTTTTATCCGTTCCCGAAGCTTCTCCTTGAGGTCACGGGCCGACTGCTTTCGGAGCCCTCGAAGTTGGTCCACGTCGGCGTCGAGCCCCACGGTCTCCACCAAGCTCTCGGGATCGACCTCCTCTTCGGCGACCTCCTCCTCTCCCCCACCGTTTTGCCAGGGGCTCAAGGTCGCATCGGGATCCGCCTCTTGTCCCTTGAAGGTCACCATACCCGACGATTCGTCGGTCTGCAGTGTTCCCGTTACCCCCCCGGCCAAGATCCGTTGATCGTAGGTACCAGAGCTCAACCCCCAGGGGCCCTCTCGTTCCTCGCTTTCTCCATCGAAGTCCTCGCCGAGATCATCTTCGTGCGGATTTCCTTGCTGGGCGGCCAGCCGCGAGGTCACCCCGGGACGAGGAGGATCGACTCCCAGATCGGCGGGGTTTACCCTCCCCAAATCCAGGGTCTCCCACCGCTCCGCCTCCTGTTGTGCATCGCTGGGTGGCGATTCCTCCACCATCGGCGTCGGTGGTGGCTCCGGCGAGGCCTTCGCCGGTTCCGCCGGTACCACTGGCTCCCGGCTCTCAGGGCCCCCTTCCACGTTCAACGACGACATCAGCCGGGGCTCTTCGTCGACCTCCGCCCGTGGCTGGGCCCGCTCTTCGATCCGCTTCAGATCTTCCTCGAACACCAACGACCCCGACGGTGGCGTCAAATCGGCCGCCGCGTCGGGCTCCCGCCGCCACTCGTCGGGCGTAAATCGGTACTCCGAAGGCACGCTCTGCAATCGGTCAGCGAAGACCTGCACGAAGTTCCAGAGCAGCTTGATCGCCAGCCCCGGCGCTGTCCTCAGCAGCCCCAGAAACTGATCCCTCGTAATCGCCAGCACCGTCGTCGGCTCCAGCGCCCGGGCTGCCAGGCTGGCATCCTTCTCATCCTGGGCGTCGATCACCGCCATCTCACCGAAGTTCTCCCCCGTCGTCAGCACCGATAGCTGTCGCCCGTCCAATTGAAGAGACACCGACCCCTTCAAGAGGATGAAGAGCTTATCGTTGGCCGCTTCCGGGCTGACTACATACTCCTCGGCTTCAAACTCCATCCGCTGCGCCATCTTTCGAAGCTGCTCCAACTCCGGGGGCGACAGATAGTGAAAGTAGGTCGTCTTCTGCAGCAGCTCCATGACCCGCTGCTCTTCTTCGGCGTTCTGAGCCAGATCGACGCTGTCGATCACGATCACCGTGATGTTGTCTTTTCCCCCGGAGCGGTTGGCGTGATCGATACAGATCGTCGTGGTCTCTTTCGGCTCCTGGGAGCCCATCAACTGCATGAGATCCACTCCCTCCCCGAAGTACTCGCTGAGCCCATCGCTGCACATCACCAGCCGGTCTCCGGGCAGCACATCGAAGTGAAAGGTGTCGACCTCCACGAACTCCCGCACACCCACCGCCCGAGTGACCGCGTTCTTATGCGGAAAGTCCGCCTCCCGTGTGTCCGCCGGGATCTTCCCCTGACGAATCATCTCGTTGAGCAGGGAGTGATCCGTGGTGATCTGTTCCAAGTTCCCCTGCCGGATTCGGTACATCCGCGAGTCCCCCACATGCCCCACGAACCCCCTGGGCCCGGCCAACACCATCGCCGTGCAGGTCGTCCCCATCCCCCGACGGCTCTGATCCTGCTGGGCCATCTCGAAGATCCGCTTACACGCCGTGAGCACCGCTCGACCCAGCAAGTCCGTCAGAACCTGCTTCTTCTGTGGATCCTCCGGGGTGTCCCGCAGCCTCGACAAGAGCTCCGACTCTGCGGCGATCACCTCCCGAACAGTCCGCACGCAGATCGCGCTGGCCACTTCTCCGGCGGCGTGGCCCCCCATCCCATCGCAGACCACGAAGAGCTGTAGCCGCTCGTCGACCAGGAAGTTATCCTCGTTATGCTCTCGGACCCTCCCCGTGTCTGTCGCGGCCCAGAACCGCAATTCCATAACGTCTCCTCAACGAGACCCGCGGCGTCGCGGACCATTCCGGGGGGCATCATAACCCAAAGAGGGCGATTCATCACCTCCGAAGGCCACGACATCTCTCAGATTTTTTCCCGCCCCAAATCTTCCCGTGTTCACGCCCCCTCTCCGAGGCCCTCCACGAAGTGATCGAAGATCGGCGTCGCATCCGCAGGACCAGGCCCCGCCTCCGGGTGATACTGCACGGCTTGGACGGGCAGCGACCGGTGCTCGAACCCCGCGACGGTCCCGTCGTTCAGGTTCCGCTCCGTCACCCGAAGCGTCCCGGGAAACCCCTCCTCCCGAACGGAGTATCCGTGATTCTGGCTCGTGATGGCCACGGCGCCTCCCTCCACCCGACCCACGGGCTGATTCGGGCCCCGGTGGCCAAACCGCAACTTGAACGTCTCCGCCCCGAAGGCGCTCGCCAGGAGCTGGTGGCCCAGGCAGATCCCCAGGGTCGGGAAGGCCTCGGCGATCTCTCGAACTCCCTCCAGGAGATGGGCCATCTGCGCCGGATCGCCAGGCCCGTTGGAGAAGAGCACCCCGTCGGGCCCGAAGGCCTCCAGCTCTCCTCGCCCCACCTCACGGGGCCACAGACTCACCTCTA
>SKON01000257.1 GCA_007120035.1 Myxococcales bacterium
CACGGACCACCCTCCCGGCGGGCCTCCAACTCCACACCACCCCATCGGGGGCTACGATCTACGCCATCCCCACCGACGGCACCCTCCCCGAAGAGGTTCCCCCCCTGGGGGACACCCCCTTCGTCCTCCCCGTGGACCAACGCGACCAGCCCCACCGCTTCCTCGTCCGCCTCCCCGGCCACCTGGACCAGACCTTCACCATCGAAGAGACCGCCGCCGGTCAGGATCTTCGCCTCTACCTCCACGAAGATCCCCGGCCAGACGCCGAAAACTAAGCCCAATCAAACACTTGCCAGGCACCTCCCCGGTCCCCCGGGACTTTTCTCAAATAATTCTGTACAGTCAGCTTGACATTTTTCACAAATGCTGTAATTTCATACTCGTTAGCGGCAATTGTTCGGGATCTTGTTCCACCTGGATTGACATTTTACAGCAGCCACGGAATAAAGACCCCCATACGAGCCGTTCCAGTTCACGAGGTTGACAAGTGTAGCGCTGTTCTTCCGTGTGCGAGGTAGGTTGCATCATTCCCCAAATCTTTCCTAGATTCCTTCCATAAATTCCTTCCTGGAATTCCTTCCAAAACATCCTACCGACTTACTTCGCACACGAAAGCACAGCGCAACGACGAGAGGCCCCGCACGGGGCCTCTCGCATTTCTTGTCCTCCCTTCCGTTCTCTCTTCTCTCTTTATACCCCTGGGATCTACTGCCCCAATACCAGTCCGTCGTGGACGGCCCCGGCGGCGGCTCGGACCTCACCACAGCCCATCACCCAGCTCAGGCGGTCCGGAAAGAGGAACATCTCCCTGACCTCGGCACCGCTCCCCTCGACCAGCCCGCGCCCCATCCGGGCCCACCGGGGCCGCCGGCCGATCCCGGACCCCACAGCGCTCACCATCCCGGCCCGCTCCACCTGGACCTCTGGCGCCACCCCCCGGATCTCCTCGACCAGGGCGTCCACCCCGTGCACGTCGTCGACGTTCAAAAAGAGCGCCGCCGCTTCTCCGGGCCGCCACCGCTGCGCCGCCACCCGATAGGACTCCAAAAGCTCCATCACCGCGTCGGCCTCCTCCCCGGCCACCACCCACAGGCCCTCGTCGATGTGGCTCACCGCCACCGCCGGCGATCGTGACTCGTCACGGACCCTCGCGTCCTGCGGATAATCGACCCGCACCACCGTCCCCCGGCTCTCCCGGTCGTGAGTGCTCCGGGCGTAGAGGGCGATCTTGGCCCGCCGGGCAAACTCCACGGCCTCCTCGTTCAGCACCCGGGCCCCACAGCGCGCCATCTCCTGCATCTCCTCGTAGCTCAGGCTCTCCAGCTGCCGGGCTGTGAGCACCACCCGGGGGTCCGCGCTGTACACCCCGTCGACGTCGCTGTAGATCTCGCAGGCCTCGGCCCCCAACGCCCCGGCCAACGCCACCGCTGTCGTGTCACTCCCTCCTCGCCCCAGGGTCGTCACGTCCCGCCGATAGCTCGCGCCCTGGTATCCTGCGACGATCACGATCCGCCCCTGCTCCAGCTCGTCCTGCACCCGAAAGGGCCGCACGTCCATGATCCGGGCGTTGGAGTGATTATGGGTCGTGATGATCCCGCACTGCGACCCCGTCAGGCTCACCGCCTCGTGGCCATGAGACTGGATGGCGATCGACATCAAGGCCATGGAGATCCGCTCCCCCACGGAGAGCAGCATATCCAGCTCCCGCCGCGACGGATTCGCCGAGATCTCCTTGGCCATGGTCAATAAATCGTCCGTCGTATCCCCCATGGCCGACACCACCACCACCAGATCGTGCCCCTCCTCCCGGGTCGCCACGATCTTCTGAGCCACCTGTCGGACCTTCTGCAGGTCCGCCAGAGAGGACCCCCCGTACTTCTGAACCAGAATACTCACGTCCTAGGCCCCTTCCTTCACACACCTACCGGAACACGAGCGGCGTGGCAGCTCCGGCGAGCACCAGGAACCCCCCGGCGAAGAACCCCACGATCAAGAGCGGCGCCCCGCCCAGGACCAGGCCGCCGGCGAACCCAAAGATCGCCAGCACCGCCACCATCCCCAGGAGGATCCCCCGGATCTGTAGCGACATCGGGGCCGCCGCGCCGCCCATCCCCACCAGCCCCAGCACCACGAGGGTCACCATCAGTAACTGCCCCGTCAGCTCCGCCGGCGCTCCTCCAGTCGCCACCGCCGCGCCGGCCGCAGCCAGCAGAACCAACCCAGCCAGCCCTCCCAGGATCCGCTGAATCATCGCGGCCGTCTTCGACTCCCCTCTCGCCGCCGGGGCCTGCCCTGCCGAAGTTCGACCGGCCGGGGCCTGCCCGGGCACCGCCGTCGGGTGGGGCTGCCGCCCCGGCTGCTGACCGGGAATCCCTGGAGACGGCGGCTGCTGCACCGGCATCGGTGTGACCTGTGGCTGCCGATCCTGCGGTTGTGGTTGCGGCTGCGGCTGCGGCTGATACGCCTGTGGTTGGGGTTCTGGTTGCTGATACTGTGGCTGTGGCTCCGGTGCGGACATTGTCTCCTGCTGGAAGCCAAAATCCTCGCCGGCAGGCGACGGACTGGCCATCATCTGCGTCTTCTCTTCGAAGTCTTCCATCTCCGCCGGCGGGCTCGCCATCATCTGGGTCTTGTCTTCGAAGTCCTCTACCTCCTCAGCCCCCGCCGATGGGCCCAGCATCATCTGCGTCTTCTCTTCGAAGTCCTCTACGGGGCCGGCGCTCTGCGCCTGGGAACGGGATCCTCCCGTCGGAAACGCCGTCTGCCCTCTCCCCCCCCCGGGGAGCTTACTGTCCACATCGATCGCGTCCGTATTGGTATCAAAGGGCGCGTCCGTCTTTGAGTCCGACCGGCTGTAGGTCCCCGTGCCGGCGAGCTTGTCCGTCTGGGGATCAGTCTCCGGCGCCTTGCGCTTCTTCGGCACTCGGAACACCCCGCTCCGAGGCGTCTCCGACCGCGGCCGCTCAAAGCTCTCCGCTCCTCCCCCCTCCTGGCGCACCTGGGTCTTCGGCGGCATCCCCGTCTCTCCCCGGGGCAGCTTCTTCAACGTCGACAGGTGATCCACGTCCCCAAACACGCGGGTCTCCGGCCCCTGGTCCTCAATTCCCACCCCCGGCGTCGGCTGGGTATCCCGAAACGCCTTCTGGAGCCCCGGGTTATCCTCTTCGAACTTCTTCAACTCCTCCGCGCTCAGCGCCTGCGTGGGGGCGTCGTCGTACTCATCCTCCGGGGAGGTCTCCCCTCGGTACATCGCCCCCGCCTGCCCGTCGTCGTCGAAGAGAGACATCCCCATCAACGTGTGGTGGACCCCTCGCTCGTCCTTGGGCTGCGGGGTCGCGATGGGGAACTCCATGGACCCCGCCGCCTCATCCTCGGACGAAGCCAGCGCTTCCGGCGAGATCACCTGGGTCGCCCCGTCTTCCGATGACTCCTCTCCCAGCCCCCAGGCCGACGCCGCTCCCTGAGCTTCGGGCTCCTCGTCGGCTAACACCGGCGCCATCCCAAACATCGTCGCCTTCGGGCTTCGGCCTCCCGGCTTGGGCAATCCTCCCTGCTTGGGCAATGGCCTTGATCCCCCTTCGTCTTTGCCGGCCTTCAGCGCGGGCATCCCGAACGCCGTGGCCTTCGGATCTCCGCCTCCCTGCTCCGCCGGAAGGTCCAACCCGGCGATCTCGTCGGGATCCACGATCTCCGTCCGGTCCTCTTCCTTCCCCTCATCCTTCAACGCCGGCACCCCGAAGAGCGTCTTACTCGACTCCTGCTTCTCCTCTCGGGCGAAGTGGCTCTCCGGGTTCAACGTCCCATCCTCAGAGAGCGCCGGAATCCCCATCATCGTCTTCATCGGCGCCCGCTCTGGTGGTGCCCCAAAGGTGTGGCCACAGGCGGGACACTTTTCAGCGCCGTCTGGGACACGTGCATTACAAGATGGGCATACTTTCACCGAGGGCTCCTCGCTCTTGACGCTTTCGCCACCGTCGCTCGCTCACTCACTTCACAGCCTCGGGGAGTACTGCAAGAAACGAACCGCTGACAACTGCGCGTTTCCCGCGTACCATAGTGTACAGGTGGCCGAAAAGTCAAAACCGAGACTCCATCAACTCGTTGAACTCGCCCGAGAAAACTCCACGACCAGGGCCTTCGTCTCCGCCGATACCGCGCCCTCCCCCAGGTCCTCCAGATGAGCCTCCACGTCGTCGGCCTCCACCGCCCCGCACAGGCCCTTCAACTGCTCCACCAGCCCCGGATCTCGCTCCTTCATCGTCGTCAGCGCTCGGGCGTAGGCTCCACAGGCTTTCACGGGATCGTCCAACTTGCTCTCGTAGAGCTTTCCGAGCACCTGGAACACCTGCCGTCGCTCCTCAGCATTGGAGAAGAGTTCGATCCCCTCCTCGTAGAGATCCACCAACTTCTGCCACTCCCCTTCCCGCAGGTAGCTCTCTCGCTGACGGTTCAGGTGGGCGATCCGCCGGGCCACTTCCTTCCGATCATCCAAGGGCGGCGGCTTTCGGGTCCTCTTGGTCGCGTCTCTCTTGCGCAGCTCGTCGAGCCTGCGGTTCAACCCCTCGGTCTGCCCCGTCTTCACCTCCCGCGGCTCCGACGCCGGGGAGAAATCATCGGGGATCTCGTCCTCCGACAGCTCTTCCTCCAGCACGATCGGCTCTGAGCTCTCTTCTCCCAGCCCGAAGCTCTCTTCTCCTGGCCCGAAGGGAATCGCCACCACCTGGGTCCGACCGTCCACTTCGTCGTCTTCGTCCTCCCCATCCCCGTCGTAGGGCTCTTCTTGCACCTCCGACACCGACGAAAGCACCTCGTCGATAGCCTGCTCCACCACCTTTTGCTTCGGCGTCAAATCTTCCGGAGTCTCGTCGCCGATCACCTGGGTCGACCGCAGATCGTCGGCGGTCTCCTCGTCCACCCCGAACATCGGCTGGGTCATCGGGTTCGTCTCGGGGTCCACGCTCTCCGTGATCCCCTCCACCCTCTCCGCCATCCCGCGGGCCGCCTTCCGCAGCTCCACGAAGAGCCGCCCCTCGTTGCGCAACCTCGACCGCAGCCCGGGCTGCACGAAGTCAAACAACTCTGACAGGGGACCAAATGGGTCCACCTGGGCCAGATACCGCTCCAGAGCCAATAAGAAGTCCGCCGCCTCCTCCTCGTCGAGCCGCTCTCCCCGATCCTGGGCCTCTACAAACCCGTTGACCTTCTCTCCGAGCTCCCCCACCTCGTCCAGGGAAATCTCCGCCGCTCGGGTGCCCCAGGGATGGCGCACGGGACGCACGGCCTCCAGATACTTCGCCACCACGAAGAGGTGGAGCTCCGAATACCACTTCCCGCCCCCCTTGTCGGTCCAGGGCACGATCAGATTCCGTCGTGAGAGCTGCGTCAGGTCCACCTCTTTCAAGGCGAACCCGCACTGCGACGCCAGCACAAGAAAGTCTCCGCTGTCCAGTTTCGTCACTCTTGCTCCGCTCACAAAATCCTCGCGGTCTGTCTTCGGCTTATCCCTCTCGGTCGAATCTTCCCCCAAACCCGTCAGATCCGCAACTTTTGTTAAACTCTCGAACCAACACGGTGGCGTAACTACCCGAAGGCAGGAAGAACGAAAACCACACCAGCCCCTCCTCATCGACCCTGGTCCTCAGCTCCCCCATGGGCACCCACAGCGGCCGCCGGGTCCCTCGTCCCAACCTCTTCAGGCGGTCGAAGTCTTCCTCCTTCAGCCCCAGAGACCCCACCTCCTCTCGCTCCAACACCCCCGCAACCCCATCGGCCAATCCCCCACGGCTCCCAGGCATCGGCCCTGTGATCAACAGCTCTCCAGCGTCCACCCGGGCCTGCGTCTCCTCGAGCTCCGACTCCTCCACCCAGAACCGCCCCCCGGAGTCCACCTTCTCGAAGACGTCGCCGTCCATCGCCTGCCGCAGGCTCCCCTCTCTCATCCGCCTCGCCAGCACCCGATTGAACACCTCGGATTGCACGGCGCTCGCCGCCATCCGCTTCAAGAACCCCTTCCTCGGAGCCCACCCCCCCCGCAGCCACCGCAACCCCATCGCCAACGTCGATCCCCCACTCCCGAACCGCTGCTCACCGTAGAAATTCGGCAACCCCTCGGCCTGGATCTGCCCGGCGATGGACGCCAGGGTCTGATGGAGCTCCTCGCCACCAACCTCCACGTCGCTCAAGGCGATCTCGAAACGATTGCCCTTCAGATGCCCGGTCTTCAGCTTATTCGTATGCCTCGTCACCTCCAGGATCTGCACCCCCTCCACGATCTCCTCCGGGGCAGGCTCCTCGGACATATTCTGCGCCGGCAGGGACACCCACTGCCGGGTCACCCCTCGCTTGTCCTTGGTCCCGGCGATCCCCACCTCCGACTCCTTGACCCCGAACCGCTTCGCGAAGACCTTCGCCACATCGCCGCCGGCCACGTCACGCTTCTCCACCCACAGAAAGTAGTGAGCGCCCTGGCCGCTGGCTTCATAGGCCGCCACCTCCTCGACGATGAAGTGCTCCGGCTCCCCCTTCCATCGACCGCCGATCCGGAGGTCCTCGGGCGTCAAATAGGGGGGCACGATCGGGGAGATCTTTTCTTCGCCTTGCCTTTCCATCAAACCCTCGGAAATACTTCCATCCATGCGTAACGAGACGACCTTCGCCATACCCGATCCAGTCCACGAGGCCAACCAGCGGTTCCTGCAACGCCGCCTCGACCTGGCCGACGACCTCCGACGCCAACGAGACGGGCTCCTCATCGCCGGACTCCTCGAGGAGATCACCGATCAATGGCTGCTCCGGCTCTGGGAGCTCGCCATCCCCGAGCCCCTCCGCGAGGTCCTCTCCCTCCACGCCATCGGCGGCTACGGCCGCAGCCAGCTCGCCCTCCACAGCGACCTCGACGTCCTCATCGCCGTTCACGTCGACGATCTCGACACCCTCGACGGCCTCGAAGAGAGCATTGAGCGCCTGATGATGTGGGCTCGCCAGACCCGGCACCGCCTCAGCCACGTGGTCCGCACCCCCGCCCAGGCCCTGGAGAACCGCCAGGACTTTCCCTCCGCCGTCGCCCTCCTGGACCGACGACCCCTGGCCGAGTCCGCCTCCGAGCTCCCCCCGGCCTTTCAGCGCGACGACCTGCTGCACTTCCTCCGCGGCAAAGATCAAGGCCGCAGCTTCGTCTCCCGCCTCCTCGACGGGCACCGCCGCCGGGGCGTCCGCCAGGGCGAGACCGTCTTCCTCCTCGAGCCCGACATCAAACACGGCGAGGGAGGCTTGAGGGACCTCAACGACCTGGCCTGGGCCGCCCAGGTCCGGTGGGACCTCGACGTCCTCCACCCCGACCCGGACCTCCGCGACCGAGCTCGCTGGAAGGCCACCCTGGCCACCACGTACCGCCAGGCCCTCGGCGAGATCCTCGCCATGCGCAACCTCCTCCACCTCTTTCGGGGCCGAAAGCACGACCGCCTCACCTTCCGGGAGCAGCGCCAATTCGCCGCCCTCTCCCTGGGCATCGACCCCGACGAGCCCCCCGACGATCCCGACGCCTTTCAGGCCGAGATCGAGACCCAGATGGCCGCCTACTATCAGCGCGCTCGATCCGTTGACGTCCTCTGCGAGCGCTCCCTTCGCCGCTGGGCCGCCCCCGACGAACCCCCGCGCCGCCTCACTGGCCCCTTCCAGGCCCGCGGCGAACGCCTGGCCATCGACCTCGCTATCGACGACCAGCCCGACGGCATCCTGGACCCCTTCGAGGCCCTCCGCCTCGCCGACGAACACGACCTCCTCCTCGACCCGGCCCTGGAAGCCCTGATGGAAGAAGAGGTCCGCCGCTGGCCCGCCGGCGATGACTCCGACCCCGAGCACGCCGCCGCCCTCCGGGAGCTCCTCGTCGACCCCACCAGCTCCTGGCGCACCTCCCGCCGCCTCCTGGAGCTCGGCATCCTCCCCCGGATC
>SKON01000292.1 GCA_007120035.1 Myxococcales bacterium
CCCCCCAACACCGCGCCGATGGCGATGATCACAAACACCGGCTTCGACAACAAGAAGAGCACCACCAGGTCTGTCACGGTCCACCCCTGAAGCTCCCCCACTACCTGGACCACGCTCACCGTGGTCAACGCTTCTACGATCCACTCGATCATCTCCGGCTCCTTGTGCTCGCTCACCCCGTCCCATGATCTTTAACACCATCGACCAGGTGTCCCCCCCTTCATTATCCCAAACCCACCGACGACTCTCAACCCTCTCCCACCGCCTCCGACAGCTCCTCGAACCCCCGGGCGCTCACCCGACCGGGCTGATCCACCCGCTTCTTGTCCAGGTCTTCCCACTCCTCTACGTCCACCCCGGCCACGGGCTCCTTCGCGATCACCCAGATGCTCTCCTTCTTCCGCTTCCCCCGGGGTAACACCCCCAGACAGGGCCGATCGTCCAGCCGTGCCCACACCACCTCGTGATCCCCCTTGCCCACCGACACCTGCCTCACCTTCTCCTCTCCCCGAAAGAGCTCCACCCGCCGACCGTCGTACCGCACCTCCCCGGCGTCCCACACCGTCCGCGTCTGGGTCCCCGTCCGCCTCTTCACCTTCCCCTTCCAGGACCGCTTCTTCAGCTCCGACACCGGCACCAAGAGCGCCAGGAGCACCAGGCATCCCCCCACCACCAGCCAGGTCAGAGACTCCGGGCCGGCGAACACCGCCAGCAAGAGCCCCACAGCCCCCACGGCCACCTTCATCGCCTTCGCCGTCCGCCGCCCCTCCCTTGTGTTCCGATGGGAGGGCACCACGTCCACCAGGGCGTCCACAAGACGCCACAGCCCCGCCGATGACGCCTCATAACTCTCCTCCCGCGGCAGCTCCGCCGCCACCACCAGCTCTTCTCTTCGCTCACTCATTGGCTTCCGGTACGCTCATGTACAAGGCTCGCAAGGGATCCGCTTCATCCCCGTATATATACGCCGGTCCCAGACCGATCGCCGGCCCCCCGAAGGCCGCCGACAACGACTCCCCCTCCTGCCCGTCCCGGCTTCGCCACCCCGACATCTCCTGGGCCTGTAATTGTTCCCACTGGGCCTGCAACATCAAGAGCTCTTCTAACGACTCCGGCAACCGATCGGCGAACGCGTAGAGCACATGCCCCGTCACCGTCGCGTCGTGGGTCGCCCGGTGGGCTTCCTCCAGGGGGATCCCCAACAACTCACAGATCGCCCCCAGGTTCTTGCGCCGCTCATTCTTGAAGAACTGTCGGGCGAAGATCAGGGGATCCAACGTCGGCGACTCCTCGGGCCACGACAGCCCGCATCGCTCCAGCTCCGCCCGGACAAACCCCCGATCGAAGGCCAGGTTGTACGCCACGATCCCCACCCCCTGCAGCCGCTGGTGCACCTCGGCGGCGATCGCCTCGAACACCGGCGCGTCCTCCACGTCGCTGTCGGCGATCCCCGTGATCCGCGTCGACTCCTCCGGGATCGGACACTCCGGATTCACCAACTTCCCGTAGGTCTCCACCACCTCCCCGCCCTCGAACCGAATGATCCCCACCTCGATGATCCGATCCGTGGCCGAGTCCAGCCCCGTGGTCTCCACGTCGATCACCGACAGCGGTAGATCCTGCCATTTCTCCGGCCACGTCGTCATCACCACACCTCATTGAGTACTCGCCGGCTCTCCTCGACGATTTCTTCCTCCAGCCCGTGCCGACCGCCTTCGATCCGAGCCTCTCCTGCCACATAGACCGTCTGCACCGCTCCGCATGACATACTCAATACGATGTCCGTCAACAAGGTCTGCCGACTGGTCCCCACCAACGTCGGATGCCTCAGATCCACGGCCACGAAGTCCGCCGGGCCTCCCACCCTCAGCGCACCATCGTCGCTCCCTAACGACCTCGCCCCCCACACCGTCCCCATCGGCCACAGCGCCCCCGCCGTCGTCTTCGACTCTCCGAAATGAGCCAGCACGTTTCGCTCCTCCCGCCGTAACCGCTCGTGGTACTCCACCAGCCGCATCTCACAGAAGGGATCGATCACCGTGTGGCTGTCGCTCCCCAACGCGATCGGCACCCCCCGCTCCATCAGCTCCACGACCGGCAGAAACCCATCCCCCAGATTTCGCTCCGTCGTCGGACAGGCCCCCACCGTGGGCCGGACATCCTCCAGGATCGAGAGCTCCCGCTCGCTCAGATGAGTCCCGTGGATCACCGTCCACCCCTCCTCCAACACCCCCCACCTATGAAGCGCCTCGATCGGCGGTACCCCGAACGCCTCGACGCTCTCCGCCACCTCCCGCCGCTGCTCACAGGCGTGGATATGCACCACCTCCCCGGTCGCTCCCGCCTCCGCCGCGATCGCCTCCATCCACTCCCGAGGCACCGCCCGAATACTATGAGGCGCCATCCCCACCCTCACCAACTTCTTGCCCCTCATCGCCTCCCGCAGCGCCCTCACGTCGCTCAGATACTCCTCCACCGACCCCTGCACGAACCGCCGCTGCTCCTCCCGGTGGGCCTCCCCAATCCCCGCCGTATGATAAGCCACCGGCAAGAGCGTCAGCCGGATCCCCACATCCCCCGCCGCTTTCTCGATCCTCTTCGCAAGCTCCAGCCGATCCCCGTAGGGCTCTCCATCCCTCCCATGATGGAGGTAATGGAACTCCCCCACATGGGTGATCCCCGCCCGCAACATCTCCCAAAACGCCAGCCGCGCCATCGCCTCCACCGCCTCCGCCGACAGCCCCAGCGCAAGCCCGTACATCCCCTCCCGCCAGGTCCAGAAGTCCTCCTCTTCCCGGCCGGCCTCCACATACTCCGTGCGCCCCCTCAACCCCCGCTGAAAGGAGTGACTGTGGACGTTGATCTGCCCCGGGATCAACGCCACCTCTCCCAGGTCTTCCACCTCCCCCTCATCTCCGACGCCCCTCTCCTCGATTCCCGCGATCCTCCCCTCGCGGATCACCAGCACCGCCCCCTCTCGGACCTCCTCCCCCTCCACGATCCACCTGGCACTTATCCGTCGTTCCATCATCGCCTCCCGAATCCGATCGCCTCGTTCGCCCCCACTCTATCACAGCGATCGATACCTACGAACCCTCAAACAAAACACGACAATACTTGTCGCATTCTCTCTTTCCCTTGTCATCTCAACCACCTCCCCTTCTCAAATAGCGACACCCAAGACCCACAATCGCGACACGCCTTCTGCGCCCCCGTCTATTTAGGACAAATTTCCTTGCCACCCCCACCACCATCCCCCATCATGGCTTCACTTGCAGGACACCCTTCGTCAGGGACGACGAGTCGACATACGCCACGATGGCGAACCTCACGAGCGCTCTCTTCGACGGCGAGCCCTGGGCCGCCAGTCTCACCCATTTTCTTCCTGACGAGGAACCCATGTCCAACCGCGAACAACTGGTCGTCGACGAACTGCTCACCCGGCCCAGCGCCGTCTCCCCCACCCTCTTCGTCGGCCTCGGCGGCTGCGGCTGCTCCATCGTCGTCCGCGTCGCCCAGCACCTCCGCAAGCGCGTCGACTACAACGAGCGGTTCCGCGACCTCGTCAAGTTCGCCCTCGTCGACACCAACATCAACGACCTCGAAAACTTCCGTGAGATCGCCGACGAGTCCTTCCTCATCAGCGACTTCGAAAAGGAAGCCTACGCCAACCTCGCCAGCGGAAAGCTCTTCCTCGAGGCCGACGAGTACTTCACCCAGTGGGTCCCCCAGGGCTACCGATTTAGGGCCGGTGACACCGCCGGCGCCGGCCAGATCCGCATCGAGAGCCGCCTCGGCAGCTACTACCAGCAGAAGCACGGCAACATGGTCGCCCGGTTCCGTCGGCTCCTCGAAGAGCTCAAGAGCCACGAGCACGGTCACCGCCGCCTCGACACCTCGGAGATCCGCATCGTCCTCTGCTACTCCGTCGCCGGCGGCACCGGCTCCGGGTCCTTCCTCCCCCTGGCCTACACCCTCCGCGATCAGGCCCGGGCCCTCGGAAACCCCACCATGATCGGCGTCTGCGTCCTCCCCGCCGTCTTCGAAGACAAGACCGGCGCCAACAAAGACGGCACCTTCGCCAACAGCTACGCCGCCCTCAAAGAAGTCGAGCACCTCATGAAGCTCGGCTCCCCCGAGTCCGCCTTCTATCCCACCGACGGCATCCAATTCCACTACGACCCCTCCGATGAATCCAAGCGGGTCGTCCGGGAGCGCCCCTTCGAGTTCATGTACCTCATCGACAAGCCCGAGACCTTCACCGTCTCCAACCCCGTCGCCGCCGCCGCCGACGGCCTCTACCTTCAGCTCTTCTCCCCCCTCTTCGCCCAGCAGGCCGGTGACTACGACAACTACACCCAGCACCAGCGCTTCCTCGTCCCCCACGACTTCGAGGGCAAGGGCATCGTCGGCTTCACCTCCTTCTACGGCTCCTACGGCTCCGCCGTCCTCCTCGTCCCCGTCGACGGCCTCGTCGACTACTGCTCCCGGGCCGCCGCCCTCTCCGTAATGCGCCAGAGCTTCCTCGGCGCCATCCCCGGCGAGCCCATCTACAACACCCTCCGCACCAACTCCGAGCCCTTCTACGAGGTCACCGAACGCGACGAAGAAGACGCCCGCCCCGTCCACCTCTCCGACTTCGACAAGAAAGAACGGGGCATCCAGAACGTCCTCCGCGATCGCCTCTTCCAGAAGCGGGTCCGCCTCCTCGCCCACTGCGAGTTCGACAACGGCGCAAACAGCCGCTTCATGAGCATCTTCCGCCATGGTCAACGCCTCGGTGAGGTCCCCCGCGCCGGCGCCCAGATCAACCACGACCCCGATCGGGTCACCTCCGACCGGGAGCAGCTCGCAGACCGCGGCATGTCCTTCTCCATCGGCGCCATGGTCCTCGACGCCCTCTGCGGCCCTCGCCCCGGCCAGCAGCCCGGACTCCTCTCCGCCGCCCGCCGCGCCATCGAGCGCGCCGGCGAAGACCTCGAAGCCGAGCAGGTCGTCAACGACCGCGAGCTCGTCCGCGACTGGGTCGGCCGCGCCAACTACTGGGTCGAAGAGCTCAAGCGCCGCGGCATGCGCGTCCTCGAGGGCGGCTACACCAACAACGGCATCAACTTCCCCGGCATGGAGGACCTCCTGGAGCTCAACTTCCTCGGTGAAGACTCCGGTGAGGTCGACCTCGCCAGCCAGCGGTACGCCGTCCTCGCCATCCGCGACGAGCTCCGCTCCGAGATGCGCGAGCCCCCCGCCGCCGCCCCCATCGAAGTCGACGGCATGAGCGACGACGACCGGGTCCGGGAGCGCGACGCCGGCGAGGTCATCCGCAACCTCATGGACCAGGCCATGGAGCGCGCCAACCAGGAGCTCCTCCGCGAGTTCATCGAGATGCGCACCACCCTCCGCGACAGCCTCGCCAACAGCCTCCAGATCATGCGCTCCCTCGAGCTCGGATTCGACGACTTCGAGCGCGAGCAGTCCCGCCTCCTCGAGCGCCTCCGCACCCAGGGCGACTCCTCGGCCAACCAGTACACCCTCGACGCCGAGGCCTATCAGATCGAGAACGGCCGCCGCATGTGGGACTTCTTCTACCACGACCGTATCTCCCCCCTTGGCGAGCTCTCCATGAGCAACCCCCGCATCCAGGGCAAGGTCAGCGGCACCGTCCGAGAACTCTCCCTCCGCGGCGGCGGCGGCAACCGCGCCAGCCTCACCCAGCTCTTCGACTCCGTCCGGAACTACGCCACCCGCCTCCTCACCACCATGCTCGGCGGCGACCCCAAGAGCGTCGAGCCCGAGCGCCGCGCCGGCCTCACCCTCGTCGAGGCCCTCGAACAAGAGGTGATCTACCGGGCCCTCTTCATGAGCAACCTCGAGGACATCCAGGCCCGCGGCGACGAGGCCATCCGCGAGGTCATCGCCCGCTACCGGGCCCTCCCCGCCGAGGACCGCATCGACATCTCCCAGGACCTCCACGTCGACTACCTCCGCGATAAGGTCCGCCGGGTCGTCAACGAGCGGGCCGCCCTCCTCGTCTCCTACGACGAGTCTCGCGACCAACACGGTGGCGTCCGCCCCAACCACATCTTCCTCGCCGCCATCGACGCCTCCTTCCGGGACACCACCATCGAGACCGCCCTCGAAGGCGCCAACCTCGCCGGCCTCCGGTGGGTTAAAGAAGGTTGGCACAACCCCCGACAGATCATCTTCTACCGGGCCGTCCTCAACGTACCCCTCTACGTCTTCGGCCGCATGGACGAGATGAAGGAGTACTACTACCGCTTCCGCAACATGTCGAAGCGCTCCAAGGTCCTCCACATCGACAAGAACTGGGAGGAGACCCTCCCCGATCTCGACCCCGACACCGCCCAGGAGAAGCACCGCCAGGAGTTGATGCGAAACCACATCGTCAACTTCGCCGCCCTCTGGACGATCCGAGATCCCATCACCGATCAGGGCTTCATCATCCTCCGCGACGGCACCTACTACCTCCGCGATCCCGAGTCCCCCTCGGTCCTCGACGCCGCCGGCGTCGGCTCAGGAGACAAGTCTCACCTCACCCCCCTCGGATCCTCTCTCGCCGAGGCCATCAGCAACCTCCCTGACGTCCTCGACGACCAACGGGTCAAGTACCTCCCCTATCACCAACTCCTCGCCGCCGTCCGCGAGGGCATGGCCCCCTCGGTCCTCAAGCGCATCGTCCGCCTCCCCTTCCAGTGGCGCCGAAACCGCGACGAGCTCCGTACCCAGTACGGCTCCAGCCCCTCCGCCGTGCAGACCCTGAAGCTTCGGGACTTCACCGAGGGATACCAGCGCCTCCGCGAGTCTCTTGACTCTCTCCTGGCACGGCTCCGCAACATCGAGACCGAGCGCCTGACCCTCGGCGGCGACTCCTCTCAGAACTCCGCCGGCCTCGACCCCCAGGAGGCCACCGAGAACCTCCGCCAGAGCGTCGAGATCCTCCGGGCCTTCGACGAGAGCTGGACCGCCCTGGAGAACCCTGAGTCCTCCACCTCCGTTCCTCCCACCTTCCGATCCCTCTTCAAGCCCCTCCAGGAAGGCGATCTTCACGCCGCCCTGGAGTCGCTGCGCCACGGAACCGTCGACTCCGCCCCGGCTACTCCGGCGGTTCGCCCCACCAAGCGGGCCGCCACACCCGCCCGGGCGACCACCACCCAGACCTCCTCTGACTCCGACGAGTGAGCCAAAGGATGGTCGACTCCGAACACAAGGATCGCCGCCAGGCCGCCCTCTACCCCGAACCCACCCTCGTGGTCGGGGTCGGGCGGTTTGGTCTGGCTGTCGTCGAGCGCCTCGGCGACGACTGGCGGTGGCTCTCCACCTCCGCCGCCGGCGACGCCTCCCTGCGCAACCTCCGCCTCCTCTCGGTCCGCTCCCAACCGGACTACGGCGATGACCGCTGGAGCCGCACCGACTCCGAGCTCGCCAGGATCGCCCTCCTCGCCGGCGACGACGACCTCCCTACCCTGGCCCTCCACTTCACCATTCTCCGCACCCTGGGCCTGATCCGGTTTCGCGACGGCGTCTACCAATTCGCCCTCCCCAAAGACGCCGGCGTCGTCGAAAAGGGCAAGCTCCACGACACCCGTCGCCGCCGGTTCTTCAAGTGGCGTTCCCTCGACAGCGACCCCCTCCGGGCCATCGAGCGACTCCATCGACTCGCCAGCCGTAACGCCGAGGTCGACCTCTTTCTCACCCCCGTCGTCGAGCGAGTCCTCCACGGCCAGAGCCCCCGGGTCCTCCTCCACGTCATCGCCCGCTGCCGCGCCCTCTTCGCCGGCCGCGACCCCAGCCCCTGGGCCTGGCTCCACGACTTCACCCCCCACCCTCGAGAGGCCCCGGACCACCAGAACCTCGCCACCGTCGACGTCGACTCCGCCTGGTGGAGCGAAGACGACCGCCTGGAGCTCCTC
>SKON01000056.1 GCA_007120035.1 Myxococcales bacterium
CGTGGCTGGCAGAGTCGGGCTGCGCCCGAGGGCTCCGGCGGGCCAAGGACTCGCCTCCGCGAGGTCACCGACCCGCTGACCTCCGTATGAGCGGGGCGCTACGGTTGGGCTCGTGATGTTCAGGGCATTCTAGAGCTTCGACCTCTCTTCTCTGTCCTCCGACCTCTGACCTCTGACCTCGGTATGAGCGGGGCGCTACGGTTGGGCTCGTGATGCTCGGGGCACTTTAGAACTTCGACCTCTGTTCTCTGCCCTCTGACCTCTGACCTCAGACCTCCTTATCAACGTTGAATTCCGGGGTGTGGTGGGTAGTATGTGTCGCTCCGTTGGTGTGGAGAAGTGACGATGAAGAAACTGCGCGAGCTGATTCGAGTGCCGAGTCGTGATTCGGTGGCGAATCTCTTTGGGGTGATGCGGCGACGAGTGTGGGGGAGTGGGGAGTCGGTGCATATCGAGCTGCCGGCCCTGGAGGGGGAGGAGTACGCCGATTTCGTGGGGGCCGTGCGGGAGGAAGTAGAGGAGATCCCGGGGGTGCGGTGGGCCGTGCCGAACGGGGTGACCGGTCGGCTGGTGGTGAATTTCGATGAGGCCCGGGTGGGGGTATCTGCGTTGGTAGGGGCTGTGGAGGACGTGGAGCGGCGGTTCGGTATAGGGGAGGGGAGCTTCTGTGAGGATCGGGGGGCCCATCCCGGTGATGAAGAACCGATGGTTCGGATCGCCGTGCAGGTGGCGGCTGATGTGGTGGGGGCCGGGTTGGGGGTGACGATGAAGCTGTTTCGGCGAAGTCCGGGGCAGGGAGGGGTGGATCTGGCGGCGCTGACGTCGGTGGTGGACAACGTGCCACACCTGAGGAAATCGCTGAGCAAGCGGTTCGGGGTGGCGCCGACGGAGATGGGTTTGGGGGTGTTTAATCCGTTGATCCAGGGAGTGGGTTCGGGGCCGATCAGCCCGCTGGTAGATCTGGGGTTGCAGTACGCCAAGTTGCGAGAGGCCGTGGCGAGGCGAGATGTGTGGAACGAGCGGGAGAAGGATCTCTGTAGCGGTCCGGGGCGGGCGGAGGCGCCGAAGCCCTATCGGAAGGAGCGGCCTGTGCCGTTGCCGCCGGGGGCGATCGAGGCCTACGCCGACGACGCGTGGAATATGTCGTTGGGGGGGTTTATCGTGGGGTTGGCGGACACACAGGACTTTCAATCGGCGATCACGCCGCTCTTGGACGCGTTGCCGAAGCCAGCCCGGTTCGGGCGGGAGGCGTTCACGTCGGGGGTGACCGTCGCTCTGGCGGACCGTGGGGTGCTGGTGATGAACCCCACGGCGCTGCGGCGGCTGGATCGAGTGGACTGCGTGATCCTCGACGATCAGCTCCTGGCGACGGACCGGTGGACCTTAGATCAGATCGTGACGGCGCCGGGGGTGAAGCCGGTGAAGGCGTTTCGAAAGGCCGAGGACCTCTTCGATGAGGAAGATCCCCTGGGGACCGCAATAGATGGCCCCTGGCAGTTGTCCGAGGTGGATGTAGAGTCCTTGAGCGAGGAGTGGCGCAAGCGCAAGGCGACGATCCGGGGTCGGCGCCCGGTGTTGGGGTTGAAGAAGGGCGGAGTGCTGCAGGCGTTGATGTCGATGCGGATGGTCACCGATCCGGACAGCGAAGAGCTGGTGGCGGCGATTCGCCGGGTGGGGTTGGAGTTGATCATCTCCACGGAGGACCCGGAGGAGGCGGCGACGTTTCAGCCCGATCGGGTGACCGGGACCGGGGAAGAGCTGAAGCGGTTCATACGGCACTTGCAGCGAGACTTTCAGGTGCTGGCCTACTTCGGTGATGGGCGACAGCCGGCGATGGACGTGGCCGATGTGAGCATGGGGTTCATGGTCCACCACTGGGAGGTGCCGTGGAACGCCGATATCATCGCCGGAAAGTCGTTGCAGGACGCGACGTTTTTGATCGAGGCCGTGAGGTCGGCGAAGAAGGTGTCCCAGGGGAGCGCTGCGTTGGCCGGGGCCGGGGCCGGTCTCGGTGCCCTGACGGCGCTACGGGGGCTGGAGAAGGCGCAGCCGGGGCGAGTGATGACGGCGGTGAACGGAGCCTCCGTGCTGGCGTTGGGGTACGGGGGGCTGAAAGCGGCTCGTCTCAAGAAGCGGGGACCCATCAAGGCCAAAGAGATCGTCCCCTGGCATCGGATGAGTATCCCGAAGGTGCTGAAGAAGCTGGGGACTACGGAAGAGGGGTTGAGCCACGCCGTGGTGGCCATGCGGCGGGTGATGCCCGAAGCGGCGCCGCCGGGGTGGCAGCGGTTCGGGGAGGCCGTGGTGCAGGAGCTGCAGAACCCGCTGACGCCGGTGTTGGCTGCCGGGGCGGCGGTGTCGGCGACGGTGGGATCCGTGGTGGACGCCGGGATCGTGGGATCCGTGATCGCCTTTAACGGGGTGGTGGGAGGCGTGGAGCGGCTGAACGCCGAGGCCGCGATCGAGCGGATGGCCCGCCGTGATGTGGAGATGGTGCGGGTGGTGCGGGGTGGAGAGGTGGGGGAGGTGCGAGAGGACGAGCTGGTGGTGGGGGATATCCTGGAGTTGGAGGCTGGTGAAGTGGTGCCGGCGGACTGCCGGATCCTGGAGGCCCACCGGCTGGAGGTGGATGAGTCGAGCCTGACCGGGGAGTCCTTGCCGGTGCGAAAGAGCGCGGAGCCGAGCTTTTCAGGGCTGCTGACGGAGCGGACCTCCATGCTCTATGAGGGGACGGCGCTGGCGACGGGGTCGGCCCGGGCTGCGGTGGTGGCCGTGGGCAAGGACGTGGAGGCCCGACGGGTGTACTCCCGGAGTCGCCATAAGCGGGACAACGTGAACGGGGTGGAGGCTCGGCTGGCCCACCTGACGGAGTTGTCGCTGCCCTTCGCCGGGGTCAGCGGAGGGATCCTGATGGGGCTCGGGGTGTTGCGGCGACGGAAGCTGCCGACCCTGGTGGGGCCGGCGGTGAACCTGGCGGTGGGGGCCGTCCCGGAGGGCCTGCCGCTTTTGGCGACGACGGCGCAGCTCTCGGCGTCGAGGCGGCTGTCGGAGCGGAAGGTGTTGGTGAACAACCCCCGATCTATGGAGACCCTGGGTCGCCTGGACGTGCTCTGTGTGGATAAGACGGGGACTCTGACGCAGGGGAAGTTGCGGCTCTGCGGGGTCCACGATGGGGAGAGCCGTGGCGACGGGGAGCGGGGGATCTCAACAGGCCACGAAGAGGCGATGCAGGCGGCGCTCCGGGCGACGCCGGCGGTGGGAGGCCAGGCCCTGCGGCACGCCACGGATCGGGGAGTGGTGAAGGGAGCCGAGGCGTTTGGCGTGGGCTGTGGGGACTGGGAGCGGGTGCGGGAGCTACCCTTCAAGCCGGAGCTGGCGTTTCACGCGGTCCTGGGGCGGGAGGGAGGCCGGCTTCGGGTGGCCGTGAAGGGGTCGCCGGAGGCGGTGCTGGAGCGATGCTCCGGGTATCGGCACCAGGGGCGATGGAAGCGGATGAGCGAGACCCGGCGGCAGGAGCTCTTCGGGCTGATGGAGGAGCTGGCCGGGGAGGGGATGCGGATCCTTGCGGTGGCCCAGCGACGCCACGACGGGGGAGAGGACGAGCTGGAGCCGGAGCATATTCAGGGGCTGACGTTCTACGGGTTCGTTCTCTTGAAAGATCCCCTGCGCAAGACCACGGCAGCGGCGGTGAAGGCGCTGAAGCGGGCCGGGGTGCTGGTGATTATGGTGACGGGAGACCACCAGGCGACGGCCTGGAGTATCGCGAAGGAGGCCGGTCTCTCCGGCGGCGATGTCCTGGTGGGGCGGGAGATCGAGGAGCTCGACGACGAAGGGCTGGCCCAGCGGCTGGAGGGGATCAGCGTGGTGGCCCGGGCGACGCCGGCCCAGAAGGTGCGGATCGTGGAGGTGCTGCAGGCTCGGGGGCGCGTGGTGGGGATGACCGGTGATGGGGCCAACGACGCGGCGGCGATTCGGTTGGCAGACGTGGGGATCGCCCTGGGGGATGACAGCTCGAGCGCGGCTCGGGATGCCGCGGACCTGGTGGTCACCGACGCCCGGTTGGAGACGATCGTCGACGCCGTGGTGGAGGGGCGGGCGATGTGGCGGTCCGTGCGAGACGCCGTGGCGATCTTGATCGGTGGGAACCTGGGAGAGGTGGGGTTCATGTTGGGGAGCGGGGTGTTGAGCGCTGAGCCGGCGCTGAACTCCCGGCAGCTGCTCCTGGTGAACCTCTTGACCGACGTGGCGCCGGCCCTGGCGATCGCACAGCGTCCGCCACCGGAGGTCTCGCCGGAGGAGCTCTTGAACGAAGGTCCGCTGGAGAGCCTGGGAGCGCCGCTGGAGCGGGCGATCATGGAGCGGGCCGTGCTGACCGGGGCGTCGGCGTTGGTGGCCTGGTGGATCGCCCAGCGGACCTTCCAGAAGAGTCGGGCTTCGACGGTTGGCCTGTTGACGGTGATCGTCACGCAGTTGGGGCAGACCGTGACGGCGGGCAAGCCCAGTCCGGCGGTGTGGGCTGCGGTGCTGGGGACTCTGGCGGTGGTGTTGGCGATCATCGAGACCCCCGGGGTGAGCCACCTGCTGGGGTGTCGGCCCCTGGGGCCGGTGGGGTTGACCACGGCCTTCGGGGCGGCGGGGACTGCGATGGCGATCTCAGCCCTTCTTCCCTATGTTCCTCGGGCTCGGAGGATGCTAGAAGAGGCTTTGCAAAAGTCGCCTGTGGACGGCGCGGTGCAAGAGCACCTGGAGCGATTTTTTGATGCCCTGGAGAGCGTCTCCGGTGAGGAGGTCGGTGGTGAGTGAAGAGACGGTCCGTTTCGAGGACGTGGAGGCTGCCCGGGAACGGATCCGTCAGTATATCTCGCCGTCGCCCTGTCCTTACAGCGAGTTGTTCAGCCAGCGGTTCGGGTGTCGGGTGTACTTGAAGGCGGAGAATCTGCACCTGACGGGGAGTTTCAAGGAGCGGGGGGCGTGCAATAAGCTGGTGCAGGTGAGCCAGGCGAAGCAGGGGCGCGGGGTGATCGCGGCGTCGGCGGGAAACCACGCCCAGGCCGTGGCGCTCTACGCGACGAAGTTCGGGATCCCGTCGAAGATCGTGATGCCTCTGGGGACGCCGCTGGTGAAGGTGACGCGGACCAAGAATTTCGGCGGTGAGGTGGTGCTGGAAGGGACGAACTTCGATGACGCCTTCGATCACGCACAGAAGTTGGCGGCCGAGGAGGATCTGCTCTTCGTGCATCCCTTCAATGATCCGGACATCGTGGCCGGGCAGGGGACGCTGGGGTTGGAGCTCTTGGAGCAGAACCCGTACCTGGACACGGTGTTGATCCCCATCGGCGGCGGCGGTCTGGCGGCGGGGACGGCGGTGGCGATCAAGGAGACGAACCCGAAGATCCGGGTGATCGGGATCGAGGCGGAGTTGATCGCCGGGATGAAGGCCTCGTTGTCGGCGAAGAGCGTGGTGGAGCTGCCGCCGGCGACGACCCTCTGCGACGGGATCGCCGTGCGGCGGGTGGGGGAGCTGCCGCGGGCGCTCCTGGAGCGGTACATCGATGATATCGTGACCGTCTCCGAGGAAGAGGTGGCCGGGGCGGTGTTGGAGATCCTGGAGACGGAGAAGATGATCGCCGAAGGGGCGGCGGCGACGACGATCGCGGCTCTGGCGGCGAAGAAGGTGCCCGGGGTGGAGGGCAAGCGGGTCTGCGCTGTGATCAGCGGTGGCAATATGGACGTGAACGTCCTGGCCCGGATCATCGAGCGGGGGTTGGTGGCCACGGGGCGGATGTGTCGGATGGACCTGGAGCTCGACGATACACCAGGGGCGCTGGCCGATGCGTTGACCTGTATCGCCGAATTGCAGGCCAACGTGTTGGAGATCCATCACAACCGGACCTTCGCCGAGGGGACTCCCGTGGGGAAGACTAACGTGGAGCTGAAGCTCGAGACCCGGGGGGCCGATCATATCGAGCAGATGACGGAGAGGATGCGGGAGAGAGGGTATCGGATCCTGAACCGACCCGGTGGGGAGCCGAAAAGTTGAGGTTATGAGAGGGCGGGGTACAATCGCGGCTCGAGAGGCTTCAGTGGCTCTGATCAGAGGTCGAAGGTGTCGTCGAGAGCGCGGACCATCACGGTAGTCGTGTCCATCCTGGCCGGGGTGTTGGCTGTGTTGGTGCTGATCCTCCTGGCGCCCCGAGAGGTCGACGAGCCCGAGCCCGTGTTGGAGGTGGAGCGTGTGCCGCCGAAAGATGCCCCGCCGGGGTGGGCCGACGAGCCGTCGAGCGAGCTGGGATTGGAGCTCGACGCCGCGGGTTGGAGCGTTGAGGTGGGGGGTAGAGAGGTGCTCTCCGGGCCGGGCCTTGGCGAGTCCTGGTCGTGGATGTCCGCGGTCGAGAAAGAGGGGTGGGAGCTTCGGCTGGGGACGGCTGAGGGAACGGGGTGGCAGGCGGAGGCGGCGCTCTGGACCGTGCCGAACGCCCCCTTCGTGGTGATCGATCTGGACGCTCGCGTCGACGGCGAGGCGCTGGCCGACGGGATGGACGTGAAGACCGGGATCAGGGGAGGAGTGGAGGAGACCTATCCCGCGGACGGGCAGGTTCAGGCCGTTCGGTTTGGTGGACCCGGGGTGGTCTACGCGCCGGTCGGTGCTGTGGGGAGGGTCGACGGAGACGACGTGTGGTGGGAGGTCTGGGAGGGGCTGGGGGGCCTGGGAGGGTGCGAGGCGGCTGAGGAGGCGGCCCGGCAGGTGTCGCTGCGGCTAGTCGTTGTCGCTACCGATGAGCCCGTGCCCGTACCGGTGGCGTTCGGCGACGACGTACGGGCTGTGGGGACCCCCATGTTCGTCGATCCCATGGCTCGGAGTGAGGAGCCCTGGGAGGACGGGCGAGCCCGCGATGGGGAGGAGTACGCGAGGCGGCTGCGAGCGCTGGCGTTCGGGCACTCCGATCCGGGAGATCCGCGATACGGAAACGGAGGGCTGCTGGCCGCCGGGGTGGGGGCGACCTTCGTGATTCCCTCGCGGTGGTGGGACGACCCGGCCGTGGAGGCTCTGCGGTCGTCCTTGCAGGAGACCGAGATCGACGTGGCCGTGATGGTCGGGCCCGAAGAGGAGGCGCCGGCGGCGCCCCGTGTGGCCCTGGAGTCGAGTTGTGACCTGGTGGAGGGGATGCTCTCCGATCATGCGGCGCCGCTGGTGGTGATGGGAGGAACGGACCGGCCGTACTCGGCCAGCCTGCGGCGGCCGCTGCCGGCTGTGGTCGAGGCGGGGTTAATCCCCGCGACGAGGGAGGAGGTGCTGGACCGACTCTTTGAGCCGCTGGTACCAGGGCGGCTCTTCGCGACTGGTGAGCACCGGGTGGTTCTTGTGCCCCTGGTGGCGACTCGAAACCCCCTGGTGGACGTCGCCGGCGAGGAGATCCTCACCCCGGACCGAGGCGGGCATTGGACGCTCCATGACAGCCTGACCCGGCGGCTCGGGGCCTGGGAGTTCAGCCCGCGGAGGGACACCCACCGCGGGGTGAGCCTGACCGGGGTGAAGGCCGCTCAGTGGGAGAGCGGGGCCCGGGTGGTGCTCCCTCGGCCCGATGGGTTTCCCGTCGGGGTGGGTGGGGTGACCACGCTCTGAGTCCTGAACTCGGTCCGGAAGGAGACCACCGCGAACCCCAACGTTCCGGTGTTCTTCGCCGCCAACCCCGCGGCGACAGCAACCCGTAAACACTACGCCACTACTTCGTGACTCCAGCGATCCCAGGAGGCGCTTTTGGCACTTCTTCCGGGCACGCCAATCAATCCTCAGCGGCGGTTCGTCCACCAGCGACCCCAGGAAACGAATCTGGCACCTCTCCTCGGGCAAAGGCCACGAGGCTTTAGACGAGTCGGGCCTGAAACAGCGGCCCGAACGTCCTCGCGAGCCAAG
>SKON01000143.1 GCA_007120035.1 Myxococcales bacterium
GCGCCAGCGCCACTAAGACCAACACCACGACCAGGGCAATGATCGGTCCCATACCGGTCGTTCCCTGGGTCGGTGTGGTCTGAAGTGGCATCATGCTCCCCTGTTGTTGACGCCGCTGGGCGGCCCGCTGCCGCTCGATCCATTGACGTTCTGTATCGATACTGCGCTTCTCCCGAATCTCCCGGTTGCGGGCCTTCTTCTCGGCGAATGCTTCCGAGAGGGCCGGATCCCACTCCGGCGTTGCTCGGCGGGCCCGCTCCTCCGGAGGTGATAACGCCTCTTCCCATCCGGTGGATCCTGATGGGCCGGCAGGCTTCCAGTCATTCCCGGGTTCGGGCTCGGCCTTCGGCGCAGACGTCCAGAGCCCCTCCTCCGCTGGGACCGGGGTCAGCGGAGCCGACGTCCAAATCCCCTCATTTGCCTGCTGTGGCTTCTCGTCAGAACTCATGGGTGTCCCTGACTCCTCGTCTGTCCTCAGTCTTTCAGATCGATCCTACGGGATCAACCCTCGACGGTTGTCACCTTTCCCCCTCGGTCCCAGAGCTTATCTTCGGCTCCACCGAGGTCGTACCCATGCCGTAGAGGAGTACCCATGGCATCCACACCGTCGAAACGAATGGTCACCGAGCAACTTCACCCCCGGGGCATCAAAGATCCCGCCGTCCTCCGCGCTATGGAGGAGGTATCCCGCGACGCCTTCGTTCCCTCCACGTTTCGAGATCTCGCCTGGGCCGACACGGCCCTTCCGATCAGCCACGGACAGACGATCTCTCAGCCCTACGTGGTGGCCTTAATGACCGAAGCTCTGGCCCCTGCTGCGGGGGATCGCATCCTGGAGATTGGTACCGGCTCGGGCTACCAGGCCGCGGTCCTCGCCCACATCGGCGTCGAGGTCTTCACCGTGGAGCGCCTCCCCGCGCTGGCGCACCGGGCCCGCCGGACCTTGGCCGCGGAAGGCTACGAGGTTCACCTGCGGTGTGATGATGGCACCATAGGCTGGCCGGAAGAGGCCCCCTTTGACGGCATCCTCGTGACCGCCAGTGGACCCACGATCCCCAACCCACTCCTGGAACAACTCTCCATCGGCGGTCGCCTGGTCTTTCCCCTGGCCACCGACCACGGACAGACCCTGGTCCTGATTACCCGCAAAGAAGACGGACTCTTTCGTCGCCACGAGCTAGCCCAAGTCGCCTTCGTTCCCTTGATCGGCCGGGAAGGTTATCCCGAGGAGGCCACCGGGAGCTCTTCAACTCCTTCCCCGTAGTCCTCCTCCCGCACAAAGTGGTCGATTCGGCGCCAGTGATGGACGAGAAATCGCTTCAGACCCTCGGCGGTCCGGGGCACCTCTTCTGCTGGAATCCTCCACATCCGAGCCACCAGGGACACTCCCGTCATCCCTCCCCCGGCCAGCTCCGCCATGGAGGACGCCTCATCGAGTCCCCGATGGGCGATGAACACCACGTCCATATTGGTGTGCTCCAACAATCGCACCACCCCCTCCCGCAGCGGGGGCAACGTATTGCGCAGCTCTTCCGTCAACTCCCGCATCTCCGGATCGTCGGCAAACTTCTCCAGCAACCGAGCTCGCTTCTCAGCCGAGAACCGGGTCCCCTCGGGATACATCACCACCGCTCCCGTCGCTTCCAGATCCTCGCTCAGGGCGAGCACCTTCTCCACCTCCCTCTCGGTGTTCGCCGCTCCCCGGACGACAAAGACATTGGGAAACCGCTGCGCCACAATGTCTAGCGCCGGCGCCGTCAACAACTCCGCCTTGATCACGTACCGGTACCGCTTCATCTGGCGCACCACCGCGATCGGGAGCATCGTATCCAGGGTGCTGGCGTGCCGGGAGAGTACGATGCAGGGCGTCGGATCCTCCAGCGCATCCAACCCTTCCAACTCCACCTCCATAGCGAAGATTCGAGCCGTTCCCCAGAACAGGCCCCGGGCCCACCACCGCTGCACCTTCCGGTTCTCTACTTCGTACACCTCATCGGAGAGCCCCATTTGATGCCGCAACCAGAGGATCCCCGCCACGAAGAGACCAGCGCTCTCCAGCACGAAATACCACGTAAAAAAGATCATCGTCCGTGACAGGGAGAGTCGATTTCGGCGGATCAGATCCACCAGGGCCGTCACGGGCAACACAAACGGCATCACGATCGGCAGCGCGACCGCCAGCGTAAACCAGAGCGGTAAGGTGATCGCCCGCCGCTTCCACGAGCGATCCGTTGGCAATTCATCAAGACGCATTCCAGCTTCCTGCCTACAGGTCGAAGTCCTTTCGCGAATCCGGGGTCAGACGGTAGAGCTCCCTGACCTTTTCCAGGGACTCTTTAAAGGGGATCTCCAGGTCCTTCAACAGGCCCGTGGAGAGATCATAGACCCATCCATGGACCGTGGGAGCCTCTCTCTTCAGAAAGTTTCGCTGCACCACGGCGGTCTTGATCACGTTCAGGCATTGCTCCTGCACGTTGAGTTCCACTAGCCGTCGCTCCCTGGCCACGGGATCGGCGATCCCATCGAGCTCCTCCTGATGAAGTCGATACACGTCGCGAATTTCCCGCAGCCAACCGTTGAGGATCCCCAGGTCTCGAGGCTGCATGGCCGCCTTGACGCCACCGCAACCGTAATGACCACAGACCACGACGAACTTCACCTTCAGATGATCCACGGCGTAGTGAATCGTGGCCAGGCTGTTGCTATCGGTGTTGACCACCAGATTGGCCACGTTGCGGTGCACGAACACCTCGCCTGGCTCGATTCCCATGATAGTGCTCGCCGGCACCCGGCTATCGGCACACCCGATGAAGAGAAACGCCGGATGCTGCTCTTTTGCCAGATGCTCGAAAAATGACGGATCTTGGGCGATGCGCTTGGCGACCCACTGGCGATTTCGTTCGAATACCTCTCGGTAGAGATCTTGTTCGGTCATGAAATTCCCGGGGATCCGTGGAAGGACTCACCGCTGTCGGCAGTACTCACTGAGGTCGGCATACTCCCCGAGATCGCAGAGCTCGGCAAGAGCCCACGGAGTCGAGGGATCATCGGGGAACGTGCGGACGAACCACTGGAAGTGTTCGATCCCTGCTTCCGGGTTGTTCAGATGGGTGCTGTACAGCCGTCCCAGGCGCAATCGGACACCGCCGGCGACCCGATCGGTCGGGGGAACGAGCGTCAGGAGCTCCTCATAGTGCTCCGCCGCCTCGTGAAACTGTCCGGAGCGTAGCGCTCTCTCCGCTTCCATCCGCAACGTGAGCGGTCCTGCGGGTGCCCCGCCCGGGCCTTCAGGGAACCCCTGCCAGTGCTCACCGGGAAGCAACGGCCTGGAAGTCTCGCCGTCGACAGTGATGTATAGGCTCCCTTCCAGGGCGGTGATCCTCCCTGTGTCCTCCACGAGTACCACCGCCTCCGACGTACGAGCCTTACCGCCGGGAAAGGAGATCTCCAACTCTTCGGGGATCGGCCCAAGCTCGATCAGGAGCTGACCGGAGTGAAGCTCCACGCTCCAGGGGGTGTCCGCCGTCACCTCCCATCGGGCCTGTGGTCCGGGAAAGACCCGCAGGGCATCACCGATCTGGGCGGCCCCTACGAACTTTTCCGGAAGCGTCGTCTCCGACTCGTGGGTGGGTTCCCAGGGCAAGAAGGGGGTGTCCTCAGCGCCGAGCTCCTTGAAGATCGAGTCCGAATCACCGCTCACGAATTCGAGGATCACCTTGGGCCAAGACAAGGTAGCGACGATCAATGCGGCGGCGGCGAGGACCACCCGAACCCAGGGAACCGCACGGCGCGACCGTCGAGGCTCCTCCATGGGCCTTCGTTCGGAACTCCGATCGACCAGGGGGATCACCGAACCGGACTTCTCCCCGACCTCTTGGAGGATCGATTCAAAGAGTCGATCCCGATTCAGGGGCTGATCCGAAGGCCTCCAGAGGATCGCCTCGTCGAGCATCCCATCCAATTTGTCGAGATGATCTCGACAGCCCACGCACCCCAGGAGGTGTTCTTCCATCTCCGTTTGGGTCGGCCCGTCGATCCTCCCATGGCGGAGCTCGAAGTAGAGTTCCCGTACGTGATCGCAGTCCATGGTCATCGCGATGCCTCCTGGGGTACAGCGCTCTCCAACACCTCGCGAAGCTGCTCTCGGGCTCGACGAACCCGAGAAGCCACAGTCCCCAACGGCGACTCGGTCAGCTCCGCGATCTCTCGCAGCTTGCACCCTTCCACCTCGTAGAGCACGAAGGCTTCTCGGTACTCCGGCGGCAGACGCTCCAACGCCGCGTAGAGCCCCCGCAACTGATCTCGCGCCTCCAGCCGCCGCCAGTCCTCCCCGGTGGCTCGCAGGGGGCGCCAATCATCGAGCGAGACGGTCTTCTTCTGCCTTCGGAGATGGTCAATCGCGACGTTTCGGGTCACTCGATAGAGCCACGTGGAGAACTTACTATCGCCGCGATATTGATCCAGGCTTCGATGAACCCGCACGAACACTTCCTGCACGGCGTCTTCCACATCCGCACGGGGACCGAGGAGTCGCCCCACATGGAGAATTACCTGCTCCAAGTGCTCCTCGTAGAGCAACCGAAACGCCTGAGTATCGCCCTCCACGGCCGCCTGAATCAACCGAGATTCGCGGCTCTGTTCTGACTGGCCCATTCTTACGTCCAAAGCAGACATATCCGATCCATACTGAGGGGATTGTCACGACCTGATCTCCTGAGATCAAGGTCCATCAGACACTCTGAGTACTTAGTCGGAAGTGACGTCCACTTTTATGCACGAATTCTTCGTCGACCCCAAAACTCGGCCACATGGTCACACCCGGAGTGCGACATTCTCCCCGTGTCCGCACAGGACTATGGATTCGTTCGGCCCAGGAGTTTCTGTGCCCCACGAACCATCGATCCGCCCACTCATGCCGCCGAGTGGTCACACCCGGAGTGCGACATTCCCCCACGAAATCTCACGATTCCTGGCTCAGCCGGCCGACGATTCCCCTTGCCTGGTAGATCTTCAATCCGTCTACCCAGAGACTGGCATCGGCTGTGGCGAGAGTCTCTTCTGGACCTTCGACAATCTGCGTGACCTCCATCAAGACGGTCACCTGCTGGTTCTCGGGAAGCACCTGACCCCGATAGGTCCACTGTAGCTCTCTCCCTGCCGCAAGTGTGCTGAATACCGGAGCTTCAAATCGTTGGTGGAGATCTTCCATGATCATCGCGCACCGAAGCGTCTGCAACATCGCCTCGATCCCGAGCGAGCCCGGTTGCACAGGATCTTGAAAGAAATGCGCCTGGAAGAACCACTCCGCAGGATCTACGTGTTTCACAGCGCGCACACGGAGGGTCTCATCGCGCCAGACGCCGGTGATCTCATCGATCATCCGAAGCATGGTTCCCGGCCACAGGTCACGGGCCGACGGGACCGGGGGACGGCTGAGGTCGAATAAGACGGGCGAAGAGTCCTTCAACCATCGCTCTTCCTCGCTTGTGATCGGAAGTCCGACCTGATTCGCCAGGGCCCGCTTCGGGAAGAAACCGAAGGTCGTGTCCATCTGAAAGTGAAGGTCGTCTTTCAGGAAGGTGCGGACAAAAAAGCTCTGAATCACCATCCCCCCTGATCGGGACTCTTTCGTCAGGGTCGTCTCGGTCCGCAGAATCCCTGCGCCGGGCCCAATCTCACCAGAGAGAATCCCCGTGCCGTCCAGGTTCCTGTAGAAGAGCTCGTCCTCTGTATCGAGAAGCGCGCTCGTGTTCAGGGACAACCATCCGCAGGGTTGCAACGCCGCCTCCAGAAGCACGCTGAAGGGCATCATTCCCGAAGGCTCTTGATCGAAATACCAGGCATGATCGGGAATCTCATACTCCACGACCGCCTGGGTCCCGGGCTTTGCCTCTCCCGGCAGGGCATCGAAGGAGGTGACGCGGGTCATAAACTGGAAGGGCTCCCCCGGGAGGCGAGTGATCCGGGCGGGGCCGTCGAAGCGGTGGTAGCGGTGTCCCAAGCAATGAGACATGGGCCCCAGACCGGTCGCCCGGATCGCCAATTTGTCCTGAATCACTCCGTCGACGGTGACAGCCCTCGGATCCCGCTGTGGTTCACCGTGAAGAAGTAGTTCTTCGTTCAACGGCACGTCCGGCACCAGGTGGATCTGCATGGCTCGACAGTGAAACGCCTTGAGCCCATCCACGGTCACGAGAATATCGGCGACCAGGCGAGGCTGGGGACCAGCCACCCGCTCCTCAACGAAGATTTCGTAGATCAAGGTCTGGTTTTCTGGTGTTGCCTGTCCGCGACACCGCAACTCGTAAGGCACATCGGGCACCGGCTCAAACCGCCAGCCATCGCGATCCAGGGTGTATCCCATGGCGATCATGTACAGACTCATCACCTGAATAGCCCCCTCGAACATCAAGGTGCCTGGCATACAAGGGTCGTTCTTGAAGTGGCCGTCGAAGAACCAGCTCTCCGGTGTCAACTCGTAGCGGGTCCGCATGTACCCACGGCCCCAAGGACCACCATCACTGGAGAGATCCTCGACATCTCCGACCAGACACATCTCTCCGCCCTGGACAGTCGGAGTCCGAGTGTGGGTGAGAAGGCGTTCGTATCCAGTCCCAAAGCAGGCTCCTGGATCGCCGTCAGCAAACGCTTGGACGGCCTCCTGTTTGAGCCTGCTGGGAAGCTGAAATGGTCGCACTCCGGGTGTGTCCATTTGCGCGTCTGATCTGGGTTTGACGTCATCAGGGGTCCACAAGACTCCCCCGGAGTTGGCGAGTTCTTCATCGGTAAAGAAACCGGCCTGCCCGTGTCGGACAGAGAGTCTGACGTCGTCACCCACGCGGCAGTCATAGTGGAAGAAGAAAAGCCGAACTGGGCCTTGTCGGGCGTGGCCATCGATATGGATATCGTAGGAGAGGGTATCGCCAGCGGACGGGAGGCCCCCGCGATAGGTCAACTCACATCCCAAGAGTCGATAGATCCGCTCGCCATGATTCTCGAAGTCGGCACCCATCCAGGAAATGAGCAGGAGATCGGCCTGGCCAGCCTCGATCATCACCCCGGGAGGAATGTGGGCGTGATGCAGGTACCAGGAGTCCGCAAGGATATCGGTCTCCGTCCAGATGGTTCCTGTACCGACGACTCCGGGCTCCGCGTCGATTCCAAGGACTCGGTCCGCCAGCAGCAGCGGAGGCTCGGGCATACGGACCTGCCGCTCGAAATCATCCTGACGCGCGAAGATGGGCCCAAAGATCTTCGAGATCTTGCCGCTAGCTAGCTCCTCCAACTGCTGACGGTGAAACGTCGGTCCAGGCAGCTCTGTCGTTTCAGTGGCCGGATTCCCTGCGTCTTTGATGCCCACAGCAGGAACAGGCGTCGGCCCAGAAGGTTCGCTTGTTCCAGGACCGACCAGGTGCCAGGCTCGTTCCACCTGTTCGAGGAAGGCTCTGTGGACCTGTGCTTGCCGGGCCACGGTCTGCAAATACCGGGTGAACCCCTGCTGCTGAAGGTTGAAATACTCAGGAAGCCCCGACGGCTGACTGAGAACCTCCGACGAGGGGGGCGCGGCGTATACAGATGGCAGCTCGGGCGGTGTTTGCATCAGGTGAAGATCCGAGGCAATGGGTGGGGAATGTCGCACTCCGGGTGTGTCCCTTTTGGCTGGTAGACTGATCATTCGGCGACTCTCTGTAGTCGCGGGACGATGAGCCAGGAGATGCTCGTTGTACCGCTCCAGTTCGACGGCCACACCGGCACTGGCGAGAGCGGCCACAGCACAAGACAGGGACCTCAACGAGGGATCGAAGTGCTGGTCAAGAGCGACCGTCATATGGGGCATCCCTTCGAGGATCGAGGCGATCCA
>SKON01000158.1 GCA_007120035.1 Myxococcales bacterium
CGGCTCACCCCGAAGAAGTCGTCCTCTTCCTCCCGGAAGAAGTCGCTCCGCTGAAACCGCCGCTGCTCCTCGAGCTCCCGGGCCTCCTCGGGCAACAGCCCCTCGTCGTACTCCTCGGCGGCCTGCCGGATCACCGCCCGGGAATCGGTCATCTCCGTATGATAGCTTTGCTCTTCCAGGTCGATCACCAACCGATAGGGCGTGTTGTTCAACCCCGCCTGGTTGTACGTAAATTGGATCGTGGAGGTCATCCGCATCGCCTCATCCCGGAGATACCCCCGGGTCAAGACGCCCATCATCATGTACACCCCGATCCCCATGGCGAGCGCCAGGATCGCCAGCACCAGGAGGATCTCCACCAGAGTCATGCCCCGGGCCCCGTACAACGCGGCCCGGGCACGCATCCCCCGGTCTCGAATCCTCGTCAGCGCCACGGCTTCTCCTAGTCGATCCGCACGTCGTCTTCGGTCCCCTCGATCCCATCAGCGCCGGCGCTGAAGATCTCGAACTCCCGATTGGAGTGCCGCACGTAGATGTAGGGGTTGCCCCAGGGATCGACGGCCGGGTCTTCCAGGAGCGGCCGCGGACCCTCGGTCAGCTCGTCCAGGGAGTTCGGCAGCCGGTTCGGCGACGACATCAGGTAGAAGGTGTTGACCACCCCCTCGAGCTGTCGAATCTCGGTCTCCGCCAGCTTCTCGTTCGCCCCGTCCAGAGCCCCGAACACGAAGAACCCCACCACGCCCATCACCCCGGCCATGATCGTGATCACGATCATGATCTCCACCAGGGTCATACCCACGGTGTTCTTCATCACCCGCAGAGCCGGCATCCCGGCGCCCACTGTCTCTTCCGTCTTCTGCGTCTCTTCCATGGTCCTTCTCCTTGTGGTTCTCCACCGGGCTCTTACCCCGGCGGCTCTTCAACTTGGACGTTCCGTCCGTCTCGTTAACTCAAAAACTTCGGCCTCTACATCATCGTCTGGTTCAACTGGAGGATCGGAAGCAGGATCGCGAACACGATGATCGCCACCGCCACCCCGAGGATCACGATCATCACCGGCTCGATCACCTTCGTCATCGTCTGGATTCGCAGGTCTGTCTCCCGCTGATAACTAAACGCGATGTTCTCCAACATCTCTTCCAACTGCCCCGACTTCTCCCCTACGGCGATCATATGGGTCACCAGCGGCGGAAACTCCCCGGACCTCTTCAGCGGCTGGGCGATGCTCTCCCCTTCTCGAATATTCACCCGGGCGTCCTCCACGACCTCCACGAGGCGAGTGTTCCCCAGGATGTTTTTGACGATATCCAGGGCCGTCAATAGCGGCACCCCACTGGCCAGCAGCGTCGCCAGGGTCGCCGCGAACCGGCTGATCGCGATCATCCGCAACAGAGGCCCTACGATGGGGAACTTCAGGATCATCACGTCCCACACGGGACGGCCCGCCGCGGACTTCTTCCACTGCAAGAACCCCACGAAGAGCGCGACGCTCCCCGGGATGATGATGAACCACCAATTCGCCAACACGTCGCTGATCGCGATCAAGATCGCCGTCACCAGGGGCAGGGCTTCGCCCTGATCCTGAAAGATCGCCGTCACCTTCGGGATCACGAAGGCGAAGATCAAAAAGAGCACCACCACCCCGACGAAGAGCATCAGGATCGGGTACACCATGGCGCCGATGATCTTCCCCTTCAACTCGATCTGGGCGTCCAAAAACCCGGTCAGCCGGTCCAGGACGATGTCCAGGTTCCCCGAACTCTCCCCGGCCTTGACCATATTCACGTAGAGGTTGCTGAAATACTTGGGGTGGTCCTGCAGGGCTTTGGCCAGGCTCGACCCCTCGTTGACCTTCCGGCGCACATCGGAGAGCACCCGCTTCAGCTCTTCCTTGTCAGCCTGCTCCGTCAGGGCCGTCAGGGCCTCCACCAGGGGGATCCCCGCCCGGGTCAGAGTCGCCATCTGCCGGGTCAACACGGCGATGTCCGAGAGCGTCACCCGCTCCAGCATCTTGGCGAAGTCCACCTCGCCACGGTTGGCGGCCTTTCGGCTGCCCGAGCCCTCGTAGACATCGGTCACGAACACACCGCGGCCCTGCAGGATCTGCCGCAGAGCGTTACGGCTCTCCGCTTCTTCGATCCCTTTGACGGTCTTCCCCGCCTTATTTAGCCCTTTGTATTCGTATACCGGCATAGCTTATCTCCAGGAGCTCTTCAGCTCTCGATGAAGTCCTCCTGAGTCACACGCATCACCTCTTCGATGCTCGTCTCTCCTCGCAGCACCTTCAGCGCTCCGTCTTCTCGCAGCCCGCGCATCCCCGCCTCGTTGGCAGCACGCTTGATCGACGAGGTGTCGGCCCGATTCATGATCAGGCTGCGGATCTCGTCGCGGACCACCAGGATCTCGTAGATCCCCATCCGGCCCTTGTAACCAAGCCCCAAACAGGTCTCGCAGTTCCCGTCTTCCCCGGGCTTAAAGATCAACCCCTGAGACACGCGGTCCACCTGCTCCAGGGTCAACCCCAGCTCGGCGATCTCCTCCGGGGTTGGCCGATAGGCCTGCCGACAATCCGAGCAGAGCCGCCTCACCAGCCGCTGAGCCAGACTCACGATCACCGTGGAGCTCACCAAAAAGGGCTCCACCCCCATGTCGATCAACCGGGTGAAAGCCCCGGCTGCGTCGTTGGTGTGAAGCGTCGAGAACACCAGGTGACCCGTCAGGGACGCCTGGATCGCCATCTCGGCGGTCTCCACGTCCCGGATCTCACCGACCATGATCACGTCGGGATCGTGCCGCAGATAGCTCCGCAGCCCCGTGGCGAAGTTCAGCTGAATCTTCGTGTTCACCTGCATCTGGCTGATCCCCTCGAGCTGGTACTCCACGGGATCTTCGATGGTCAGGATATTCTTGTCCGGGCTGTTGATCTCGCTCAGCGACGAGTAGAGCGTCGTCGTCTTCCCGCTCCCCGTCGGGCCCGTGACCAGGATGATCCCGTGGGGCCGAAAGATCAGCTTCATCATCTCCTTGAGGTGGTCCTCGGCCATCCCGATATCCCGCAGGTTCAGGAGCACCGCCGACTTATCCAAGAGACGCATCGTGATCCGCTCGCCATGCACCGCCGGCGCGGTGGCCACCCGGATGTCGATGTCCTTTCCGGCCATCTTGATCCGGATCCGACCGTCCTGGGGGAGCCGCTTCTCGGCGATGTTCAGCCCGGCCATGATCTTGATCCGGGTGATGATGCTGGAGTGGAACCGCTTCGGGGGACTCGCCACCTCCTTGAGCACCCCGTCGATCCGAAACCGCACCTTGATCTCTTTCTCCCCGGCCTCGATGTGAATATCGCTGGCCCGCTCCCGGACGGCCTGCACGAAGAGACTGTTCACGAACCGGATCACCGGCGCCTCATCGTCGTCGCCGGCGTCGAGGAGGTCGTTGATGTCCAGGCTCGCCTCTTCGGCGTGGGGGTTCTCCGCCTCGTCGAGCTCGTCGAGGCCCCCGCCGAGCTGCCGGCTCTTGCGATCAAAAGCGCTGTTGATCGCCGCCTGCAGGGGCGTCCGCGGCACCACCACGGGCAGCACCTCGGCGCCGGCCAGCATCCTCACCTCGTCGAGCACCTCCACCGCCAGGGGATCGTCGGTGGCCACGAACACATAGCCCCGGTTCTTGTCGAAGGGCAGCACCCCGTGCTCCCTTGCCCACCCCAACTGGAAAGGCTCCAGGAGCGCCAGATCGATGGCGTCGGCGTCGAGGGTCATCTCATGGGGCACGTCGAGCTGCATCGACAGCGCCCGGGTCACGTCCTCTTCAGAGACCAGCTCCAGCTCCACCAGCGCCTCTCCGATCCGACCACCCTTGTCGCGCTGATAGGACAGGCCCCGCTCCAACTGCGGCGGCGTCAACACCCCCTGGTCCATCAGGATCTCGCCAAGCCGGCGTCGGTTATACATCACTCACCCTCGTCAGTGGCGGGAGCCTCTTCGGCCTCGTCGGCCTCCACGGGGGCCTCGATCACGTCCTCCCCGCCTCGGCCTCGACCCCGGCCTCGCTGCTCCTGCTGGCCTCGCTGACCTCCCAGGATCTGGTACTGAGGTCCTTCGTCCTCAAACCGCTCCAGCGCATCTCGCCGGGCCTCGTCCTGGTCTCGAGCGTCTCCAATCCGCTGTCGCATCCGCTCCAGGAGCCCGGACTTCTTCTGGAAGTTCACGGTCCGGAAGTACTCCAGATCCCGCTGGGCGAAGAGCCGCAACAGCTCCTCTCGCTCCTCCATCTTCCGATCGTAGATCTTCTGGAGATCTTCCTCGCTCTCGATGATGTAGGGCGTCAGCATCAACACCAGGTTCTGCTTCGTCGTCAGCGTCGTGGTGTTCCGGAACAAGAGCCCCAGCACCGGGACATCCCCCAGGAAGGGCACCTTATTCACGGTCTCGTTCTCCACGTCCCGCATCAGGCCCCCGATCACGATCGTCGACTGATCCCGCACCAGCACCGTGGTCTGGGCGTTTCGTCGGGTCCGAATCGGCGCCAGACCTCCCCCACCGGCCCCCTTGATGTCGCTGACCTCCTGGTTGACCTCGAGCCGCACGTAGTCGCTCTCGTTGATCTGGGGCAAGATCCGCAGGGTGATCCCCACGTCTTCATAGTCGATCGGCGAGAGCAGCCCCCCGCCGAGCCCACCGAGCCCACCGAGGCCTCCCAATCCGCCGAGACCTCCCAGCCCGGCCAGGGCGTCCTGGCCCCGCCCGGACACGTCCGTGGCCGCTGAGCCCACGCCAGTCAGCGCTCCCAGCCCAAGCAAACCACCCAGGCCACCACCGGCCCCGACAGCCCGCGGGAAGGGCACCCGCTCACCGACCACGATCTCCGCTTCCTCGTTGTCCATCGTCAGGATCGACGGCGTCGACAGCACGTTCACCGAGTTGTCCGTCTGGGTCGCCTGCAGCAAGAGCGCCACCGCCGGCAGGGAGATCCCCGTCCCCGGAAGCTGCACCGCCGGCCCCAGAAGTCCAAGGCCCAGGCCGGGTCCCACCAGCTCCTCCAACCCCCGGAAGTTTGTCTGCCCGAAGCCGATACCCCGGGTGCTGTCCACCAGGCCCTCTTCGATAGCCTCGTCGGGGATCAAGAACCCCAGGTCCTGGCTGAGCCCCGTCGCGGTCCCGATGTTCAGCGACCGATTCACGTCGAGGCCGATCTCCATGATCACCGCCTCCACGTACACCTGTCGACGGGGCCGGTCGAGCTCGTCGATCACCGTCTCCAGGGCCACAAAATCTCGCGGTGACGCCACCACTACCAGAGCGTTCGATGGTGAGTACGCCGTGATCTGGACATCTCCTCGCAGCAGCGAGGCCGCCCCCTCCGGTGCCTCTCGATCTCCTCCTCGCTGCTGGCCGGCGCCGGCGGCCTGAGCCAGCTGAGACAACGTCTGGGAGAGCTCGTCGGCGTTGGCATACTCCAAGAACTTCACGTGGATCTCTCCGCCCACCGCCGTGGGTACGTCGAGGATCTCGATCATCTCCCGGATCCGCTCAAAGGACCGCTCCGTGGCGATCACGATCAGCTGATTGGTCCGCTCGTCGGCGATGATCTCCAGGATCCGCACCTCTCCCTGGGCGTCGGCCTGAGACGACGTCCCACTCTCGGCCTGCCGCCGCTGCTGCTGGGCCGCCCGCCGACGCTCCGCCGCCGTCCTCGGCGCCGCCGCGGCCTGACCCGCTGCGGATCCGCTCTCTCCGAAGATCGCCTCCAGCTTCTGCTGAATATCCGTGGCGTCGGCGTACCGCACCCGATACACAAACACGTTCGACGCCGACTCCCCCTGATCCAGGCGCTGCACCAGCGCCCGCAGACGCCGCAGGTTCGCCGCATTATCCGTAATGATCAGGCTCGAGTGATACCGCAGGATGCTGGCGCTGGACCCGGCGAAGTTCCCCAGAATCTCCTCCACTTCCTCGATATTGGCGTTCTCCACGGGAACGATGGCCGTCACCATCCGGGACTCGTCGGGGATCAAGTCGCCCTCTTCGTAGGGCATCATCGGCTCCCGGATCGCAGACCCGCTCTCGATGATCTTCAAGAAGTTGCCCTGGGGCACGATGGTCAGCCCGTTCATGTCCAGGGCCGACAAAAACGCCCGATAGGCTTCGTCCAGGGTCACCGGCTGCGGCGAGATGATCGTGATCGTCTTATTGGCCTGCAGGCTGTCGGCGATGATGAAGTTCAAGCTCATCGCTCCCGAGAAGAACTTCACCACCTCTTCCAGCTCGGCGTCTCGGAAGTCGATGGTCACCCGAGCGCTCCCCGGCGTGTTCCGCGCACGGAAGCTCGGATCGAAGTTCGGCTGCAGGTTCAATATCTCACCGGTGTCGTCATCTCCCGGGGAGATCACCTGTCGCTGCCCCGCAGACCGATCGCCGGACTGCCCCTGCCGCTGCGGAGCCGCTTCGGGCCGCTCTCCGCGGTCTTCCTCGCCGCCGCGCTCGATCACCCCGGGCCGATCCGTGGACGCCCCTCCCTGGGCCGCCACAGGAACCGCCGAAAGGGTGATCGCGCTGATCGCCAGGAGGATCCACCAGGGCCTTCCGTTCACTTTTGAGACCTTCTTCATCTTTGTCACGAGCTCTATCTCTGTGGGTATCGACCGCGGACGGCCTGACTGACTATTGGATGTTGTATTCCATTTCCTGCATGCGGCCCCGCCGCTCCACCTCGATCTTGACCTCTCCCCCCCGCCCCATGGCTTCCAGCATCTCCATGGCCTCTCGCTGGTTGGTCACGGTCCGTCCGTTGATGGAGTGGATCACGTCGCCGCTGCGAATCCCCAGGTCGGAGTAGAAGCTGTTCGGCGTGACCCCCACCAACCGCAGCCCGTTGGGCTCTCCGTCTCGGTAGTTGGGCATGATCCGGGCCTGGCGACTCAACGACGCCGGATCCTCCAGGTGGCGCTCGATAGTCGCCCGATCTACGGTGAACCGGTTGTCCGCCTCTTGCCGCACCGCCCGTTCTCGGTCGGCCGTGGGGTTCTCCCGGGTTCGCCGCGGCGGCGTCTCCACCCCTTCCCGTGCCGGCGAAGGCCGCGACGCCTCAGCGCTCGCCCCTCTCCGACGTGTCGTCGACCGAGCCTGGGGTCGGGACTCGCCCTCCGGCAAGTCTTCCATCCGAATATACTCGGTTCGTCCGTCATGCCGGATAAACACCCGATCTCGCCGAATCTCGGTCACCTCCACCTCGGCGTCGATGGGCAAGATATCCCCGACCCCCGCCACATGGGTCTTCCGGGTATCGACATCCTGAATCATCGCCATCGACCACCGAGGGTTGGTCGCCACCATCGCCCCCGTGACTTTCAGCGGCAGGTCGGTCAACAACGGAACCCCATCGTCGATGTACTCATCAGCGAGCTCCTCTTCTTCCGGCACACAGGTGCCCCGCTCGCAGACCTCGCCCTCAGGACACCCGTCGGGGCAGATATTCGGATCCACCTCCTCGGGACACCCAAAGAGACACCGAGCTTTCAGCCCGTCTACCCACCGATCTCGATCCGTACCAGCGCCGTCCCTAGCCGTCAGATCCGGGGCCTCGAACTGCGGCATCGGCGGCACCGTCAATGGCACCAACGACAGCGCGATCGCGCCATTGACCACCAACGCCGTCAAGAGCGCCCCCAGCCCGACCAGCCCGAAGTTCAACGCCCAGGCGTATTTTCTGAAAAACCCTTCCATAAGCTCTCTATCCGTCATCGGGTCTCACGCGAGAACGTCCCGCGTTCCTCACCACTCTCTATGCAAAGTTCCTGCCAGGGCCCCTTCATTCCTCCCATCTTCCCCACCTCCCCCACCCCACACTCCCCCCCTCCCA
>SKON01000288.1 GCA_007120035.1 Myxococcales bacterium
AGTTCGGCGTCGATGGCGGCGCGGCTGGCGGTCTGACCGCTGGCCGCCAGGGAGTCCATGCGCATCTGGATCAGCTCGGGGAGCTTGCGCACCTCGTAGTAGGCCTCGAACGCTCGGGTGCCCGGGACGAGCGTTCGGGCGCCGAAGAGACGAGCGAAGCGGTTGAGCAGCACCCGGATGCGCCCGGAGATGCCCCGATACCGCGACATCTGCCGGGCCACCGCCACGTGGGTGTGAAAGTCCGCCACGCTCGCTTGCCGCCCGATATGGATACGGATGTCGGTGACGCCGCCCCAGGCGTCGGTCTCATAGTTGATACGGATGGAACGATCACCGATGCCGGGGTCCTCATAGACCCCTACTTCACGCAGGGGCTCGCGCATCTGCGCCTCGAAGTCCCTGGCGCGGGCAGTTCGACGGGGCGGCAGGTCTGCCGTTGTCGGGGGAGCGTCGGTTCGGGGGGCGCCGTCGGGGAGTCGACGGGGGTTGGCGCTGAACTCCCCCGGGGCGGGGAGGCTCGCGGGGTCGTATCCATGGGCCCGGCTCATGGTCGACGCCCGCCCGGCGAGCTCACCTCCGACCATCATACCGGCGCTCATCAATGTATTGCCGACGACTTGCATGATGATGGCCCGCTTCATCCCCTCAGGCATGTCATCGGGGAGGTTGCGGATCTGCTCTGAGGCTTCATGGGTCAGGAAGGCGACGCCCAGGCCGTCGAGTCCCAGTCCGGTGATGACCAGGCCCCGGGCGGTTCGCTGGCTCGCGACACTGGCCGTGCGAGCAGCGGTGCTGGCCGCCCGCATGGTGGCGAGGCCGACGAGGGAACCGAGCACGTCGACGACCTCCATCGCGGTACGCATATCCATGTAGAGGGTGCCGGAGACCCCCCGGTCGATGAGGCGGTAGGCCGATGGGGTCGCGCCGATGACCCCGACGGGAATCATCAAGGTGAGGGATGCCCCACCGGTCAGTGGTGCGGCTGCCAGGGCTGCGAGGGTCACCACGAGGCTGATGTTTTCGATGCCCTCCATGGCGACGGCGCCCATATCGGCGGCCACCCGACGGGTCACGGGCGTGCCCGTCGTCCCTCCGGGCTCATCGGGTACGAGGATTGAGACGTAGCCGCGCCCGTAAGCGTCGTACCCCTGGAGCAGGTTGACCACGGCCTCTTCGATCGCGGTCTGGCGGTTCGTGCCCCACCCATGACCGGTGGTCACGGAGGGGCCGGAGTAGTCGATCACGCGGTAGCGGTGCTGCGAAAACATCTGCATCGTGGGGTGGGCTTCCAGGAGCAAGTTGACCGTGGCCCCTTCGTCACCCACGAAGGTCCCCCGCAACCGCTCAGTTGGTGTCCTGACGTTGCATGCACGCCATTGGACCTTTCGCCTGAGCTGTTCGATCGCCCGGGTGGACTCCCTGATCTCCGCTTCCGTGTAGGTCTCCTCACGGCCCGGAAGGCAGATCAGTCGTGCAGAATGAGCGCTCTCCAACTCCGCGAGCCGGGCCTGTAAGAGCTCGCCGACGTCTCCGTGAAGCTCCAGGTCGAGGGCATCGGCCAACTGCTCAAGGCTCTGTCTGTTCTCCTCGGAGAGGGTCTCCGTGAAGGATGTCTGGGTCTCATCGCTCCATTGGCGAAGTTCGCGGTCGCTCTCGAGACGAGTGAGCGCGTCGGCGAGCTGGATTTGCTGCTCCTCCATTCGTTGGATGGCCAGGTGGGTCTGAATCGTCGCCATGGACTCCGGGTCGCGGACGTAGATGGGCATCCAGGCGATGCCTGGAGCTCGGCGGTAACGGGAGTCCTCGTCGAGCTGGGGCTCGACGACCACCCGCAGGATGTGCAAACCGGGTTCGGTGAAGGTGATGCTCTCTTCATGGCGTTCGAGGCTGGCTCGCTCGACGATGGTGGTGATGAGATCTCCCACCGCGGAGATCGCGCGGTTGGCCACGAGAAACTGCGTGATGCCTGCCCGGGGAGATCCGATGGTACTGACCAACCGTGGCATGATCGCCAGGGCTGCCTGGGGGGTGAAGTTCGCCCCTTCGGGCCCCACCGAGAAGGTGTTCAGATCCTCCATCAAATAAGCAGCCTGACGCTCGAGGCGAGCCCCGAGGGCGTCGAAACCGGAGGGCCTGTAGCCCATGTCCTCACGGGCGGCGCGCTCGATCTCATCGAAGCGGTAGCCCTGGTCGGACTGGATGAGGCGGTCGTTCTCGACGGTCAGAGGTCGCAGGGCGCCCCCTTCGTCGGGGCCGACCTTCTCGGGGTCGACGCGGATCACGGACCAACGGTAGGTGAACGCCCCGAATGCGTGGGCCAGGATCTCGAAGCGATCGGTGATGGTCGCGTCGGCGGAGAAGTGCCGAGGTACGTTCTGGGCGACATCGAAGAGGGGAGGGGCCAGCGGAGGGTACGAGCGGACTTCGACCGGGAGGGGCGGGGCGTTTCGATCGGTGAAGCCTTCAACGAAGTCGACGTCTTGCAGCTCCCCTGCGAGCTCGCCGCCGGCTCGGACGTGGGCGCTCCAGGCGTCCAGTAGCGCGGTGATCGCCTCCGTGGTGCCCTCGTCGAGCACGGCCTGGCGAAGGGGCATGACGGTACGGCTAAGGCGGACAAATCGATAGGCGTAGTGGCTATCTACCGTGAGTTCTTCGCCACCGCCGCTGGTGCCAAAGATCTCTTCAACGTCATGTCGATCGGCGACCGTGGCGTCTTCGCCGACCCTCTGGAGGAGCGAGACGTCTGGGCCCAATGCCTGGATGAATCGGGACGCCAGGATATTCACCTCCTGGACGCGCTCCTCTCGGGCGGACATCCCATAGGCGGCATGTGAGCTCCTGGCGGCCAGGCTCTCTCGGTGCTGGAGGAGGTTGACGAAGAGCTCCTTGTCCATCCAGTTCGGGAGTTGTCCGCGGTCATTGAGGAGGTCATAGAATTGTCTGAGCGCTGAGCCTCGGCGCATACGCTCGAACTGCTCATCGGTGATGGCGAGCTCGTCGACGCCCCGTTCCTGAAGCCACTCAGCGATGAAGAGCAGCGTCTCGGGATCTACGTAGACCAGTGGTACTCGGTCCGTCGCCGACCACGTCTCTGTGGGGTCGAAGGTCAGCCGACCCCAGGTGCCAGAGGCGACCGCCGCCGTCGCGCTCCCGATGAGCTCTCGCGAGGAGGCCGTCGGAGCGACGGCCTCAATGACCATCGCAGCGAACACCTGGCCCAGGGTGTGTACGCCCATCCGGGTCAGACTTCGGGGTTCGATGTAGAGCCCGTTGGGCGTGTAGGCCGTTCGCACCGGAGGTGGAGCATCCAGATCGAGCACTGGAACCGGGTCGCCGTCCTCACCGGAATCGCCGGGGTCGCCGCGAAGGATATGACCGGGAGCGCCACCGAGGTGCTGCGCGACGTGGGTCAACTCGTGTGCGATCAGCGCCCGGCCCCCGGGGTCCTCTGGTCGATAGGCGTCGGCCCGAAAGTGGATGTTCGTGCCCGCCGTGAAGGCTCGCGTGCCCAGATGGCGTGCCGCCTTGTCCGACCGCGCGTCGGCGAAGACCGACGCACGGCTGGCAGCTTCGTTCAGGCCACCGAAGTTGGTTGGCAGCTTATGCGGCAGTGGAGCGCCGCCGCTGCGGTCGACGTGGCGGTCAAACCACCGGGGGAGCTTCTGGGTTGGCTCCGAGGTCGCAGAGAGCCGGCCAGGCGCGGGGAGTTTGCCGCCAAACCGGGCGGCGCGAGCTGCATCGCGAGCGGCCTTCTCGGCCTCGGCGTCGGGCGCCCCGTATTCGTAGAGGCTCCGAGACGGCTCGTACAAGGAACGCCGGGGGGTCGAGGAGGCGCGCGGCGACAAGGGTTCTGTGGTGTCCTTAGACGGTGCTTTTGTGCGGTGTTTCTTCACCCGGGACGTGCCCCCGTGTCGAGCTGAAGCTGGTGGAGAGACAACTTTGTAGGACGATCCGTCGTGGTGTGCAACCGCTGGTGGGTGAGGGCGGACGACCGGGGCGGAGCGGTCGTTCAGGTAGTTCGCACAGAACGGGGTGGATCTCCCGATAAGAGAGAGGAACCATCAGGCCACTCGCGGCAAAGGGAGATCAAATGGCGATCAAGATCAAACGAAAGGTAGGAACTCCAAGAATCGAAGAACCTCAGGTGCCCTCGTACACCGTGGTGGGAACAGGACCATTCTGTGTACTCACGATCAGTCGCCACGACGGCTCCGTCGTGGAGCATCGCTTTCGCACCCAGGAGGAGGCCGACAACCAGTTCAGGAGGAACGTTCTCTTCGATCAACCGCTTGTAGGGGTGGCGAGAGACTAGTTGAGCGGACCTCTTCGCCGGCGGGGCCGATCCGGGCGTTGATTTCTCGTCAAGGATAGAGGTCGCGGAGGCGCTGTTGCTCCTCCTCTCGGTCTATGATGGTCGGCTTCATCTGGCGCCAGGTCTTTGGGGGTGTGGTGCTATAGGGGTATAGCCCTATAGTGTTATGGTCATAAAGCAAGCGTTCATCGCTTGGCCGTGGGGAAGGCCCCCTTGGGCCGTGGGGAAGGCCCCCTTGTGTCGGCGGAGTCGGCGCGGAAACTGGGGGTGACGGAATCCCTATCCCCGGGGTGGGGGATTCGGGTGGGGGCTCATTGGGTCGGTAATTCGAGGGTGACCCGGGGGAGCAGGTCGGCGTACTGCTCGGGGTCGTCGCTCAGGCAGGGTGTCGCTGGGAGCTGCGTTGAGTCGATGTGGTCGCGGCAGGACCCATCAGCGCTGGCGAGCCGAAAGCGGAGGAGGTCCGCGGCGCGGAGCAGGGTCGTGACCGAGGTGTCGTCAGTGACCCGAATGTGGAGATGGCCGCCGTTGGGCGAAAGGTCGAGGCGGGCGGCGTGTCCGTAGAGCTCAGTCCAGCTCAGGGATGTGCCGTCGAGCTCAAGGTCGTCGCCGCGGAGTGTGAGTGTGAGGTCCGCACGAGCAGGGGAGCTGACGGCGAAGCGGACAAAGGAGCGCTCCAACTCGTGGCGATGGCTTGTCTCTCCAAAGTGGCTGGCGCGGTACCCCACCAGGTCGAAGCTGCGAAGGTCATCACCGAAGGCCGCGAGGGCTTGGACCACGAAGCTCATGGTCGTCTCGTGATGGGCGTACACGGTGACCTCGTAGTTGTCGACGATACCGAGGGTGGGACGAGCTTGTACTTCGCGGACGAGGTCTTGCCAGGTTTGCTGCGAGAGCTCCTCTCGTGGAATAGAATCCTGAAGTTCGGTCTCGCTGGTGTGGTCGGCGATGGCAAAGTGGACCTCGTCGGGTCCGATGAGAATGAGTTGCGAGGAGCCCGGTGCCTCCAGCATGGAGGTCGTCGTGGGCAATTGCAGCGACGAGGGAAGTCGTAGTTTGAAGGAGGGCCAGATCAGCTCGCGGACCGCTCGCGCTTCGTCTGCGAGATGAACGCGGGCAAATCCGAGGCGTCCCGGCTCATCGGGGCTGGGGATCAGTTCGATGGCGATGACCTGGCCTACCGTGCTTTCGCGCCACCTGTCGAAGTGGATAAGTTTGACTCCCCGGCGGTGCTCCGTTTCGCCCTCGACGCGGAAGAGAATGGGGTAAGCCTCGTGGCCATCGAGGTTCAGGTCGAGGTGCTCCAGCGCCTCCGCGGAGAGGGGCAACTCTTGGCGAGGGACGAGCTGCACGTGGGCGGGTTGTCCATCGGCATAGGCTACTGAGTGGATTCGGTACGGTCGGGGATCCTCGGGTTCGAGGTGGTCGATGAAGATACAGGGCATTTGTTGGCTGAGAACTCTTTGCCGATGTTCAGGAGCGAAGGGCGCGATCCATCGCTGGTCTACTTCACAGCCCTGCTCAACGCCCAACGCCTGGTGAACCTCGTCGGTCGGCCCGGCCAGGATCGTTTGCCAGGTAGGGTAGGAGTCAGCAGTCACGTCGTTCTCCCCGGGAGAGTCCCTGTCGCAGCCTTGTACGAACGACAGCGTTACTGCGAGGACAGCTACGACGGGGAACAGTTGGCGCATAGTTGATTTCCAGTCTGGGGAATCTCGTGGAGCCATTTTCAAGTGACACGCCGCACCCCTCGTGTCAATCGCTCCGCTGGCTTTGGATGCCAGATGTTGCCGCGAGGTGGCTTTACAGCAGCCGAGATTTCTGGCGAGATGGACGTCTCAACGATAAGGATTCAGGAGCGGTAAATGAGCGCGAATTTCTGCCCGAAGTGTGGAGAGAAGACGGCCTCGTCGTTCCGGTTTTGTCCGGCTTGTGGAACGAACCTCAGTGTTGTCGCAGAGGCAACAAGGGCTGCAGATAGGCCGGTGGAAAACCGGGCGGCGGAAAAGGCTGTGGAAGGGCCCACGCGGATGGAGGTCCGGGTGCCCTCGCCGGGAGGCGACTTCGCGGAGGTCGAGATCACCAGGTGGTACAAGGAGACCGGCGAGTATGTGGAGCGCGGCGATCCTCTCTACGAAGTGGAGAGTGACAAGGTCATCGTAGATGTCAGCAGCGATCATGCCGGCGTGCTCGTCGCGCGGCTTGCCAGAGTCGATGAGGTCGTCGCGGTCGGCGCGCTGGTGGCTGTGATCGACACGGCGGCCGAGGTGGGTACGCGGTTGCCAGAAGACGTGGGGTCCTGGTGGTAGCGTGAAGGGGGAGACGCGTTCCTCGCCGCCCTCAACCCCGAGGGCTAGCAGATTGCGGGCGTTGTCGGAGGGCGGCGAGCATCCCAGCGAGGAGCAGAATCCCCCATGACACCGGCGGTGCCTGCGAGGGCGCAATGGAGCACCCCTGGCCGCTGGAGTCGTCTGGGCTCTCCTCCGGGTCCTGGTCGTCTTCGTCGACTCCCTGGTCCTCCTGTTGGTTCTCCTGTTGCTCCTCATCGTCCACGACGTCGTCTGCGTCGTCTACGTCGTCGTCGTCGGGAAACTCATCGGTCTCCTCGTCCCAGATCTGCACACACGCGTCGGGGTCGGGCTCACCGAATGAGCCAAAGAACCCGGGGGCTAGGTCCACACAGGCCTGTTCTGTGGTGTGCCAGCTCTCGTCGTGAATCCCCTCGAGAGCGAACGACAGGCAGGGCTCATCCTCCTCGGACCACACCGCCCGCTCCAAGACAGGCGGGTCGGAGCTCTCCAACAGAGACTGTAACGTGGTGGACCGCGCCGACTCGCCATCGTTGTCGAGCACGTGGACGACCCACTGTGAGGTGTGCATGTCCGTAGTATCCACCCCGAGCTCTCCCACCAACGCGATGTACCGCTCGGCGTGGGTCCGGGCGCAGTGATCACAATTCGGTGGTGGGCCCCAGCATTCGCAGCAAGTCCAGTCGATGACGTCGACCTTATCCTCATAGTAGACGTCGGTGACCGCGAGATCACCGGGCGAAGCCCCGGCCTCGTCGACGACCACCACGGTGACCCGCGAAGATGAGTAGATGTTGCCGTCAATCCCGTCGTAGACGACCAGTTCGTACTCCCCGACCTCCAGCGGCTCATCGGGGTACCAGACCACCAGGGCAGTGTGGCGATAATAGAAGTCCGAGTCCGGCACGTGGACCATCGCTCGGTGGATCAGGCGGCGGATCTCTACCTCTCCTTCCACGAGCTCCCCATCGGAGTCGCGCAACTCCGTCTCCAGGTAGCCGACGATCGACTCGTACTCCATGCCCGACGGCCCGGCGATCAGCGCCTTCACAGCCGGCGGCTCACCTGGCCCAATCTCGATCTGTCCAGACACGGGGAACCACCCCAGGGCCACGGCGGGGAACAAGAACACCAACGCCGCCAGAAGACTCGCCACCATCCGTCGTCGAA
>SKON01000311.1 GCA_007120035.1 Myxococcales bacterium
ACCCGACGCCACGATCCATGCCGCCCCCCACCCCCGACGCTTCAGCTCCGCGCCCCAAACGCCTCGACCATCGCCTCGGCGATCGCCTCCGGGGCCTCCCGATGCACCCAGTGGCCCGCCGCCGGAAACCGCTTCACCTCCACGGTCTCACACCGGGCCGCTGACGGCTCCACCAGGAGCTCATGGAGCGCGAAGTCCTGCTCCCCCCACAGGATCGTCGTCGGCACGGTGATCTTCTTGGACCGCCCGCTCTTTCGTAGGGTCTTCGTCCCCGCCCGATACCAGTTGATCATCCCCCGCACCGCACCGGGCCGCCCCCAGGCCCGCCGCAACACCTCCAGGTCCCCGGCGGTAAACGCCGACGGCGCCGCCCCCTTCTTCAACGCCGACTCCAGAGCCCGGAAATCCCCCGCCGCCGCCAGCTTCTCCGGCACCAGGGGCACCTGGAAGAACGCGATGTACCAGCTCCTCCGGATCTGCCGCAGGTGCTTCTGAGCGGCCTTGGCCAGCACCTTCATGGGCGGGCAGTTCAACACGGTCAACGTCTCCCATCGGTCCGGGTAGTGCTCGGCCAACCACCAGGACATCGCCCCGCCCCAGTCATGCCCCACCAAGTGCACCTTCCGGTCTCCGTAGCCCAGCGCCTCCAGGAGGTCCAGGTGGTCCTGCTCCATCACCTCCATCCCGTAGGCCTCCACCTGCCGAGGCCGACTGCTCAGGTTGTATCCCCGCTGATCGGGCATGATCAGCCGGTATCCGGCGTCGATCAGGGGCTTGACCTGCCACGCCCAGGTCACCCACAGATCGGGGAACCCGTGGAGCATCAACACGGGCTCGCCGTCTTTCGGCCCGGCCAGCGCCACGTGGAGCACGGCGCCTGTGGTCTCCACCTCCACGAAGTCCACGTACTCCTCGACCCCACCCTCCCGGGCCTCGGCGTCGTGGGCCTCTTGATGCTCCGGATCTTGAATAGGTCGCACCTTCTCGCTCATCTTCGCACCGTCGTTCAACAACTCATCAAACACCGCTTTCCCCGCTCTACCCTACGCCTCGACCATCGATTCGACCACCACGACCTCCTCCACCGCGAAGTCCAGCAGGGTCTCATCCACGGACGGTCCCCCCTTCGTCCCCAGTCCTCGCCGGGCGGCGCTCTCCACCCGGGCCACGTAGGTCAAGAGCCCCTGCGCCAGGGTCTGAATCCGATCCTGAGCCCGATCTCGGTCGTGGATCCGCTCGCGGAGCCGGGCTCGCTCCTCCATCAGCCGATCCAGGACCTCCATCTCCGTGGCCCCGGCGATCTGCCGCTCCATCTCCCGGAGTCGACTCGTCAGCTCACCCGCCCCCACGCCGGCGATCCTCGCCTCCAGCCCCGCGATCTCCTCGGCCACCTCCGTGGCCCCCGCCACGGCCCCCCAGAGCCTTCGCCGAGCGTCCTCCTCCCCCTTCTCCTCAAACCGCTGATCCAGATGGAGCGCCAGGTTCACCACCCGCTCGTAGGACGCCTTGATCCTCGGGGACCGCAGCGATCTCCAGGCCGCCACCTCTCGACCGCCGACTCGGCCCTCCTTGGAACCGACCTCGGGCTCGTCTCGAAAGTCCAGGACAAAGGAGTCGTTGTACACCGTCATGTACGCGTCCCACCGGTGCTCCCTGGTGGTCCCGATCACCAACGCCAGCCCCAGCAACACGCAGCCGACCAACAAGGTGACACCGGACAACACCGGGAACGCTGCCACCGGATTCAGTCCGGCTTCAGCGGCCTCCAGCACGGGGGCCAGCAACATCACCAACCCCATCAAGACAGCCACGAAGACATACCAGTACCGGTTGATCCACACGTTCATCTGCCGATCGATCCGGTCCATCGCCCCCTCTTCCCCCCGGCGAAACCTCCGGGCGAACCGCGCCGGGATCCGCTCCTCCTCCAGGATCTTCATCACCTCATCACATCCGGCGCGAGACAGCCCCCGGACCAGCCCTGTCTTTCTCATCCGCATCTGCAGGTTCATGAGTTGGTTTGTACGCCCCGACTCCGACGGCTCCTGAGTCCGCAGACTCGGCCCCAGGTTCCAATCCATCCCGGCGCCGATCCGTCGAACCGCCGACAGAAACCGTTCGATCACGTCCCAACCTCCTACTTGAAGCTCCAGGGGCGGCACATAGACCAACCACTCATCAGGGGCCCCCTCACCGGCGGTCCACTCCTCCCACCGCTCCACCTGCCCCACCAGAGCAGCCCACTCACCATGAATCCCCAGATGCTTCGACGGCTCCTCCTCCCCGGTCAACGCTCGGCCCATCTCCTCGGCGGTGTCGAACCGATCTTCCGGGAACCTCGCCAGCCCCTTGCGGAGGGCCTGCCGAAACGCCTGGCTCAACCCTGGCGCGAGCGCCCCGGGATCCGGGAGCTCCCCGTCCCGGTGCTGACGCATCACCTCCGCCGCCGACCCGCCCCGGAAGGGCACCCGACCACAGACCATCTCGTAGGTCATCACCGCCAGGCTGTAGAGATCGCTGCGCCCATCGACGACCACCCCGTTGATCCGCTCGGGAGCCATATACTCCACGGTCCCCACCTGCCCGTCGCAAACCACCTCCACCCACTCCTCGGCCTGGCCGATCCCGAAGTCCGTCAACCGGGGCTTTCCGTCTTTGTCGAGGAGCACGTTGTGGGGCTTGATATCCCGGTGCAGGATCCCCCGGTCGTGGGCCGCCCCCAGCACCTCCAGGAGGGGCACCACGATGGCCAGGGCCTCCTCCTCGGTCAGAGGCCCCTGCGAGGCCAATCGTTGTCGTAGATCGCCGCCCTCCACCACCTCCATGGAGAAGGCCGGCCGCCCCTCCCACTCGGTGGTCCCGTACACCCGAACCACCCCGGGGTGGTCCAAGGACTGCATCAGCCGTGCCTCTCGCAAGAACCCGTCTACCACCTCCTCGTCACCGGCCATATGGCGGTGGAGCACCTTCAGGGCCACCTCCTGCTCGGCGGCTCGATCGTAGGCCCGATACACCACGGCCATCCCGCCCCGGCCCAGCTCCCCCAGGATCTCGAAACGATCGTCGCTCATGAGTAGACCTCCTCGGCCATCGCCTCCACCTCGGCGTCCACGTCGGGGAGCTCCCGGGCCTCCAAGAGGGCCGTCAGCCCCTGAAGCCGGGCCGCCTCCTCCTCGACAGCCCCCTCCTCCCCGGCCCCACCCCGCAGTTCCAGGAGGGTCGCCCGGACCGACAAGAGCCGACTCTGAAGCGCCGTGACCTCCTCCCGATACCGCTCCTCGTCGTCCAGGAGATCCAGGAGCTCTCGTCGTCGATCCACCAGCCGAGCCCCCTCCTCGGGGTCTTTTTCGGTCTCCAGCCGCCTCTCCACTCCCTCGAGCTCTCCCATCAACTGCGCCGTGTCGAGCTCCCGCAACCGCCCCCGCCGGTCGTTCAGATCCAGCGCCGCCGACAGGATCGCCGCCGAGAGCTCCCGGGCCCCGAGCCCCACGGAGAGCACCAAGAGCTCATGGATCTCCTGGTGAAGCCCCCGATCCAACTGGGCCAGGATCCTCCCCGTGTCCTCCGGGACCAACGCCTCTTCGTCCTCGGAGAGATAACCCTGCAGCCCCTCGGTGGGGATCATCAGCCGATGGCCCCCCAGATTCTGGGTCAGCTCGTTCTTCGCCGCCAGCTCCGGGATCGTGGCCCGCGCCGTGTACGCCACGGACCCCAGAAAGAGCAGAGTCCCCAGGGCGATCCACCCCGGGGCATACCCGATGGACAGGGCGAAGATGATCAGCGCAGGCACGGCCGCCACGGTCAGCGCCAAGAGAAACCCCACGGGCCGCATCGCCACTCGCCAGCCGCTGGGCAACGTCTCCACAGACCGCGACGGCACCCCGGCCTCCTTTAACACTCCGTGAATTCGGTGGGCCTCCGTAGCCTCCAGGTCGGTCACCAGCACGTAGGGCGCCTCCCGATACTCCCACCGACCATCCGCGAAGGGCCGGGCGTCATCGTACTCCGACAACGTCGCCATCAGCGCCGACACATGAGTAGAGAGCAGGTACGGCGGCTCCGTGTTCTTCTCGAACCACACGTCCGGCGTGAACGCCATGCTTGGAGTGACGACCTCCACGCTCCAGCTCCCGGCCCCGGGACCCTGCACGAACCGACGAAACTCATGACCACACTCCACGCAGGAGTCCAACCCGTCGATCACCAGGGTCTCGCACTCCGGACACCGGGCGACCTCCCGGTTCTCCCAGCTCGTCCACAGGGCTTCGTCGTAGTCCCCGGAGAGGGCCCGCCCCATCTGCTCCGCCGTCGCAAATCGGGTGCTCCGATCCGCCGAGAGAGCTCGCCGCAGAAAGGTCTGGGCCACCGGATCGAGCCCGGCCATGGCCGCCTCATCGCCACCGCCGCCCTCGGTGGCTACCCGAAACGCCTCGGCCATGGTCCCGTCCGCCGGCGGGTGCCCCAGCAGGAGTTCATGGGCGATGGCCCCCACAGAGTAGAGGTCGGCCCGGCCGTCGTAGTCCATCCCTAAGACCCGCTCCGGGGCCATGGCGTCCAGGGAACCCAACACCCGGGTGTGCATGGTCAACGCCACCAGCTCGTCCACCCGGGCCATCCCGAACCCCACGATCTTCACCCCCCCGTCTTCGGTCAGAAGCACGTGCTCAGCGTTCAGATCCCGATGCCAGATCCCCGCCCGGTGGGCCTCATCGAGCCCCGCCAATAGCTCCGCCAGAAGAGGCCGGGCCTCCTCCCAGCTTAAGGGCCCCTGGGACTGCACCCGCTCCCGGACCGTGGCGCCCTCCACGAGCTCCATCACCAGCGCCACCACCTCGTCTCGCTCGATCAGATCCTCGATCCTCACGATCGACGGGTGGCGCAGGCGACGGGTGGCGGCCATCTCCCGCCGCAACCGCCGCCGGACCGACTCGTTCTCGTAGACATGGCGATGCAAGACCTTCACCGCCACGGGCTCTCCCCCCTCTCTCGCAGCATAGAGCGTGGAGAGTCTCCCCGACGCCCGCTCCTGGGGCTCCGAAAACCGCTCGTCTAAGACCTGGGGCCACATCGACTCACCTTACCTGGGCCAGTGGAACTCCCAGTCTTACCACCCCCCTCAGGGGTTCTTCAATCTGTGGGTCACCGCGGTTGTGATCGGTTTCCGTCGGCAGGGACGTCGCCAAAGGGATGTCGCCAATCCGCAGCGGGCCTTGGCCCGCGAGGACGTTCGGGCCGCTGTTTCAGGACCGACTCGCCGAGCCTCGTGGCCTTGGCCCGAGGAGAGGTGCCAGTTTCGCCTCCTGGGATCGCTGGTGGACGAGCCGCTGAGGAGGGCCGATTTGTGTGACGGAGATAGAGGGCGGCCCGGAGCCTCCCCTCGGGCCAAGGCCACGAGGCTAAAGCGAGTCGGGCTACGCCCGAGGGTCCTCGCGGGCCAAGGCCCGCTGCGGCGGGCCCGGGGTTTTTATCAGAGGTCCACAGCGGGGCTGATCTCCTCCCGGAGGATCGCCAGGATCTCCCGGGCTCGATGCACCTTCACGTCGTCCTCCTCGATCATCCGACGGACCACCTCGTCGAGCTCATGACGCTCGGCGCCGGCCGTAGCGGCCACGCTCCGGGCGTGGAGCGACATATGACCCCGCTGGATCCCCTCCGTGGCCAGCGCCTTCAGGGCCCCCATATTCTGCGCCAGCCCCACAGCCCCCATCACGCAGGCCAGCTCGGCGGCGCTCTCCACCCCGAGGATCCGGTGGGCCAGCTGCACCGTCGGGTGGAGCCGAATCGGCCCTCCCACGGTGCCCACGGCCATGGGGATCTCCAGCTCTCCCACCAGGTGGTCGTCCTCTACCTTCCAGGTCGCCATCGGTCGGTACCGCCCGTCCCGGGCCACATAGGCGTGGGCCCCGGCCTCCAGGGCTCGCCAGTCATTGCCCGTGGCGATACAGACCGCCCCGATCCCGTTCATGATCCCCTTGTTATGGGTCGCCGCCCGGTAGGGATCGCTCTCGGCGAACTGACTGGCCAGCTCGATCCCCTCGGCCACCTCCTGGCCGGTGTAGTCCTTCCACGCCAGGGCCTCAAAAGGCACCTTACATCGGGCCACCACCTTGCGCCGATCCGCCAGATTGCTCAGGATCCGCAGAAAGACCTGCCCTCCCGTCAACGTCTCGATCCGGGGCGCCACACCCTCGGCGATGGTGTTGATCAGGTTCGCTCCCATGGCGTCACAGGCGTCGATCAACAGGTGCACCACCAACATCTGCTGGTACGGTCCGTCGTCGAGGATCCGCACCTCCACACCCTTCATCCCGCCGCCCCGGGCCACCATCTTCGGATGCAGGGCGTTGCCCGCCCGGATCAACTCCTCGGCGGCCTCCTCCACGGCTTCCTTCGCCGCTTCGAAGTCCGGGCACCCCACCACCTGCACCTGTCCGATCATCAGGGAGCCCTCACTGCGCGCCTCAAATCCGCCGCAGTCCCTCACCAACTTCGCGATATGACTCACCGCGGCGATGATGCTCGGCTCCTCTACGGCCATGGGCACCAGATAGTCCCCGCCGTTGATCGTGAAGTTCAGCCCCAGCCCCAGCGGCAGCTCCAATACCCCGATGGTATTCTCCACCATTTGGTTGGCCGTCTCCACGTCGAGGCCGGCGTTTCGCCCCCGCAACAGCTCGGCGTCCTGCTCGTCCAGGACCCCTCGCTCCACCAGCAGCGCCAACCGCTCGGCCACGCTCATCTTATAGAAGCCCGAGATTCGGCTGCTCGGCCGATCTTCCCGAAACGAGGTCTCCCCGATCTTCGCCTCTTGCGCTCTTCTCGTCTTCAGCATGATGACCCATCTCGACGTACAAAGTGGACTGCCAACCGCGCCCCGGCGACATTCGCCAGGGACTGCGCATCGTAACGTGGGATCTCTCCCCCGAGGTTTCAACCGACAATCTACGATCGGTCTCAAACGCCCCTTCAATGGTCGTCTGAGAGATTAAGCGGTCAAGGGCGGACCCAGACCTCACCGTCGACGACACGCACCTCGTAGACATGGACCGGGGGACACTTTCGGCGGTCACACCGCCCGGTCTCCAAATCAAAGTGGTACTGGTGGTGGGGGCAGATGATCTCCCCATCGAAGACGACCCCGAACCGCATGGATCGGTCCTTATGAGGGCAGATCTCATCCACCCCTCGGATCTCCCCGTCGACCCGACAGAGCAACACCCCCCGGCCGCCCACCACGACCCTCTTCGGCATATGCTCCGGCACATCATCGACATCGCAAACCCGCTCAAAACCTTCCTCGACCATACTCTATCTCACACCTGCAGCAAACCTGTTCACGCCCTCTTAAACCTTAAGAACTTCTCCCCCCCGACCTCCGACCTCTGTCCTCCGTCCTCTGTCCCGTCCCTCAATAGAGTGTACGCACCTCGACCCCCTGATAGTAGTGGGTCAAGATCTCCGCCGCCTCAAACCCCTGGGCCGCCATCCCGATCGCCCCGGTCTGGCACATTCCCACCCCGTGGCCGAACCCGGCCCCCCGGAACCGAAACTCCCGCACCGTCCCGTTGGCGTTTCGCCGGATCTCCATCTGGAAGAGCCCGCTGCGAAGACCACCGAAGAGCCGCCGGGCGTTCAACTCTCGCTCTACCAGGGCCTCTCCACGGTCTCCCACCACCCGCAGGCGCACCACCCGTCCGCTCACCCCGCGGCTCAAGATCTCCACGTCCCGGATCGCCCCCACGTCCTCCCCACGCTCCCGCAACCACTGCCGGGGCACCGAGGCGTCCACCGTCCGGGTCCACCGATAGAAGTTGGCGCTCGACACCTCGGCGGTCTTGCTCGGCGCCGGGAAGTCGGCGTCCAAAAACGCCCCCAGGTTCTCCTCGGTGATCCCCCCGCGGAACTGCGCCGGCGCGTTCCCTCGGGGCAGGTCGATCCGGCCCCGGAGGTGATCTTGCTGCTCCGCGTCCCACACGTTCTCGTTGTTCTCCGTGAACCCCCCGGCGTTGGAGCTGTACGACGCCACCACGATCCGGTTGCCGTCGAGCATCACCTGCCCCCGGGTGGCGTCCACCGCCGCTGACGTCCGGGGATCCTCCCGGCCGATTCCCCCGTAGACCTGATCGTAGACGTCGGCCCGCAACATGTACGGATCCGCCAGGTTGCGCACCCCGATGGAGGCGAAGATGTAGTTCCGGGCCGCGATCGCCTGGGCCTGCAGGGCCGCCGGCGGCGACGACGCGAAGATCTCCGACGGCACGGTCCCCTTCAGCACCCGCTCAGCCCCCAGGTTGTTGATCACCGCGATCTTCCCGTCCTTGTCGGGGGCGAAGATCAGCTCTCCGGCGTACCGCCGGGTCTCCTCGGGCCCCCCGTAGGACCCTGGAATCCCCGGAATCTCATAGGAAATATTCTCCTCTCGCCCGGACCGGCTCGTCACCCACAGCACGTCCCGGTGGGTGATCTCCACTTCCAGGCCCCCCCCGGACAGGGTCAGCTTCCCCGACGGGTAGCTCAGGCGCTCTCCGTGGATCGACCCGGCGATCCCGAACCGGGCCTCCAGCTCCCGGCGACGCCGCTGGGCCCGGGCCATCGAATCCGTCCCGTCCACGGCCACCAGGATCGACCGGGAGTCAAAGACCTGCCCCCGGATCGCGAAGAGCCCCCCGACCTCGAAGGTCTCGGGCTCCAGGCCCCGCTCCTCCCAGACCTCCCGGATCTCCGGCAGCCGCCCTCGCTGGTCCACAGCCAGCCGGTCCACCACCACCCAGTGCCGGTAGGACCCGGCCTGCCCGTCGGTCATGGTCACCCGGTACTCTCGCCCCCCGGGCAGCTCGATCTCCGGGCCCCCGGCGCCCTGGGGCAACACCCGGATCCGCTCCGACGGCGTAAAGGTCACGGCGTCCCGACCCTCCAGGATCCCCAGGCGAATCAGTGGATCCCCGTCTCTCGTGAAGCTCAGGTGCGGGGCGTAGAGCATGGCGATCCGATCCGCCGTGGACAGCTCCAACCCCTGGCCGTCCACGCTGGTGGGGCTCGCGCATAAGAGCACCACCACGGCCACCACGGCCCACCTGAAACATCCTCGACTCTTGTTGCCCTTCTCTGCCGTCCCTGGCGTCGTCACTACCACATCACTCCTTGTCTGCCCGGTCCCTTAGTCCACTACCCGGAACGCCGGCTGCCCGAACTGTTCTTCCCCGGTGGTGTCGATAAAGAAGTCCACCACCAGGCGACGACCGTCGCTGAGCTCCAGAGTCCGCACGAAGAACCCGTGCCCGGCGCTGACCTGCCCGGCCTCGCCGGCGATCGCCTCCAACTGCCAGGACCCGTCCAGCACTCCCTGTACCAGCTCATGGGTCGTGGCGTCATGGAAGAAGACCTCCAGCTCGTCGCCCAGCTCCAGATGCACGTCGTGGCCGATGGGAGCCCGAACGGTGCCGGTCAGCGTATGCCGGACCCCGGAGTCGATCACCGAGGTGCTCCCCGAAGGATCGCGATACAGAAGCCGCGGCGCGTCGGGGTCCATGTACGCCCAGTGAGCATCACCGTCGCCGTCGATCACCACGCTGGCGTAGGGCCCGGTCACCTCTCCCAGGAGCGACACGGAGCTGAAGTCCGTCCCGTCGAAGGTCAACCAGCAGGGCTGCCGCACAGTGTTGTCGAAGAAGTACACCAACCACCCATCGTCGATGGTTCGAACCCGGGTGTTGAAGGCCGCCACCGGACGGTACTCCTCACGGCCCTCCACCTCTCTCGTCCCGGAGTGCAGCACGTCGATGCTGGACTCCGCGAAGCTCGACAGGGCGGCGTCGGCCCCGATGGCCCGATGGCGCAGCTCCGAGAGCCCATCCTCCAGGCGAGTCGTGTAGAACACATGGAGGGTGTCGTCGTGCAACACCGTGGCCGTGTAGAACCCGGAGCTCCCGTCTCCGGACTCCACCACCGTCGTCTCGTGGTCCCAGGTCCCCCCGCTCTCGGTGAGCCGCGCATACTTCAACGCGTTCTGAGACTCGTGTCGATAGAAGACATGGATCGTCCCGTCATCGCCCACAGCGATCGACGTATGGGTCCCCGCCCGGGGGCCCGGGGTGCTGATCCCGCCCCGAGGTCCGTCCAGGGAGCCCGTGATGCTCCCCGACTCCGGCACCCCGTCCACGAAGTACCATTCGGGCTCGAAATTGCTGTCCAGAATCCCCACCATCAGGTCCCCGTAGCCCATGTTATGGACCGACGTCGCCACCACACCGCCGCCTTCGGCGATCCCGGCGTAGAGCCCGTGGTACAGGAGCGGCAGCGGCGGCATCTCCACGCAATCACAGATCGCACCCGACACGGTGCACTCCTCGTTGTCCGCCTCTCCGACGTGGGTCACCGAGGGCTCAAACCCGTCTTCGCAGGTCACCCCGGAGCAGGCGTTCGGGAAGTTTCGACAGCTGTTCGAGGTGTAGCAGCAGTACTGCTCCTCACCGCAGCCCTCCGGGCAGAACGGCAGGCACACGCAGCTCGAGCTCTGACAGCTCACGTACTCCGTAGACCCGCACTCGATGTCACAATCGGACCGGGATCGACATCCCTCCACGCAGGCGCCGCCCTCGCAGATCCCCGCCTCGCACTCGCTGTCGCTCTCACAGCCCACGTCCACGCAGACCCCGTCTTCACAGGTCTGGAAGTCACTGCACTCATCGGGGCAGGTGACCTCACCGGGAGGATCGTCACCGCGACAACCGGTCAACGCCACGAGCGCCACCAGGAGGACCGCCGCCGCCCGGCCCGACGACCGCCGCCGACGCATCCAGAAGAGACCGGCCGCCACCAGCACCAGGAGCATCCCCAGGGGCTGGCCGCCCGTCGCCGAGCACGCGCATCCCCCGGACGCCACAGGCGCCACGGGCTCCCCGTCGGCGTCCAGCGCCTGGGTCCGCACCGCCACGATCTCCGTCGCCGTATGCCCCGACTGGTCCCGGACCTCGAGCTCCACGTCGAACCGCTCCGCTGGCCGCTCCAGGAGCTCCAGATCCGCCACGGGCTCCCACCGGCTCCAGGCACCCAGGTCATCGCCCACCACCAGTCGGTGCCGCATCTGCAGCGCCTCCACAGGATCCACCAGATCTTCAGCCTCCACCCGCACCAACGTGTCTTCTGCCCAGGCCGACACCCGGGGCGCCTCGTAGTCCACCCGCAGCTCCACCACGCCCGACGGCGCCGTGTACCGGGTCTCACCGGGCAGCCGCCCCAGAAGCTCCAGCTCGTAGATCCCTTGCAAGGCCATCGCCGGATCCTCGATCACCAGCGCCGGACCCGTCCCGGCCGCTCGCCAGGCGCCACGATTCAGCCGGTACAAGAACTCTACTTCCTCGCCGCTGAGCCACTGGTCACCCCGCAACAGGTCCACCTCCAGGTCGACGGCCACCTTCGGCAGCCGCCCCTCTCGGTCGATCCTCACTCCATCCTCCCGGATCAGAGTCCGGGTCGACAGGATCATCTCCTCCAGATCGAAGCCCACGAACTCCAGGTTCGCGAAGAGCCCCAGATACTGATCGTTGTCGATGGCCCGCAGGTCCCCGTCGCCGATCACGATCCGATACCCGAAAATCTCCGGCAGTTCGATGGGGTCCGACAGGGAATCCAACAACTCCGGCAGGGCGAAGCCCAAGAGCGTCGGCAAGAGGTCTTCCAGGAGGCTGACGTCGGCGTCGATGAGTTCATCATTGAGCACCCGCATATTGCCGATGGCGTCGGCCACATCCCCGAGCACCGGCACCAGCCCGCCCTCTTCGGCCACCACCGCGATGGGCAGCTCCACGTCCACCCGCAGCGTAAAGAGCCGGGCGTACCGCTCCATCACGAAGGCGTACATATGGATGTCCAGATCTCGCCAGTCCACGGTAAGCAATCCCTCATCCACGTTGGAACCGCTCACCAGGTTCGCCCCCAGGACCACGTCGGGAGCCTCCTGTGGCGACAACAACAGGAGCATCGGCGAGGTCTGGGGAGCCACGTCCTGGATCGCCGGCACCAGCGCCCCCAGGGTACCGGTGTTCAAGAGATCCAGATCCTCTCCGCCGATCTCTAAGCAGAGGGCCCCGCTGGCCCACAACGACCACATCAGGTGCTGAAAGGTCCGACGATGCAGGGCCAACCCGAACATGAACGGGTTGCCCTCGGGGGTCACGTCCTGGTTGATCGACGGCGACGGGTCGATGGCCGCAAAAGACGGCCGCTGCGTGGGATCCACGGGCGCACAATTCGTGAACTCCTCGGGCTCCGAGCCCACCCGCAGCCCCAGGGTCACCCCCGTATCGGCCACGGCCCGATCGGCCACCCGAGCCGTCATGAACACGTCGGCCGCTGCCCCGCTGAGCATCTCTCCCAACAGCCCTTCCGGCTCGATCACCCCTTCGATCCCCAGAAGCATCGGCACGCATTGGTCGCTGCCATTGTACACGCACACCGCCGGATCTCCCCCATCACAGGTCGCGTTATTGGGGCATGGCGAGTCCCCGTCCTCGCAGGTCTGGCAGAGCTGCCCCCGGGTCAGGTCATCGACCAACTCGTCGAGCTGCTCCTCGATCATATCGGTGAGCATCGACCGCAGGCCGATCAACCCGATCAAGAAGTCCGCCGTCCCGCATCCACTGCCGGAACGATTCCGCAGCCGGAAGTCGACTCCGTCTACATTGGCTTCCAGATCGACGATATTGATCCACACATCCTGGAAGGGGCTGAACTCATCGATCTCAAAGTCCACGATGATCTGGGCCGGGATCTCCGCCGGCACATCGGTCCCTCCACTCATACTGTAGACGTCGATCCAACAATGGATGGTGTTGCCGAACAAAGGCACCACAGCGCTGACGGGCAACGATTCATGAAGATCTCCAATGGTCACGTCGATCACCAGCCGATTCGGCGCCTGGGGGTCGATGGAGGCATCCTCAATGGTCAGGTCCAACTGACACCCCGGGCTCCCGTCGTCGCAGACCGCGTCCTCATGACAGAGGGAGAAGTCATCGCCCTCGCTGGGGGGGATGCAGAAGCTCAACCCCTCGCCATCGCCGGCCAGAGCCCCGATCAGGTTGTCGATCTCCCCCACCATGAAGTTCAGCCCGTGGGAGGTCAGCCTCACCTCTCCGCTGACCGGCACCGTCTTATCCACGTGCTCCACAGGGAACGGCGCCTCCCGAAACCCGTCGGTGTCACATCCACCTCCGTCACACGCCGCAGCCCAGATCAGCGCCAGAGAGAGAGCCAAGATCTGCACAGGCCCGATTCGAAGGGTTTTCATTGGATTCATCACAGAGATCTCTATCGTGGGGTTCACCGCGGTGATTCGTCGCCATCCTCCTCCAAGAACTCCGGAGGAGACGCCTTGAGGGCGTCGACGTAGTAGCTGGTTTCCTGACCGCTTTCCAAAAGCCCGTCCATGATACGCTCTTCCAGATAGCTCTTCAACTCACCGATCACCGGCGAGGGTTTCAGCGACAGAGCCTTCATCAAGGCGTTGCCCAGCCCCGTCGGGAGCTCCGGTCGGAGGCTCTCGGTGGCCTCCATCTCCTCGATCCGCTCCGTAAGCTCCTCCACCCGCTCCAGGGCCTGCCGCCGCCGCTCGGCGCTCTGCGTCGTCAGATCCGCCCGGGAGAAGAGGAGCATGCTCTCCAGGTAGGGATCCATCTCCCGCACGAACCGCCGCACCGCCCCGTCGCCCCACTCCGAGGAGTACTGCTGGATCCGCCCGTGGTTCTCCACCACGAACCGCACCTCCGCGGCCGTGGCCTTGTCCACCTTGAACCGGGCCGTGATCCCCTCCGTCAGGATCGCCCCCTGCTCCTCATGGCGGTAGAAGGTCACCTTCTCGTCGGCCTCGTCGATCCGCCGGGTCCACACCTTCCCGATATCGTGCAAGAGGGCCGCCCACTTCATGGCCCCCCGGTCCGGGGCCTGCAACACCACCTGCATCGTATGGGCCCAGATGTCCTTATGATGGACCGGGCTCGACTCGTGGAACCCCCGCAGCACCGCCACCTCCGGCAGGATCAGCCCCAGGACCCCCACGTCGTGCAGAAACTCCATCCCGTCCCGCACGTAGGTCCCGGCCAAGATCTTGGTCATCTCTTGCAGCCACCGCTCCCGACTGATGTCCAGGAGCCCCGTGGCTCGATCCCTCGACGCCTCAAAGAGCGCCTCCTCCACGTCAAACCCCAGACGGCTCTTGAACCGGGCCACCCGCAGGATCCGCAACGGGTCCTCCGCCAGGGTCTCCCGCGGATCGCCGACCACCCGGAGCAGCCCCTCGTTCAGATCCTTCATCCCTCCGTAGGGATCGATGAAGTTCTGATCCTTATCGATGGCCATGGAGTTGATCGAGAAGTCCCGCCGCCCCAGATCCTGCTCGATCGTATCCCCGAACTTCACCTGCGGGTGCCGGCTCCCTCGCCGGTAGTACTCCTCGGACCGATAGGTCGTGACCTGACAATCCTTGGGGTACCCCTCGTCCTTCGGACCGTGGAGCACGGCCCCTACGGTCCCGAACTCAAACCCCATATCGTAGTGGGGGAGCTTCGCCTTCTTGATGATCGCCAGGGACTCCTCCGGCCGGGCGTCGGTACAAAAGTCCAGGTCGTCGAGCTCCTCCATGGGGATCCCCAGTGCGATATCCCGCACCGCCCCCCCCACCAGATAGAGCTCCTTTCCGGCGTCCTCAAAGGCCTCGAACAATCGCTGCATCGCACTCTCCATCACAGGTCCCGTCGAGCCCCCTTGTACAGAATCCCCCCTGCGGTGCCAACCTACTCGTCTTCTTCCCACTGCAGCCGCGGACGCTGTGGGTCGTCGTCAATGAAGTACTGCCAGGTACTCGTGAAGTCCCATCCCAGGAAGTTTGACGCAAACTCGAAGTCATCCGTCCCCAGGGGCGTCGCGCCTGAGTCGTCCGTTGCCGATGTCAGGTCTTCATCCCAGTAGCAGCCCGCGGTCGCCCCGTCTCCGGCGTTATAAGCGAACGCTGGGGAGATGGAGGCGAAGGGAGGAATGGTTCCCGCCGAGTAGGACTGGCCGATCGTGCCATTATTGTACCCCGCAAACCCGCCCGCAAACCGCTCTCCCGTAATACCCATCTGGAGCCCGCCAACTGCTGTCGTCGAATATGAGTATTGGATCTCGCCATCGCTGCGATTCCAGGCTACGAATCCTCCGCTGAATCGTGCCGTAGTCGTAGATCCCCGGGCAAAAGAGCGAAAGATCTCGCCGCTATTGATTCCCACGAACCCACCGATCCGGCGGGCCCCGGTCACGCTCACGTCAGACCAACTGCGGCGAACTCTTCCTAGATTCGATCCGACCAAGCCCCCGAAGGCGGACAAGGTCAAACCCTGTTGCCCCATCACCGTGTCAGACGACGATGAACCATCGATCTCCCCTTCGTTCGTCCCCACAAGTCCCCCTCCATGGAACGTCGACACCACTATAGCCGACGCTCGGGATCCCAGAATCTCGCCGGACTCCGTAGAAACCCCCGCCACGCCTCCAGCGCGGCTGCTCTCGCCAGTCGCGCCCACTTGCCCGGTCACCAACACCTCCACGATCTCCCCCTGATTTGTCCCAACCAGCCCCCCGACTCTCGTATCAATCCGAGTGGACCGCACAAATAGATCCTCCAGCGTCAACCGCTCTACGACTCCACCGACCCCGATCTGCCCGAAGAGCCCCACATTTTCGTTGTCGCTGTCCTCCAACCTCACTCCATGTATCGCAAATCCTGCCCCGTCGAGATGGCCTACAAAGGGGGTCTCGTCATCCCCGATCGGGGCCGATAAGTCCTCCGGAAACTCCATGTCCTGAAGGAGCACGAAGCTTATAGCCCCCGGGCTTGTCCGGGGGTAGACCGTGGGGGCCCTGAACTATGCCAGAAAATGACTCCATCGTACCTCCCGGAAGGGTTGAAAACCCCGTCGCCGTGCCTAGCCTTCACGATGTCAATGATCCCCACACCAGGGAGATGAACATGGCTACCGAAGAACAAGTCCAAAAGCGCTTCGACAAGGTCAAGCAGCTCCGCGACGAGGTCCGCCTCCAGGCCGACCTGGGCAAAATGGAGCTCAAAGACCGCTGGGAAAAGGTCGAGACCCAATTCCAAAAGGCCCAGGGACAGCTGACCCGGCTCAAAGAAAAGGGCGAGGCCAACACCGAGCAGCTCCGCCAGGACACGCTGGAGCTGATCGACAACCTGCGGGATCGACTCGAGAACTTCGGAAACAAGTAACGGTCGCTCCCTCAGCCCCCCGACCGCCGGGGGCTGTCTACCCTTGCCCGACCGGCCCGGCCACCTCTACACTCCCGGCGTCACCTGCCACCGCCGGGAGCACTCATGCCCGCAGATACGCCTCAAAACGTCGGGATCCTCTCCAACCTGGTCACCCAGTTCAGCTCCGCCACGGACTGCTTCCGGGAGCTCGTCCAGAACTCCGTCGACGCCGGCAGCTCCTCCGTGGAGATCGCTACGGAGTACCGGGCCGCTGGCGACGACGACGACGGGGCCATCCTGATCCACATCGACGACTGGGGCGAGGGCATGGACCGGTCGATCATCGACCAGCAGTTCACTCGCCTCTTCTCGTCGACGAAGCGTCGAGACCTCACCAAGATCGGCAAGTTCGGCATCGGCTTCGTCTCCGTCTTCGCCCTGGAGCCCCGGGCGGTGATCGTGAAGACCGGCCGCGGTGGCGAGTACTGGGAGGTCTTCTTCCGGGAAGACCGGGCCTTCCAGGTCACCCCCCTCTCCGACCCCGTAGAGGGCACCCAGATCACCCTGGTGCTGGCCGGCGATATCGGGCGGTACGCAGCCCTGGTCCGAGATATCCGGGACGCCCTCAAGCGGTGGTGTCTCCACGCCGAGGCCGAGGTGGGCTTCGAAGACCGGACCCCCGCCGACGGGAGCCTCCCCACCTGGGAACGGATCAACGAGCCCTTCGAGGTCGAAGGGCGATGCGCTCAGACCTTCACCGTGGACGCCACGGAGGTCGCCATCGCCTTCTCGTCCTTGCCGGAGCACAGCTTCTTCAACCGGGGCCTCTCCCTGGCCAGCGGCGCTCGCGGGACCGAGGCACTCGGCGACCACCGGGAGCGCTTCGACCACGTCTCGTTCAAGATCTCCAGCCCCTACTTCGGCCACACCCTCACCCGGGAGTCCGTCGTCCGCGACGACCACTTCCACGCCGGGATGAGGATCCTTCGACAGGCCGTCGTCGAGCGCCTCGTGCCCTCTCTGGCCGACGAGCTCGAAGAGCTCTTAGGCACCGAACGCTGGGGGCTCGAAGAGGCCCGCCAGTATCGAGAGTCCCTGGGGTTCCTCGCCAGGGAGCCCCGGGAGTCCCTCCTTCGCCTGAAAGACCGCCCGATCCTTCGCACCGTGGACGGCGCCGTCGTCACCCCCGACCTCGCCTACCGGACGTGGCGCCACAACGGGCGCCTCCTCCTCACGGACACCCCCTCGGAGCTCCTCGACGAGCTCCTCCGCCAGGACGCCATGGTTCTCTGGGGCCGCCCGCCGGTGGCCGATGACGACAGCCCCCACCACGGGCCGATCAAGCAGTTCCTCCGACGCTACGTCAACGCCGTGGACGGCTCCCGCCGCCTCCGCCGCCTCCGGTGGGACCGCCGTATCACCTCCCCGGAGAGCGTCTACTTCCCGATCCTCATCGACGACGAACCTCCCGCCGCGGTGCGCCCCCTCCTGGCAGGCACCGACGCGCTGATGCGGCGCCGGGACAGCCACTTCGCGGCCCTGGTCACCTGCCGGCTGGCCTCCCCCGATGGGCATCCTCCCCTCTACGTGGTCGGCTCCGAGCTGGGGTCCGTGATGGCCCGGCCTCCCCGACCCTTCCAGCGGATCGACCGCTCCGGGGTCCGAGAGCAGCTCCTCAGCGCCGCCGTGAACCGAGACCACCCCCACTTTCGGCGCCTCCTCACGCTCTTCAGAGATCAACCGGCCGCGGCCGTGCAGCTCCTGGCCCGGTGCCTGGATCTCACCGAACCGCCCCCACCGGGCTCCCCGGAGCGGCTCGCCAGCCCGTCGGAGATGACCTCACTTCATTCCCTGGAGGGGAGCCCATGAGCGCCATCGACGAATACCTCCGCGACGTCGTCTTCGCCTCCGCCGAAGCCCCCCTTCGCTCCTTCACCCTGGACCGGGACAACGCCGTCACCCTCTTGCGAGACTTCGCCCTCGCAGACCCCCACTTCTACATCCTGGAGCTCGTGCAGGCCGCCGTCGCCAACGGCGCCTCCCACTTCCACGTCGACCTCGTCAGATACGGAGATCAGGTCGATCTCCGTGTGCGTTTCGACGGCCAGTCCTTCTCCCGATTGGAGCTGACGAACCTCTTTGACTACCTCTTCGAGGCTGACGAAGAGGAGCACGCCGACATCCTCCTTCTTGCCCGTGGGATCAACGGCGTTCGCTACTTTCAGCCCCGACACCTGGAGATCTTCGCCCCCGGACTCGACGGCGGAGCCCCCACGGCCCTCTCCATCGACCCCGAGCTGGCCGACTCCGCCATGATCACCCCCGACGAAGGCGACCTCCGCCGGGGCGAATTCTCCCTGCGTGCCTTCGACCTCCGGGGCATGCCCGACCACCTCCGGTTCGCCCGGGCCTTTCGCCCTAAATGGCCGGAGGCCACCGCCATCGAGGAGCGCACGGGCTTTGCCGATCTGGCCATCACCTTCAACTCTCACACAGCTAAACCCAAGATCCGCGTCCCCGACGACGCCCTGCAGGTTGACGAGCCGGGCCTCCGAGGATCCCTGTGGCCCGGAGGGGATCCCTTCTCCCTGGTCACCTACGGCGTCGCCGTGGAGCTCCTCTTGGACTCGACCTCCCCCTTCGCCGGGCTCTCCGGCTATATCCGAAGCGACGGCTTCCGCAAGACCGCCGACCAATACCGGGTCGTCCGGAACTCCCACTTTGACCACGTGGTCGCCCGCCTCGATCCCTACCTGCGCTCCCGCCGAGACCAAAGCGCCGATCAGACCACCGGCGACGATCCCTCTCACCTGATCACCGACCTCGACGGCGCCCACCTGACCCCCGAGGACCTCCGGGAGATCCTGGGCACCCACCGACGAGTCCTGGCCGTCCCTCCTGCTCTGGCGGAGCGCGAACCCGGCACCGTCGCCAACGCCGCCGACCGCCTCGAAGCCCACCCGTTGATCACCGCCGCCTCGCAGCTCTCCACCCTCCGAGCTCTGGCCCTCGACGGCACGGAGGTCATCTCCCTGGACTGGGACGCCCCCGGAGACCGAGACTTCCTCCACCAACGCCCTCACGAGGCGCCGGCCCGACCCTGGCTGGTAGAACCCCTCCCGGTTCGACCCCTGTGGCTCTCTCAGCTCACGAACCTCCTGTCGGAGCGGACCGGGATCACACCCTCAACCCTGGAAAGGTTCCGCCAGGCCGCTGGCTCTCACAGCCGGGCCCACGCCACGGTCTACACCCCGGCCCGGGACGGCCAGGACGCCGCCGAGGTACACCGCCACTGGGTGCAGATCCGATCCTGCGACCGCCTGATCTTCAGCGGCACCACGACGGTGCCTCACCCCGGGCACGTGCTCCTCATCGACCTGCCCCCGATCAGCCCGACCTTCCTGGGGAGCGCCCCGGCCCCGGGCGCTTCCCACACCTGGGCCCGGCATATCGCCGAGGTCTTCGCCGCAGAGGCCACCGAAGAGCTCGCCATGGCGAACCGACTGGCCCTGCGGAGCATCGCTCACGCCGAGTCCGACGCCGGCTCCATGGCCAGCCGCATCGCCATGCGCTCCATGGCCTCCGACCTGGTCTTACGGCTCCGGTCCGACACCGACGACGACGGCGTGACCTTCGAGCTGGCCTACCTCTCCGAGGATCCCCCGGACCGGGCGCTCTCCCTGGTCTCCACCGTCTCCGGCCAGCCCCTTGACCTCGACGGCCTAGCCGCCCACCTGGGCCGCTGCCGCGGCGTCCTCCCCTTCGTCACCGATCCCGAGGCCCTCCCCCCGGAGAGCCCCTTCGGCCCCGACGAGGCGCTCCTCCTCGACGACGAGCTCCAGACCCTCCTCGCCGAGCTGATGGGACCCGACGTCCTCCACCACATCGAACCCACGCCGCCGATGCCCCCCGACGAGCTCCTCCAGGCGCTCCGCGACGACGACCTCCCCCGGTCGGCCTACTTCGCCCTCCGCCGTCGGGCCCTCCAACTCCTCCTGGGACCGCTGGAACCCGGCGACAGACACCGTGAAGCCCTGGACTCCCTGAACCGCCGCCCCCTGATCGACACCGCCGAAGGTCTCCTCAGCCTCGACCAGGTCCTCACGACACACCGGGCCGGTCGCCCTCTGGTGATGCTCGACGGACGCTCCGGCTCCCAGGCCTCCCACGGACAGGCCTCCCCGTCGGCCCCGCTGGAGCTGAAGATGAACCCCGCGCTGGCCGCCCACCTCCACGACGGCAACGACCTCCGAGGGGCCTTCGACTTCCCCTACCCTCAACAAGAGTCCTCGGACTACCTCGTGGAGCGCCCCGTCGCCGAGAGCCGCTTCTCCGGTACCGTCGGCCTTCTGTGGCCTCCCCCCGCCCACGGCCACGTGGCCCTCTACGATCGAGAGGCCCATACCACCTACTCCCTACCACTCGAGGAAGACAGCCTCCTGGCCGGCGTCCTGCAGACCACGGACTCCCCGGAGGGCTGGCGCGACGAGGTCACAAAGCTCCTCCACGGCCTCGAAGAGGAGCTCCTCACGGAACTCCTCCGGGCCGGCGCCGCCCTGGGCGCCCTCCTCCATTTCACCACCCGTCACCTTCACCTGACCGTCGATCCCGCCGGGGTCCATCACTACGACATCACTCACCCCCTGGCCGAGGAGATCCTCGACCTCCCCCTGGCCGTCACCGACGGGTTCCCCATCACGGGCCGCCGCCTGATCCGAAACCTCTGCCTCTTCGCAGACGGCGCCGTCCCTCTCGACTTGACCTCCCGCCAGCTCCTTCCCCCGGAAGCCCGGGACTGGGCCGCAGAGACCCTCCGAAAGGACCGATTCGTCTCCACCGTCAGGTCCACCGAATCCCCGCGGCCCTCCACGGCCACGGGCCCCCTGGAGGCGGTCACCGCCTGGCTGGAGCACCTCTGGCCCCACCACCTCGGCGGCCCCACCCTCCAGCTCCCCATCGAACCCGCCACCGACGGCCCGCTGCCCGCGGTCCCCATGGCCGCCCTCATCGCCGGCGACCACACCTACTTCGGCTACCTCCTCATCGACAGAGGGGTCCGTATCCAGCTCTTCACCGACCACCACATGGTCCGCGAAGCGCTCTCGTCGGGCTCCTCGACATCCTCCTTCACAGTCCACACCGCGTCCCTCCTCTACGGGATCTACGACGGTCTCCGGGCCCTCTTCGAGATGCCCGAGGACCACGAACTGGCCTTCCAGAAGGCCCTCACCCTGGCCCTCCTCGACGCCGACAGCCCCAACTAAAGAGACCGGTGACTCGGTTCACCCCGACGCCCTTTGGTGTTATGATCGGCCTCCCCCCGACGTCGCCGGGTCGCCCGCACCGACGGCGAGCCCCTGTCTCTCTCCGACGCCACCCACCGGTTCGCCGTCACCCACTGGTTCTTCCTGGCCATGATCGTTCAAGCCGCGATCATGAATCTCGTCGGGATCCCGGAGCAAGATCACCGAGACCCGGGTGGAGTACGCCCACGACCGTTAAACCAGACCGCGCCTCACTCGCCGTCGGGAGCTCGCATCAACACGGTCAGGAAGTTCCGCACCATCTGCGGCCCGTGAGTCACGTCCACGGTGTCTCCGAGAAATCCCAGGTGAAGGGTCCGCTCCTCGTTGCCCAGCACCGCGCAGGACGTGCCGTTTCCGAAGGCACACACCGAGACCCCGTCCCCGGCAGGCTCCAGGTCTCGGGCGAAGGCGTTGGACCAGCCGGGGTTCGTCAACACCAGCGGCACCGGCAGGCCCTGGAAGAACCGTCCGTCCACGAAGGAGGCCTCGCCCTGATCGGTGCCCCCGGCGTAGTCGCTCTCCAGGGCCTCCGCCAACAGGGAGTTAGCCGTCCAGTTCACCGCGATCAGCCGTCCACCGTCCTCCACCCAGTCGATCAAGCGCCCCACCTCGGTCCCGCTGAACTGAACGTTCTGGGCCAGGAAGACCACCACGTCGTGATCCCCGGCCTCGATCTCGTCGTTCATCTCCGACCGACTCGCCGGCACAGAGAGCTCGATCCGCCCCTGGGACGCCAGCTCCACGAGCCCCGCCTCGATGGCGTTTTCTCCCTCGTTTCCGTCGGCGAAGAAGACCACCGACGGGGCCTCCACCTCGCAGTAATCGGCCACGTGCACCGTCTCGTCGAGCTCCCCGTCGCCGTCGGTGTCGTACCCGAAGACCAGCCGCAGGCCCTCCAGACACCCCTGCTCTTCCACCAGAAGGGGCTGGCCGTCTACTCCGTCACAGATCACCTCCGTGGAGACCACGTCGTCGATCTCGTCATCGCCGTCGGTGTCGTACCCGAAGATCAGCGAGAGCCCACCGCCGGGGCAGTCTTCCTCATCGGCCAGCTCGGACGCCACCAACAGCGGGGTCCCATCCTCCCCGGCCTCCCCGCTGCAGATCGTGTACTGGGCCTGCACCTCGTCGATGGCCCCGTCCCCGTTGTTGTCGTACCCCATCAGGATCCGGGTCCCCCCGGCGGGGCAGAGGTTCTGCGCCGCCGTCGACGTCTCCACCAGGAGCTCCCGACCGTCGGACCCTTCGGGCCCCCGGTCTCCCGGCCCCCCATCGCAGACATCGTGACTGGTCACCACCTCATCGATCACCCCGTCGCCCTGCCGGTCGTACCCGAAGATCAACGTCGTCCCCCCATGGGGACAGGCCTCCGGGCTCGCCGCCTCGCTCTCCACGAGCACCGAGTCCCCCTGATCCCCGGTCAACCCGGGCTCTCCGGTACATCCCATCCACACCGCCATCCCCACGACCACCACGAACCACCCTGAGCGCCTCATGATCTCCTCCGTCTCGTCGTCACCGTCGACCCATATCACTTGGTAACCGAATCCGCGGGAAACTTCCATCTCCGGTGTTTCCTCGGGGGGTGGAACATTCGCACCTTCGACTCGAGCATGCCTCCGGAGCCCTGCCGCCTCCGGCGCAGGTGTCCTCCCCACCACATCCCCACTCCCCAAGCCCCGCGCCAGCCTCCCCACACCGCACACCGCCGGTTCTTACGCCGAGAGCCGCCACC
>SKON01000352.1 GCA_007120035.1 Myxococcales bacterium
AGAGGGGGTTGATCACCAGACCGCTGAGGATCTTAGGGTAGAAGTAGGTGGACTTCTGGGGCATCAGGCCGCCGGAGAGGCAGACATCGTAGACCTGGGAGACCGGGGTGGGGTTCATGAAGACCACGAGCTGGGAGTCCGGATCTTGGACGGCTTTTGTGCCGTCGCGCCAGCTCTTGACGTAGCGGAGGTTGGAGAGGGCTTCCTGGGCGGCCCGGTCGATGTCGAGGTGGGCCTGGAGGATCCCCTCGTGGAGGACGGCCACGTCGAGGCGGCGGACCGCCTCGGGGAGGTCTTCGCCGAAGAAGGCCGCCGTGGGGTCGCCGGTGAATTGGAGCCAGAGGCCCCGGTCGCCGCGCCCCTCGACGAGGGCGAGGGCTGTACCCTCTTCGCCGAGCCTGGCGAGTTCTTGGCGCATGGCCGAGGGATCCTGGAGGTGGTCGCGGGCGATGGGGGTGACCTGGAAGTCGGCCTCCGACTTGAGGGCCTGCTGGAGGGCGTTGAAGTCGAAGCCCGAGACGGAGTGGACCACCCGGTGGGTGGGGAAGACCCGGAGGCCTGGGTCGTGGATGTTGACGAAGAAGCCCATCACGTATTCGTAGGGGGCGGAGCGGTCCTCGCGATCGGCGATGCGGCGGCGGAAGTCCCGGTAGGCCAGGGCCGTCTCGTAGCGGTGGTGGCCGTCGGCGATGAGGAGGGGGCGCTCCAAGAGGGCCCGGGAGACCCGGTCGTGGACGGCGTGATCCGTGATGCTCCAGAGGCGGTGGCGAATGGTGTCGGTGGTGTGGATGTCGACGGGGGCCTTCTGGTCGGAGACGGCCGGAGTGAAGAGGGCCTTGTCGACGAGGAAGTCCGGGTCGTCATAGAGGAAGAAGATCTGGCTGAGGTTGCACTCGGTGGCCTTCATGAGCTGGAGGCGGTCCTCTTTGGGGCCCCGGAGGGTGCGCTCGTGGGGGAGGACGACGGACTCCTCGTAGTCGGCCAGCCGGGTGACGGCGATGAAGCCCTTGCGGCAGTATTCTTCGCCGCGCTCGTCCTCGAAGCACTGCTTGTGGGCGTAGATCGTGGGGTCCCGGTCGACGACGACCGTGCCCTGGGCGATCCAATCGAAGAGGTGGCGTCGGGCCCGCTCATAGCGGTTGTCCTCGCCATTGTCGGAGCGCTGGATGCGGTTGAGATCGAGGCGGATGATGTTCGAGGGGTGGCGCCGGTAGAGGATGTCTTGCTCGTCCTCGGTGATCACGTCGTAGGGCGGGGCGACGACGGCGCTCATCTCTTCGGGGCTCAGGGCTTCCCAGTTGTACCGGATGCCGCGGAAGGGTTTGATCTCTGCCATGTTCGGGGGACCTCGGAGGGTGGTACTCGGTTGCCGAGGGGGAGATACCACAGGTGGGGGGGGAAGGCTACTCGTGGTCGGTCGGGCCCGGGGTATTCGATGGGTGGAATGTCGGTGGTGAGCGACTGTTGTATAGGGAAGGTCTGGGTGTGGTGATCTCGACAAGCGGTGTGGGATGGATTAGAACTTCGCAAGCCCAATCGGGGAGTTTGGGAGGCCTAAGGACGACGGGAAAGCGCTATGAAGATTACGAGAGAATTTCTGCATCGGATGCCGAAGACCGACCTCCACGTTCACCTCGACGGGAGTATGCGGCTGAAGTCGATCCTGGAACTCGCCGAAGAGCAGGGCGTGGAGATCCCGGGGAACCCTCAGGACGAGGAGTCCCTGGCGAAGGCGATCAACATGGGGCAGATCTGTGAGGATCTGACCGATTATTTGAAAGCCTTCGATGTGACGTTGAGCGTGATGCAGACCGAGGAGGCGCTCTATCGGGCGGCCTTCGAGCTCGGGGAGGACGCAGCCCGGGAGAACGTGAAGTACATGGAGGTGCGGTATTCACCGCTCCTGCACACCCGAAACGGGCTCTCCTATCCGGTGATCGTGGAGGCCGTGGCCGAGGGGTTGCGGGAGGCCAAGCGGCGGTACGGGCTGATGAGCGGGCAGATCATCTGTGGGATTCGGCATATGACGCCGGAGTCGTCGCTGCGGATGGCCGAGCTCTGCGTGGCGTTCAAGAATCGGGGGGTCGTGGGGTTCGACCTGGCCGGCGCCGAGGCGGATAACCCGGCGAAGGACTACCGGGAGGCCTTCTACCTGATCCGGAACAACAACGTGAACCTGACGATTCACGCCGGGGAAGCCTACGGGCCGGAGAGCATCCACCAGGCGATTCACCTGGGAGGAGCCCACAGAATTGGCCACGGGACGAGGCTGCGAGAAGATGGGGATCTGCTGAACTTTATCAACGATCACCGGGTGCCTCTGGAGGTGTGTCTGACGAGTAATGTGCAGACCCGGGCGTGCAAGAGCTTCGAGTCCCATCCGCTGCCGTTCTACATGTCCTATGGGATTCGTTGCACGATCAACACGGATAACCGGTTGGTCACGGATACGACGATGACCAAGGAGTTCTGGCGGGCTGTGCAGTACTACGACCTGAACATCGGGGATCTCAGGAAGCTGATGATCGACGGGTTTAAGTCGGCGTTTATGCCCTACCGAAAGAAGCGGACCGTGACGGCCCAGGCCTGCGCGGAGTTCGACGCTCTGGTGGCGGAGTACGAGCACAGCATGGGGGTGACGGCGAGCACGGATCCGCGGGTGGCTCAGGAGATCGCGTTCCAGAAGGCTGCCGCCGACGCCCGGACCCCGATGGCCTACCATCTCGGGCCTGACGAGCGGGTGTATTCGCCGCGGCGATGGGATAGCCGCAGCCCCGACGACCCGCCGAGTCGGGAGATCGATGTGAGCGAGGAAGCGTCCGTAGAATAAGACTCCAGGGAGGGAGATTCATGAAGGTACCACCGTTTCAGGCGTTGATCTTGGCGGCCGGTCAGGGGACTCGGATGAAGTCGGAGACCATCAAGGTGCTCCACGATCTTCTCGGTGAGCCCCTCTTGGGCCACGTGATCGGGGGGGCGTTGAAGAGCGGCGCCGGCCGGATCGTGACCATCGTCGGACACCAACGAGAGGCCGTAGAGGCCTACCTCAGCGGGCATGATGCCTCGGCGCGGCTGGAGGTGGCCGAGCAGGTGGAGCGCCGGGGGACGGCGGACGCCGTGTGGGCGGCCCGGCCGTTTCTGGAAGACCGGGAGTTCGAGTACACTGCGATCCTCTCCGGGGACGTGCCGACCATGCCGGGGGAGACCCTGGAGCGATTCTTCCGTGAGACTATGGAGAGCGGGGCCGCCGTGGGGTTGGTGACGGCCGTGCTCGAGGATCCGTCGCGGTATGGGCGGATTCTGCGTGGCGAGGCCGGGGTGGAGGCCATCGTGGAGTACAAGGACGCCTCCGAGGAAGAACGAGAGATCTCCGAGATCAACGGGGGCGTGTACTTCGTGCGCACCGAGTTTCTGGCCTCAGCGCTGTCGACGATCATGGGGCGGCCGGCGGATAACGCCCAGAACGAGTACTATCTGACGGATATCGTGGCCCTGGCCCGGGAGCAGGGAGAGAAGGTCTTCGGCCACGTGGTTGAGGACGAGCGGTTCATCCAGGGGGTGAACACCCGGGCCGATCTAGCGGGGGCTGTGGCGATCCTGCGGGAGCGGATCAACCGGGGGTGGATGGACGCTGGGGTGACCTTTCTGGCGCCGGACCAGACCTTCGTGGAGCCCACAGTGGAGCTCGCCCAGGATGTGACGCTATTCCCCGGGGTGTACCTGGGTGGCAAGACCACCGTAGGCCCAGGCGCCGTAGTGGAGTCGGGGTCGATGATCCGGGACAGCGAAGTGGGGGCTGAGGTGACCGTGAAGGCCCACTGCTATCTGACGGAGGCCCGGGTGGAGCGGGGATCGTCGGTGGGGCCCTTCGCCCACCTGCGGCCCGGGGCGGACGTGGGGCCCGGGTGCAAGGTGGGGAACTTCGTGGAGGTGAAGAAGACACGCATGGAGGCAGGCTCAAAGGCCAGCCACCTGACGTACCTGGGCGACGCCCACGTGGGTGAAGGAGCCAACGTGGGGGCGGGGACGATCACCTGCAACTACGATGGGGCAAAGAAGTCCCGTACCGAGATCGGCCCGGGAGCTTTCATCGGGTCGAATACGGCGCTGGTTGCGCCCGTCAAGGTGGGTAAGGGCGCCTACGTGGGGGCCGGGAGTGTGATCACCGAGGACGTCCCCGACAAAGCGTTGGGGATCGCCCGGGGGCGACAGCGGAACATCCCGGGGTACGGCGACAAGTAGGCACTCTGCCCAGAAGACTCACCGGGGCACTCATCGCATGGACAAGATCCGGACCCCGAGGCGGTCGCCGACGACGACGAGCTCGCCGCGGCCCACGGAGGTGCCGGCGACGACGAGGTCGACGACGCTGCCGGCAGGGCGGTCGCAGTCCAGGACTTGACCGGGGCGAAGGCGAGCGAGCTGGCCGATCTCCATGGAGACGGCGCCCACCTGGACCTGTACTTCCAGGAGAGACTCGGGGACGACGGCGTTGGCGAGGTCGACGGCGGGTTGTTCTGCGTTCATGGGTGTTCCTCGGGGTTGAATTCGTTGATAATCATGGGTTTCAAAGGCCCAGCGGCCTGAGGGGCCGGCGCGGATCCAGCCGTTGATGGCGATCTGGTGACCGAGCTGCCAGAGGGCGTGGGGCGGAGGCTCTTCTTCGCCGAGGGCGACGCCTTCGCCGGGGGCTACGCCATGGCGCTGAAGGATCAGGACGTCGCCGGGGTGAAGGGTGGAGAGGGTTCGTCGATCCAGGTGGGAGGAGCCGGCGATCAGGGGCCGTCGGCAGGTCAGGTGGCCGTAGAGGCTGAGGTAGGTCTCGTCTCCTGGATCTCCCATGGGACGTTGGCCCGCGAAGGCCTCCAGGAATCGGACCACCCCGGCGGGGAGCCAGAGCCGGAGCAGGCCCCGTTGGTTTCGGGCCCGAATGTAGAAGACGAGCTCCAGGACCGGGGGCTCGGCGCACTCGAGGAGGTCGGTGAGGTATTTTTGCTCGATGGGGTTGATGGCCCACGAGAGAGGGGGCCAGCCGAGGTGATCGCAGAGCACTGCGAATAGCTCGGCCAGGAGAAGAGTCGTGGTGCCGGCCCGATAGGGGGTGGGCTGGGAGGCGAAATCTTCGCCGAGGGCTTCGGTCCATTCCTGTGCCAGAGACCAGGAGCAGCCCAGGAGCACCCGGGCTGTGGACGGCGGGAACGAGGCCCAGGTCCAGATCCCATCGTCCGTGGGGAGTTGGGCGTCCTGCCCGGGGAGGACCAGCCCCAGGCGGCAGTGGTCGATGGAGTGGGGGACGTCGAGGAGCCCGGTGAGGGTGCTCGCGAGGAGCGCCTGGAGGCCCTGTAGGCCTGTTCGCCGAGGGACGAGGGAAGAGAGGAGCTCCAGGGGCCGCAGGGCGTCGGGATCGACGCGGTCAAGGCGGTCCCACCAGAAGGGCTGGGCCCTGCGGGGGTCGAGGACGGGGAGGATCAGGCTCTCTGGTGGCCGCTGAAGGAGGAGCGTTGCCTCGTCGGGCCCGCTTTCGTCGAGCCTGCTCTTGTCGAATCGGTCGACGCTCATCGGCGCACCTGAAGGGAGGTGAAGTGGACGCCGTTGTCGCGGGCGGCGTCCCGGAGGTCGTCGGTGTGGGCGTGCAAGAGCCTGGCGAGTCCGTCGTTGTCGGCGCGGAGGCGAGCCTCGAAGCCGTCGCCGTCCCGGCGGAGACGGACGCGGAGATCGCCGTGGCCCGGGACGGTGACGTCGAGGAACACCACCTTTCGGGCGTTCTGGTCGGCGCCGACCCGGAGGGCCCGGAGGATCTGGCGGGCCACGTGGTGCACGGCGGCGGCGGGCGGGGTCGGGGGCGCCGAGCCGGCGATGGGGGGGGGCGACGAAGCGCCGGCAATTCCGGCGGGCAGGCCGGTGTGTGACGGGGCGGCTGGTCCCGTAGAGCCAGGCTTGATGTCCGTGGAGTGGGGGAGGGACCGTGGATCGAGGAGCTCGTCGTCGAGGAGCTCGCCGTCGAGGAGCTCGTCGTCGAGGAGTTCGTCGTCGAGGAGTTCGCCGTCCTCTTGGGCGAGCTCGTGGTCAGTGCCTCGTAGAAGGTCAGCGAAGGGTTTTTCGGGGTCGCCGCGAGGCCCGGTGACGCTCTGTTGTCCCGGGGCCTGAGCGGCGGGTTGGTCGCCCACTTTCATGGTCGCTCCCGCGCAGAGAAGTCCGTCTTTGAGTTGTTATCGACGGATTTCTGAGATCTGTGCGGGAAAATTTGGAAACGGTTCGCGTGGGCGAGGCGATCGAACGGGCGGCGCGCACCACCCCCGGCGCTACGCGACAGCCCTGAAAGGGGGCGGTTCCTGTGTCTTCGTTCACGGTCGGGGTTCGCGAGGGCGAGGGGATCGAAGGGGCGGCGCGGACGACCCCCTGAAAGGGGGCGGTTCCTGTGTCTTCGTTCACGGTCGGGGTTCGCGTGGGCGTCGCGGCTAGTCGGAAGACTCCGACTTGGCGCGACGGCGGCGCTTGAGATCTTCGAGGAGGTCGCTGAACTCGAGCTCCTCGGTGGGGTTGCTGATCTCATCGAGCCGCTGGGTGGGCGGGTCGTCGTCGACGTGGGAGATCTCGGAGATCTCGGACTCGGCCTCGGAGGGGGTGGGGAGGATCCGAGGGCTGGAGGGTGCCGGGACGGCGCGTTGGTTGCCATGTTGGAGGGTGCCGCTGCGGCTGGCGACGATGCGGCGCGGGGCGCCGGGGGTCTCCTCGGAGGTAGTTCGGGTGTCGGGATCGGGGCGAGACTTCTCCTCGAGAGAGTGGCGTCGCATGGTGCGGAAGGCTTCCAGGCGCTTGGGGTCGTAGGAGCTGTCCATGGTCTGGCGGAGCTGCTCGATCTGGACCTCGGGGATCTCGACGGCGTCGACGTCGCCCTGGGCGATCAGGTAGGGGAGCTCTCGGTCCATGCGGTTGCCCTGGAGCATCTTGGTGCGGGCGGCGGAGAGTTCGGCGTTGGTGGTGCTCCCCTCATCCTCGAACCGCCGGGAGACGAACCCGGGGACGTCGATCTCGCCGCTCTCCAAGAGGCTGCTGTCGAGCTCTTCGATGTCGTCCTCGAGGAGGGTGGCGACGTCGAAGTCGCTGACCTCGGCGCTGGAGTCGATCCGGCCGAGGCTCTTCACGGGGGAGGTGATCTGGGCGGAGATGCGGGGGCTGCTCTGGATGGTTCGCTCCGGCAGGTCGTCGTCGAGGTGAGAATCGTCGAGGAGGACCTCCCAACCGGTGGGGGTGCGCACGGAGAGGTGGGTCAAACGAGCGGGCTCGGTGGCGGCGCCGATGACCCCGACGCGGACGTCGTAGCGGGTGCCGGGGACGGCGGAGAGATCGGCGAGGTCTCGCAGGGCGATCCACCGGTTCGTGGTGTGATCGGCGAAGGTGGGGCGGAGGTCTTCCGGAGGGAGCGCGCCGTCGATCAAGATCGTGGTGGCCCTGTCGACAAGGGGGCGACTGGTGAGCCGATCGGCGGCCCCTGTGGGGGGGAAGAGGTGGAGGAGGTCCAGGTCTTCCGGGGGGATCGGTGGGCAGGAACCGATGAAGAGGGGGAGCTCGGTGGGGAGGAACCGGGTGAGGCTCAAGAGGAGGCCCGCCCGGGAGGAGGCGTCGGGGCCGAAGACCACGCCGTTGGCGTCACGGGGGATCTTGGAACGCAAGAGCTCAAGGGATTGCGGGGAGAGGACGCCTCGGTCGGCCCGAGGGCGGAGGCGGAAGATGGCGATGGGGAGGATTCCCGGGACCCGGTGGACCCACCACCGGTGGCCGCAGGGAGCTCCGTAGGCGTCGGGGAGGTCGCGGAAGAGGGCTTCAGCGGAGGCCGTGGGGACGGGCTGTTGGAGGCGGAGGTGCCCACCCTGCTGAAGATGCCATCGGCCGTCGGGCCGCAGGATCACCAGCTCGGCGCTGTCGTGGCTGAGGGCGTTTCCGAGGGCCGTGCCTCGGAGAAGCCCTGAGAGGTTGGACTCGGGAGCTACCACTGATCTTCCTCATCGCTGGCCCGGTCCTCTGCGTCGAGATCGGGCCCCAGGTGAGAGTCAGGTTCCATACGGACACGGAGGGTATGCATATTTCCGGGGGTCACGTCCAGATCGAAGCGCTGGGTGAGGTACCCGTCGGCTCGGAGTTCGAGGCGGCGGTAGCCGGCCTCCACGGGCACTGTCTGGCGAGCCCACCGGTTGACGACGCCCACATACTCGTCGTCGATGAAGATCTCGGCGGTGTCGGGGACGACGAGGAGCTCCAAAAACGCCTCCTGGCGATCGTCGATGGGTTGGATCGCCGTGCAGCCCAGGAGGGCAGCGAAGGTCAGGAAGAGAAACCCCTGAATTGGACGGCGAAGGGTGCGTGGCATATCCTATCCCATGAGACGACCGAATTGGGGTAAGAGCCTACCATATTTGTGGTCTGTCGGGGAGGTTTCGCCCGGCATAAATATTGCTTTGAATTTCGTCGAACGAAGAGCTGTCTATTACCCGATCGATTTCCAAGCCCGAGACGACGAAGATGAGACCAACCCGTTCCCTCTTGCTCGCCGCCCTCCTGGGGTTCTTGACCGTGTCCCTGTCGGGATGTCCCGGGTGTGACCACACAGAACCGGTGGACTGGTTTGAGCCGCGAGATATGGGGAGCTACGTGTTCGACGGGGCGCCGGAGCTGGAGGCCCCGGATCGGCTGCTCTTTTTGGGGTTGGTCGAGGGGGAGACGGCGACGCGGACGGCGGAGATCAGGAACGTGGGTCGGACCGGGTTGGAGCTGAAGGACTTCCTGGTGGAGGGGCCCTTCGACCTGCACTTCCCGGAGTATCTGGACGCGCCGCCGTCGCGGCTGTCTCCAGGGCAGACGCTCCTGGCGCAGGTGAGCTACACGGCCTTTGATGAAGAGCCACGGATGGGGACGCTGACGGTGATCAGCGACGATCCGGAGAACGAGGCCCACGAGATCGCGCTCCTGGCCAACGTGGAGCTGCCGTGCCTGACGGTGGAGCCGTCGAACCGGCTGCGGTTCGGGTCGGTGGTCCGGGGAGAGCGGGCGGAGCGGACGTTGCGGTTGACCAACTGCAGCGAGGTGGTGGTGGCCGAAGTAGCTCTGGTGGATTTCGAGGACGACGGAGGGTTTCGGCTCCTCGACGATGGGGATCGGGCCGGGGTGACCCGGGTGATCCAGCCTGGGCAGTCGGCGGTGGTGCCCATCGAGTTCCATCCGCAAGAGGTGCGGCCTTATCGGGGATCGATCACGGTGCTCAGCGAAGACGAGGTGAGCCCTGAGGTGGTGGTGGAGCTGGAAGGAGATGGCGCGCCGCCCCACTGTCCCACGGCGGTGATCACGGCGTCGTCGCTGGAGGGCAACGCCATCGCCAACCCGCTGGGGACCCTTCAAGGGGAGCCCCTGGAGATAATCAGCCTCGACGGATCCCAGAGCTTCGCTCATGGCGGGGCGTCGATCGCGGAGTACGAGTGGGCCCTCGTGGGGCGGCCGGCGGACACCGTGGTGGATCTGGGAGAAGACGGGGACGTGATCTGGAACAGCCTGTACCTGGAGTTGGCCGGGATCTACGAGATCGAGCTCCACGTGTACGACACGGAGGGGACGCGGTCCTGTGAGCCAGCGCGGCTGACCGTGGAGGCCGTCTCCGGGGACGGGCTGCACATCCAGTTGGTGTGGGATACGCCGAACGACCCGAACCGGCACAACAACTCCGGGACCGACCTGGATCTCCACTTTCGGCATGAGAACGGGCAGTGGAACGCCAGCCCCTGGGATTGCTACTGGATGAACATGAACCCCAACTGGGGGGACGAGAACAACGACGATATGAACCCGAGCCTGGACATCGACCATATCCACGGGTGGGGGCCAGAGAATATCAACCTGAAGATCCCCGAGAACGGGGTGACCTACGGGATCGGGGTGTATTACTTCTCGGACCACGGGTACGGCGGGAGCTATGCGACGGTGCGGGTGTTCATCGACGGTGTGCTGCAGCTGGAGCACCAGAACCGGTGGATGACGAACTGGCAGTTCTGGCACGTGGCGAATATCACCTGGCCGGATACGATGTTTACGATCTACGACCAGATCACCCAGGGATTTCCTAACTGAGGCGGCGGCGCTGGTGGTCGGCGAGGGCCCGGAGGCGAGGGGCGTCGTCTGTGCGGCCGGCGTCGTCGGCGATGGCCGTGGCGATGTCGGCGAGCTGGGCGACGTCGGGGTCGACGAGCCCGGTCTGGTCCAGGCTCTTTAGGGATCGCTCCAGGTGGTCGGTCCAGGCGTCCCAGTCGCCGCGGGCGCCGGCGCAGGTCAGAAGCGCCAGGTGGGTCAGGCCGAGATAGCCCAGGGATTGGGACTGCAGGAGGGCTTCATGGACGGCCTGAAAGTATGGCTCGGCGCGCTGGAAGTCGCCTTCCTGAGCGTGACAGATGCCGAGGTTGAACCGCACAGGACCGAGGGTGGTGACGCCGATGCGGTCGAGCTCCCGGAGGGCTCGGTGGTAGTGTTCGACGGCTTTGTCGGGGCGGTCCATGGCTCGGAAGGCTTCGCCGAAGTTGTTCTCGCATTGAGCGACGCCGTAGCGGTTTCCGGCGACCTCGTAGGCGCTGCGAGCCTGTTGGAGCCAGGAGATGGCTTCGTCGGACTGTCCCCGGGCCCGGAGGATGTTGCCGATCTGCATCTGGGCGGAGGCGATCTCGTTGGGGATGCCCTGGCAGAGGCGGAGGCTCTGGCGGGCGTAGTCCTCGGCCTCGTCGAGGCGGCCCGCGGATTGGAGGAAGTCGCCCATGAGTGTGGTGGCCTTGGCGAGGCCGAGATCGCTCTCGTAGGAGGAGTAGGCTTCGATGCACTCTTTGGCGACGGCCAGGCCCTCTTGGACGCGGCCCTGGGTGCGGAGGAGGACGCCCCTGGTGAAGAGATACTCCGGTTGCACCGAGGTGGGAAGGTCGACCCTGGAGAGGGAGTCCAGGAGCTCTTCGGCGGCGGGGACCTGGTGTTGTTTGAGGAGGCTGCGGGCCCGACGAAGGGTGTTGGTGGCCTGGGCGTGGAGCCGGTCTTCTCCGGAGAGGGAGCTCTTCGTCAGGGCGTCGAGGTGGCGGTCGAGGAGGTCGCTGCTGTGCTGGAATTCGCTGGCGATGCGGGCTTCGTCGGCTCCCTGGAGGAGGGGCGGCAGGGCCTGATCCCATTGATGGGCGCTCAGGAGGTGGCGGCCGATTCGGGAGGCGATGCCCGGGGTCTGGGGAGGGTAGAGCCGGCGTAGGGTCTGCGCACAGGTGGCGTGGTGGGTGGTCCACCGGCTGTGTTCCTCGGCGTGGCGGCGGAGGGCTTCTCGGATCGCCCCGTGGAGGAAGCTGAACCGGAAGGTCTCCGACTTGGCCAGGCGGGCCAGGACGAGGGCTTCGACGAGGGTGTCGGCGGTGGCCAGGCCGGAGTCGGCGCAGGCGGCCCGCCACTCTCGGAGCTCCACCTCGTGGCCCAGGGCGGCGGCGAGCTCCAGGGCTGTCCAGGTGTGGTCCTCGGAGCCGGCGATGCGGCGGGTCAGCTCGTCGATGCGGCTCAGGAGGAGCTCTTGGATATCGTCGGGGAGGTCGGCCCGGGAGCCGGGGCGGAGCTGAAAGCCCGTGTCGGCGGGGACGAGGATCCGGCGCTCCACCCAGTCGCCGACGAGCTGGACGGCGAAGAGGGGGTTACCCCGGGTGCGGTGGACGACGTCGCTGGCGAGTTGGGAGTCCAGGCCCAGGAGGGTCTGGACGAGCTCCTGGTGGTGCTCATCGGGGAGGGGAGCGACCTCGACGGACTCGAAGCCCTCAGTGGCCAGCAGGTCCGAGAGAGCTCGTCGCTCCAGGGGGCGGTCGTCGAGGCTGTCGTCGCGGAGGGTGGCGACGGCCAGGATCGGCAGGGCCGTGGCGGTGGCGTGGTCGTCGGTGAGGAGGAACCGGAGAAAGCCAAGGATGTCCAGGCCCCACTGGACGTCGTCGAGGAGGAGGAGGAGCGGCCGGTGATGGCAGGAGCGGCGCAGAATGCGGGTGACCAGGGCGTAGCGCTCGCGTGGGGAGGAGAAGACGACCCGGACCGAGGCGGGGTCGTAGTCGGGGTCGCAGACAGGGGCGACGAGTTCGGCGAGGGCGACGCAGTCGTGGAGGTCCTCGGGGGTCAGGGGGCCCGAGGTGGCGAGGACGTCGCGGAGGCGATCGACGATGGCGTCTCGGGAGAGGCCCTGGACGCGGAGGTGAGCGGCGACGAGCCTGGCGAGCCCCGAGGTGGTGCCCTCGATAGGGCTGTGGCGGACGTGGATGGGCAGGGCGACGCCGAGCTCCATGGCTCGCTCTCCCAGCCAGTCGGCCAGGCGGGTCTTGCCGACGCCCATGGTGCCCGTGAGGGCGATGGCCAGGGGCTGCCGAGTGGCGACGACGAGGCGGAGGGCTTCCCAGAGGGCGTCCCGCTCGTCGTCGCGATCGACCATGGGGACCTGGCGCAGGCCGTAGAGGCCGAGGCCCACGCCCCGGAGCTGGTGTTCCGTGTCGGTGGGTGCCAGGCGGCGCGGTTCGCGCCAGGACTCGGGCGTGGGCGGTCGGGGGAAGTCGTGGCGATCCGTGGTGGGGGCGCTGGGGAGGTCGCCGTCAAAGGCCGGAAGGGTGGTGGTCTCCGAGAGGAGGAGGGTGACCTCGTCGGGGCCTGCCACGGCTGTGGCCTGGTGGGCGGCCGCCCGGGGCAAGGGGGCGGTGATGGCCGTGGCCCGGGAGGCTCCGGGGCCGAGGTTGGGATCGAGGCTCTGGAGAGCGAAGGCGGCGTCGGCGGCGAGCTGGAAGCGGTCGGCCGGGCGTTTGGCCATGGTCTTGTGGAGCCACCGTTGGAGGCCGTCGGGGAGGTCCTCGCTGCCCTTCAGGGGGGGCAGGGCTCCTTTGAGGTGGCCTCGGAGGATCTCCTCGGTCTTGTTGCCCGAGTAGGGAGGCTGGCCGCTGGCGAGCCAGTAGGCCAGGCAGCCCACGGCGTAGAGATCGGTCCAGGGGCCGTGGGATCGCCAGTCTCCGAGGATCTGCTCGGGGGCCATGAACCGAGGGGTGCCGGTGATCAGGGTCTCGTCTTCGGTATCTTCCGTCTCGTGGTAGGCGTGGGCGAGGCCGAAGTCGGCGAGCTTCAAGGTGGGGCCGTCAGGTCCGGGGACGAGGAGGACGTTCTCGGGCTTGAGGTCGCGGTGGATCACGCCGCGAGCGTGGGCGTGGGCGAGGCCGTCGAGGAGGCGGAGCAGGACTGTGCGGTGCTGGGACCAGAGGGTGAGGTGATCCGAGACGTCTCGGAGGGTGCCCTGGGCGATCTCCATGACCAGGTAGGGGGTGTGGGCGGCGATGGCGCCGCCGGAGGCGTCGGCGGCCTCGGCGGAGACCTCGCCGCAGTCGAGGACCCGGATGATGGCGGGGTGGTCGAGGGTGGCGACGGCCCGTACCTCGCGGCGGAAGGTCTCCCTGTATCGGGGCTCTTTGGCGCGCTCGGAGGTCATCAACTTCAGGGCGACCTCGATGCCGTCGGCGGTGTGGGTGGCGCTGTAGACTTCTCCCATGCCGCCTTTTCCCAACCTGTGCCGGAGTCGGAAGGCCCCGATCTCGATGGCCATGGTGTGGTCTCTAGAGGAAGAGAGCCCAGATGAGCGCGAGGATCAGGACGCCGAGGGCGACGCCGGTGATGATCTGGGCGGTGCGGGCGTCTTTCTCGGTGGCCGGCTCGTCGCCGACGGGGTTGCGCAGCTCCGAGGTGTCGGGCGCGGCGAGGGCCTCGCTGGTGGAGGGGGCCTGAGCCTTCTTCTGGGGAGGCCGATAGACCTCGGTCTTGGCGACGGCGGGGCGAGGACTGGGAGCGGGGGTGCGTCGGGCGGCGGCCTGGATTCCGGGAGAGGAGTCCTCGCGGTGGAAGGCCGGGATGTTTCGAGAGGACGGTGGGGACTCGCTGCGCGGGGGGGAGACCTGGGTCTTGGCGGAGCTCAAGAGGTCATCCATGGAGGAGTCGATGGCGGAGATCTCCAGCTCCATGGAGAAGGACGGGTCCTTGGCCTCGACCCAGCTGGTATCGTCGACCCACTTTTTGATGACCCGACCCATCTCGAGGGCGGACTGGAAGCGGGCGGCCGGGTCTTTGTGGAGGGCCCGGTAGATGATCTCGGCGAACTCGGGGTCCACCGTGGAGGGGAGCATGGGGATATCGTCGTTCTGATGGGCGACGATGAAGCCGTAGGAGGTGTCGGCCTCGAAGGGGAGGTTGCCGGTGACGCATTCGTACATCACGACGCCGAGGCTGTAGAGGTCGGCCCGGTGGTCGACGTCGGGGTTGACGGCCTGCTCGGGGGCTAAATATTGGGGGGTGCCGTAGATCTGGCCGATCACGCTGAGGAGGGGGTCGGACTTCTGGTCGGCTCGCTTGGCGATGCCGAAGTCGAGGATCTTGACCGTCTCTTCTCCGGATTTGGCGTCCCGGGCGAAGAAGATATTTTCGGGCTTGATGTCCCGGTGGACGAACCCAGATTCATGAATTCTGTGAAGGCCTTTGAGGATCTGAAGGGAGAGCTCGCCGACGGTGCGGGCCGAGAGGATCCGCTCCCGGTGAAGGCGGTCAAAGAGCTCCTCGCCGCTGAGGAGCTCCATGGCGAGGAAGGCGTGCCCCTGGGGGGATTCGCCGAACTCGTAGACCCGGACGACGTGTTTGGAGCGGATGGCCTTGGAGATGCGGGCTTCCCGCTTGAACCGTTCGATGATCCGCCAGTCGTTGGCGTACTCGGCGGTGATCACCTTGAGGGCCACCGGCCGGGAGCGGCGACCGTCTTCTTTGAGCCGTTGGGCGGCGTAGATTTCGCCCATGCCGCCGGCGGCGACGAACCCCAGGATGTGGTAGGCGCCAAAGCGCTTGCCGGGGAGGAGGACGCGATTGAGGACTTCCTCGTTGCCGATGCTCGACTCTCGAGCGAGCTCCTCTACGGAGTTGGCTCGGATGAAGTCGGCTACGCCGTCATCGTCGAGGCTGTCCTCTTCGAGGTCCGGCGGAAGCTCAATCAGCGTGCTCTTCACGAGATTCTCGTGGTGACTTGTCAATTCAGTGAGGCCCTGCTCGGCCCGGAGAGGCAGTGCCAACCCATCGGCCTTGTAGTATAGTATTTTTACGTCTTGTCCCCAAGTGGAACTCCCATGAAAGACAATCTTGGCTGGCGAGGGGTGGCATATTCCGGGCGGATCGCGGCGGTGATAGTGGCGATAGCGCTGTGGGTGGGGTGCGCTGAGCGGTGTGCTGAGCCCCCTCTGGAGGGATTGGAGGGGGCCTTTGACCTGGAGGAGATGGTGCCGCCCGAAGCGGAGTGGGTGGTGTACGGGGAGAGCCTGCGTTCCGTCGTGGGGATGATACGGGGAGTGGACGCGGCAGTGGCGTCGGTGGGGATCGAGGGGCCCGATGTGGAGGAGCTGCGGGCCGCCGGAGCCTGGTTGGAAGGGCCGGCGGTGTTGTTTGGGACCGAGGGGGGAGTGGTGCTCGTGGCCTACGTGGATCGGGAGGCCGACGCCGATGAGGAGGCGTTGTTGGCGGCGGGGGTGATGGAGGCCCTGGAGCTGGAGCGGCGGCGCACCCGGGGTGTGCGGGGCGTGGACGGTGCGGGGCGGTGGTGGACGGCGGCGACGGACGGGCGGGTCCTGATGGTGGGGTGGCCCCTGCCGGGGACGGAGGGGACGCCGGAGCTGAAGCCTCTGTGGCATCTGGGGGAGGCCCATCGGGTGAGCTCGGACCGGCAGCGGGCGGTGTTTCAGAGCCTCGTAGAGGAGGCGCCGGGCGCCGTGGTGGGGGTGGCCTCGCCAGGGCCGCTGGTGCGGCGATGGCCGGGGGAAGGCAGGGCAGCGGGGTTGCGGGAGCACCTGGCGGATCAGATCGGGGAGGTGTACCTGGGGGTGGTCGTGGAGGGGGAGAAGATCGAAGTCGACGTGGTGACCCCAGGGGATCGGGAGGTCGTGGTGGCCGTGCCCGACCTGGGGGAGGCCCGGGATGTGTTGCCCGATCTGGGGGGGTTGGTGCGGCCCGGGGTGTTGGGGGTGGTGAGGGTGTCTGCGGATCCCCATCGGTTGGCCGAGCTCTTGCGGAGCGCTCTGAGCGTGGAGGAGCGGCAGGCCCTGGATCAGACGCTGGCGTCACTGCGAGAAGAGCTGACCGTGGATCTCGAATCGGAGGTGATCGACAACTTCACCGGGCAGGCGGCGGTGGTGTTCTTCGGCTTTGAAGACCCGTTCTTTGAGGCCCAGGGGGCGGAGCTTCTGGGGGAGATGTTGAGGCTTCGAGGGACCCGAGAGGCTGTGTTGTTGCCCTTCAGGGAGCGGGAGCGGCTGGAGGAGCTCTTGAACGTGTTCACCCAGATGAGTCGGGGGCGGCTGCGGCGGCAGGTGACGGGGCATACCGTGCAGTACGCGTGGTTCGAGGAGGCCTCCCTGGAGTGGGCGCTGATTTTGAGCGACACCCATCTGTTATTCTTGGATAGCTCGATCGCCTTTGATCACGCCTCGGCGTGGGAACGAAACCCCCGGGCGCTGGGAGAGACCCTGGAGAGTCGGGGGGTGGGAGAGATGTTGAGCCGAGAGCGGGGGGTGGGGTTCTACCTCGACCTGGGGACCATTCGGCCTCTGCTGCGCGATGGCGAGCGGGAGCAGGTATCGGTCTGGTTGCAGGGGTTGGAGGCGGTGACCGTGGAGACCGACGTGGAGGGGCGGACTGATCGGACCCGGGTGAAGATCTGGCTCGATGAGGGGGCTGGGAGATGACGGCGGAGTCCCTGGTGGCGGAGATCTTTGGCGATCAGGAGGCGCTGCTGACGGCGCTGGAGGCCGATGGTTGGCCACGGAAGCTGGCGGCGGCGGGGTTTCTCAGGCATCGAGAGACCTGGGTGGTCAGGGACCTGGAGGAGGCCCTCGACCGGGAGCTGGGGGCTCTGGAGGCCGGGGAGTTGGTGTGGCCCGACCGCGTCTGCCATGTGTGGCCGGCGTTGCCCGGGGCGGGGGTGACGCCCGTGCTCTTCGGGGTGTTGTTGGGGATCGAGCAGGTGGTTCGGATCTCTCGACGAGGGGCCGGGTTCGGGGAGTATTTTCAGCGCTGCGCGCGACGGGCCGGGGTGGGCGTTGAGGTGGAGCTGCCGCAGGAGGAGGCGGGGAGAGGGTCGATGCCCACCGCCGAGGTTTACGTGGTCAGCGGCTCCGATCAGACCGTGGAGGCCGTCCGAGGTCAGGTCTCGGGCACCGTCGTGGGGTACGGGCATCGGGTCAGCTTCGGGGTGGTCGTCGATGATGGGGAGGTGGACCTGGGAGCTGTGGCAGGAGAGATGGCCGCCGACGGGGTGCTGTGGAACCAGCGGGGGTGCTTCTCGTTGCGGGGGGTGCTCTTCGATGGGGAACCCCCGCGGCGGCGGCGGTTCGCCGAGGAGCTCGCCGGTGCGATCGACCGTCGAGAGGAAGAGTGGGGAGCCGCGGCGGGGCTCTCCGAAGGGGAGATCGCTCAGAGGGCCCAGGCGCTGGGGAAGGCTCAGATGGCCGGGGAGGTGTTCTGTCAGGGCGTGGGGTTTGTGGTGATCGACGACGGCCCGTTTCGGGGGAGGCAGGTGGCGGCACATAGCGTTTCTGTGCATGGGGTCGCCGGACCGCAGGGAGTGCGGGAGGCGTTGGCCCTCCCGGCTCGCCATGTGCAGGGCGTGGCGCTGGCCGGGGCCTGGTCTCGGGATCAATTGGGGTGGATCGAGGCGTTGGGCCGAGCCGGCGCGACCCGAGTCTGCGGCGCCGGGGAATTGCAGGCCCCTGAGGCCGGCTGGTGGCACGACGGTCGACCCAACGTACTGAGTTGGGCCCGGGCGGTGAGCCTGTCGTCAGTGATCGGCGGGGCTTGAGCCCTTCCAGGTGTGGCGGCTCATCCGGACGACGCCCTGGCCGTGGGAGCAGACCTGGCGGTCTCCGTCGAGGATGCGGGCGGAGACGAAGACCAGGGTGTTTCCGGCGCGGTCTACGGAGGCTTCGGCGATCACAGTGTCTCCCTCCACGGCTCGCTCGAAGTTCATCGAGAGTTGGATGGTCGCCGATTGTCGTCGGGGATCGACGGTGGCGGCGGCGCAGCCCACGACCAGGTCGTAGAGGGCCGCCAGGACCCCGCCGTTGAAGGCGGCGCTCTCGCCGCGGCCGCCTTTATGCCCGGGCTGGGGGGCGTCGATGGTGGCCCGGACCGTGACCGGGTCGGGGAACTCGAGATGGATCCCGAAGAGTTCCAGGATGGGGCTCTTGTTGAAGGAGTCGGCGTACTTCTGAAGGTCCGCAGGGTCGACGCCGAAGGGGTTGGTTTCTTCCGTCATATCACTCGCCATTGCCGTCTTTGGTGCCGCCCTTTCCGCCGGGGGGGCAGAAGACGTGTTCCCGGTAGTACTTGAGTTCGTCGATGGACTGCCGGATGTCGTCGAGGGCCCGGTGGTTGGAGTCCTTGTAGGGGGGACGGACCTCGGTGGGGTACCACCGTCGAACGAGCTCCTTGACGGAGGAGACGTCGATGATCCGGTAGTGGAGGTAGTCTTCGAGGGTGGGCATGTATCGGGCCAAGAACCGACGGTCCTGCCAGATGGAGTTTCCGCATAAGGGCGCGGTGTGCTCGGCGCAGTGCTCGCGGATGAACGCCAGGGTCTGGGCTTCGGCGTCCGCCAGGGACAGGGTCGAGGCCTTCACCGCGGCGGTCAGCCCGGACTCGCCGTGGTGGGTGGTGTTCCACTCGTCCATGGCGTCCAAGAGTTCATCGGGCTGATGGATCACCAGGTCGGGGCCCTCGGCGACGACGTTGAGCTGAGAGTCGGTGATGACCGTGGCGATCTCCAGGATGGTGCAGGTCTGAAGGTCCAGACCAGTCATCTCCAGGTCGATCCACACGAGGTTCTTGTCGGAAGGCATGGGTCTCCTTGGGTCGAACAACACAGGGGGCCGGTAGTAGCATGGGCGGGCGGGAAACGGAATGTTCTTGGTGCGGGGGGGCGGCGTGGCCTATGATGTGCGAAATCTTTGGAGAAGGAGACCTGCGATGCGTTGGACCTGGTTGGTCGGATTGATACTCATAGTTGGCTGTTCCGCCGAGCCCGACGCTACGGAAGGGGACGCGGGGAGCCAGGACGCGGGGAACCAGGAGGTCGACCCCGACGTCGGCGGTGGCGAGGAGGTCGGTGACGACCCCGACGTCGACGAGAGTGACGCTGGCGGCGAGGAGCCGGCGGCGGAGGTGCGGGGGCTCTTCCTCTCCGAAGATCTGTGGGAGCGGGTCGTGGCTCGGGTCGACGACGGGGAGGAGCCCTTCGCGACGTCCTATTCGATTCAGCGAGGGCGAGCGAACTCGTCCTTGGAGCGGGAGGCCAACCCCTTCGCGATGGATGACATCACGGAGGTCACCTTCGGGTGGTGCGGGAGCGGCGGCGACGGGACTCTCTCCCAGGCTGTGGGGCGACTCGAGGAGCAGAGCGATTGGATTCGGACCCTGGCGTTTGAGTTCGCCGTGACCGGGGAAGAGGAGTACGGGGAGAAGGCCGTCGAGATGATGCGGGCCTGGGCCGACGACCACACGGAAGTGAATATGTACGACTTCAACGTGGACTTCTCATCGGCCAGCCTGGACGGGCAGACCGATGGGTTCTGTTCGGATCGGCCGTGGAACTTCGTGCTCGACGGGATGTGGCAGGCCTACGGCCTGATCAACGCATCGGACGCGTATCTCTTGTTGACGAGGAACGGGTTCGCGTTGGAGCCCGGGGACGACGAGGCGATCCGAGAGTGGATCCTCCGGTTGGCCGAGGCCGTGAACAGCAGCTTCCATGGGTGGACGAAGTGGGCGGACTATCATCCCAGCGCCGGATCCTACGAGAGATATCGGTCTGATAATCACCTCAGCTGGAGCCTGGCGGGGCTGATCGCGGCGGCGGCGGCGCTCGATGATCAGGGGTTGGCCGAATACGTGCTGAGCGGCGGGGAGTGGACCGATCGACGAGCCGGGGCCTATGAGAATCCGTCCTACGTGAGGGATGTGATTCGACGGGCTATCGAGGGCGACGAAGATGGCGAGCGGGGGCGGCTCTATGAGGAGCGGATCATGCGAGACCCGCCGGTGGGGTACTCACTCTTTCATCTCTGGGCGCTGGTCGTGGTGGCCCAGGTGGCGGAGCTCCACTTCGAGGAGGATATCTGGGAGTTCGCCGGCGACGATGGTGGGAGCATTCGAGACGCCTACGATCGATACACGGCGTATGTATTGGGTGAGCGGGAGTCCCCGGAGCCCTCGCAGGATGGGGATATGACGGGCCATAGTTGGCACTACGAGATCGCTCTTCATAAGTGGGAGGACGAGCGATACCGAGCGGCCGTGGAGCAGTTGGACCGGCATCGGTTCATCGTCCAGAGCTGGGGTCCCCTGGCGCTGATCTTTGGAGAGTAGCGAGTAGATCGATGGGTGAACCAACGACCAACTGGGTCTGTGGGACCTGCGGGCTGGTCGGCGAGGAGGGCTCTTCGTCGTGCCCGGGCTGTGGCGGACAGGTAGTGGATTGGGCAGGTCCGCAGGGGCCGGCTCGTACAGAGCTGACTCTCGCCCCTCCCGATACGGAGGGCTCGGCGGTTCGGATCATCCTGGGCGTCGGGATCGGCTTTGCGGTGCTGATGGGGTTCATCATCTGTGTCGGGGTCGCCTGCTAGCAGGATCCTACTACTGGCTGGCGTAGGCGCCGAGGCGCCCGGCGGCGCCGACGACCCCCTGGCGCTGAACAACGCGCCTGTCCCCCGAATCGGGGGACAGTCCCCGGGGCTTCGGCAAACCACGGGGGTTCGCGTCGCCGCCTGGACCGGGACATTTCGCGTCGAGGGCGGCGGATCAAACCAGGTCGGCGACCAAGGACGGTCGCAGGCCTTATCAGCTGGCAGAGAAGTGGGTGCGAACCTGGGCCAGAGGCCGCAGGGCTCCGGTGCTGCGGCGAACCGCGGGGGTACGTCGCCGCCTGCAGGTCGCAGGGCGCCAGGTCGGCGACCAAGGACGGTCGCAGACCTATCAGCTGGCAGAGAAGTGGGTGCGAACCTGGGCCAGAGGCCGCAGGGCTCCGGTGCTGCGGCGAACCGCCGGGGTTCGCGTCGCCGCCATCCGATCTCTGACCTCCGACCTCCGTCCCCGACCTCCGACCTCTGTCCCCGACCTCCGTCCCTCAGTCGTACCGACAGGACAGAAAGAGCACGGGGTTGTCGAACTCCGGGACCATCTCGACGTAGCCTTGAACGGCCTCTTCCGAGAGGTCGAGGTCGGTGATGCTGTCGAACTCCACGGAGGTGATATGCTTTCCGTCGAGGCCGCCGAAAGTCCACTCCTGGTAGTTATCCTGGTTGGCGATGAATCCGTAGACAGCGTCGTCGCGGCCGTCCTGGGTCATGGCGACGCCGACGTTGAGGGCGCCGTAGCACAAGGGGCCCCAGGAGAGGAGGAGGGCCTGGGGGGACTCGGAGTCGGGGCCCTTGAAGTCCTCGACGGCTTCCCGGAGCTCGTCGAAGTAGGTGTCGGGGAGCTCGGGGAAGTCGGCCAGGGCGTCGCGGACCTTCTGGCTGCTGAAGGCCGTGGGGTCGGCGTAGCACTCGGAGACGATCACGGGTAGGCCGATGACCACGCCGCCGGCTTCTCCGACGCCGGTATCCGTGGTGTCGCCGGCGACGAGGACCTTCAAGGAGAGGGAGTGTTTTTCGTTCAGGGCTTTGACGGCGCTCTGAAGCTCTTCCACGGTGTCATAGGGAACAGACCACTCGTCGAAGGAGCAGGCGAAGCCGGCGACAATAGCAGCGGTGGTGAGGTCGTCGCAGAGCATGGGGTCCTCCAAGGGTTGGGGTTGTAGAAAGCACGGGGATTCTTCGACGAATTCTAAAGAGCCGTCAAGGGGAGCGGGAATGATCACTGGAGATCCGTTGCTTGTTGTCCTCGAACTCAAACGTAGGAGCAGATGTGCCGGTATTCTGGTTGTATCGAAGTTGGCGCCGAAAGAGGTATGCCTCGCGGCCGATCCCCGAGGAATGGGTAGAGATCCTCACCCGTCGATATCCCTTCTATGGTCGGCTCAGCGCCGAGGAGCGGGAGGGGTTTCACGATCATCTGAAGGTGTTCTTCTGGGAGAAGCATTGGGAAGGGGTGGGGGGCCTGGAGCTGACGGAAGAGATGAAGGTGGTGATCGCGGCGGCGGCTGCTCGGATCGCCCGGAAGCTGCCGCTGTCGATCTACGACCGGCTCCGGGAGGTCGTGGTGTATCCGTCGAACTACAAGCACCCCGGAGAGGACCATAAGATCGTGTTGGGGCAGGCCCATCACTTTGGCACCGTGGTCTTGAGTTGGGACGCCGTGGAGCAGGGGATCGAGAAGCCTCATGATGGGCGAGACACGGCGATCCATGAGTTCGCCCATGTGTTGGACGCCGGCGACGGGGTCTTCGACGGGACGCCGCTTCTGGAGAACGGGCGAGACTATCCGGTGTGGGCCGACGTGATGGGACGGCACTTCGCGCGGTTGCAGGACGCTCCCTTCGAGGGGTGTCTACGGGCCTACGGGGCGAAGAACGAGGCGGAGTTCTTCGCCGTCGCCACGGAGGCCTTCTTTGAGACGCCTATCGGCTTGCGTCAGTGCGCGCCGGACCTGTACGACGTATTGGCGAATTACTTTGGAGTCCACCCGGTCTGAGCCGTCGCCGATGAGTCGTAGCCTGCATCATATCGCTCTGGGGGCCCGTGACGTGGAGGCCGTGGCGGCCTTTTATCGGGAGGTCTTCGGGCTCGAAGAGATCGCTCGCCATGATGATGATGACGATGAAGCTGGCGAGCTGCGGTCGATCTGGCTCGACATGAAGGGGCCGATCCTGATGGTGGAGCGCACTGTCGAGGACCGGGGCGCGGTCCAGGGGGTGGGGGCGGGGCCCTTTCTCCTGGCCTTCACCGTGACTCCTGAGGAGCGGATCGCCATGGAGGGGCGCCTTGGCGAGCACGGTGGGGCGATCGAGGACCGGACCGGGTTTACGAGCTACGCCCGGGATCCCGAGGGCAACCGCGTCGCGATCAGCCACTACCCTCACACCCCTCACACCCCTCACACAGGGGAGCC
>SKON01000313.1 GCA_007120035.1 Myxococcales bacterium
GAGCTCCCCGAGCAGTTTCGGCTGTCCACGCAGTAGCTCGAGTGGTGGACGTTATAGCATCGACGACACTGGGTACACTGGCTGCACTCCTCGCACTCCTCACAGTAGGTGCAGAAGAAGCAATCTCGGCTCTTGGTGGTGAACATGCAGTGGTGGCACCGCACGCACCCCTCGCACCGATGGGAGCCGGGGTTTTCTTCCTGGCTGCGGTGCTCGCGGATCAGAGCGGCCTGGGCGGCCTCGAAGCCGCGACGAGAGGTGGGGATCTGATCAGTCATGAAAAAAATTCTCCGCTTCGTTGTCCACTGTTGACGGAAACCTACACCAGCACTGTATTTTCAGCCACACGAGAAAGTTTCTAAAAAACCTTGACGGAACCCCCCTCCTCCTATAATTTCACAATTGCGTCGGGTGGTCTCTCAACAAACGTAACCCCCCCTTACGTGAGAGACCGTTGCTCCTCCCTCTACACCACGAGCAACCGACGCCTCGCCAGCCTGAGTTCCCCCCAACCAGGCTGGCACATGAGTTCTGCTTCCCCCCAAGCAGACTCATACCCCCAAGCCCCCAGGCAACCCCTGGGGGCTCTTTTTTTGCCTTTTGAGAGCCGGGGCTTGGCGGCGTCAACCAGCCAGGGCCCGGAGGATCGCCTCCACGTCAGCCTTCACCGGCGGGAGCCCCGGGGCGGGCGGGCCCACGCAGGAAGGGCAGCCCTCCTCGCAGGTGCAGCCGGCGATCAGCTCGGCGGCTCGGGCCATGAAGGACTGGTGGTCATCGAAGAGGCCTTCGCCGATGCCCACGCCGCCGGGATATTGATCGTAGAGGAAGAGGTGGGGGGCGTAGAGCGCCGGGCCGACCCGGCCGGCGGCGTCCATGTCCTGGACGGCGCCCTGGCTGTCGCGCAGGGCCAGGCCGTCGTACTCCTGGCTCCACCACTGGTCGTGGTCCACGGAGCCGATGCAGAGCTTCAGATCTCGTCGGTCGCACATCATCTTCAGGGCCGCCGCCGTCCAGATCACCGAGCCCGTGCCCTGGACCACCCGGGACCACCGATCGGGATCGCCGTCGAGCTCGGGGTCGATGTCCTTGAACTTGGCGGCGTCCAGGTGGAGCCAGTACGCCATGGTGTGGAGGTCGAGCTCGGGCAGGTTCAGCTCCCCGTAACCGACGTTTTCGCCGGTGCCGAACTTGATCTTCTTGAAGCCCACGAACCGCTGGGTGACCCGGACCTCCCCGAAGCCGATGGACCCTCGGGTGGGCTGCCCTTCCTTGAAGCTGTCGAGGACGTGGACCGCCGAGTAGTGCATGGCCGTGGTGTAGTAACCGTCGTCGCTTCGCCGCACGTAGGCCCGCCGCTCGTCGTAGTCCAGGCGCTCTACCCGATAGGGCTCCCCGGAGATCTGGTAGACCGCGTTGGGGTAAAGCGTCAGGTGAGCGCTCTCGAAGTCCACCTCGGCCAGGACGTTGCGCTCCTTGGCGCTCAGGTCGACGACGACGAAGTTCTCCTCAGCGAGGCTCCGGAGGCTGACCTGGCTGGCCGGATAGGTCCGGGTGATCCACTTCCACCGGTCTCCAGCGGGCTGCAGGACCTCCATGTACTCCGCCAGAAAGCCCAGGGACTCCCGGGTCTCCTCCTCGGAGAGAGATCCGAAAGACTCCCCGTCGGTCCACTCCAGCTCGTAGCAGGCGCACTTTAAGTGCTCCACGGCGATCAGGAGGTTCCCGGGGTCGATCCGGGCCGCCTCCGGCGACCGCCCCAGGAAGTAGTCTGGATGCTGGATGATGAACTGATCCACGGGATCGTCGCCGGCGATCACCACGGCGAGGCTGGTGCCGCCGGAGCGCCCGGCCCGACCGATCTGCTGCCACGTTGACGCGATCGTCCCCGGATACCCGGCCAGGATGCACACGTCGAGGCTGCCGATGTCGATGCCCAGCTCCAGGGCGTTCGTGGAGATCACCCCCCGTAGATGACCTGTTCGCAGCCCCTTCTCGATGGATCGCCGAAGCTCCGGCAGATACCCACCCCGGTAGCTCGCGACCTGGTCGGCGAGCCCTTTGTGGTGGCGATCTCGTTGCAGGGAGCGCTTCAGGCGGTTGACCAGGACCTCCACGGACTGCCGACTCCGGGCGAAGACGATGGTCCCGCAGTCCCGCTTCAGGGAGTCTTTCGCCAGGCTCGACGCCACCGACAGGGGGCTCTTTCGCCGCATCTGCCCGAAGTCGACGATCGGGGGGTTCACGAACGCGAGATACCGCTCCGAAGCCGGAGCGCCGTTCTCGTCCACCAGCTCGAAGGGCAACCCCCCGGTCAGCCGGCCGGCGAGCTCCGTGGGGTTCTGGATCGTCGCGCTCGTGGCCAAAAAGATCGGATCCGTGCCGTAGTGGCGGCAGATCCGCCGCAGCCGCCACAGGACGTTGGCCACGTGACTGCCGAAGACCCCACGATAGGTGTGAAGCTCGTCGACGACGACGTACTGCAGGCCCCGAAAGAAGGACGCCCATTTGTCGTGGTGTGGCAAGAGCGCGGCGTGGAGCATGTCGGGGTTGGTCACCACGAGCTTGCTGTTTCGTCGGATCCGTCGCCGCACGTCCGGCGGGGTGTCGCCGTCGTAGACCTGGGCCTCCCAGGCGTCCTCGGGGTCGGGCAGGGCGCCCAACAACTGGTTCAGCTCGGCGGTCTGATCCTGGCTCAGAGCCTTGGTGGGGAAGAGAAAGAGCGCCCCATACCCCCGAAAGAGACCGTCGAAGACGGGCAAGGTGTAGCAGAGGCTCTTGCCGCTGGCCGTGGGGGTGACCACCACGGTGTGCCGGCCGTCCAGGGCGTACTGCACCGCCGTGGTCTGGTGGGAGTAGAGCTTTCGAAACCCCTGGTTCTGGAGCATCGCTTTGACCCGAGGGTCGAGGCCCTCGGGGATCTCGGCGTACTCTGCCTGCCGGGCGGGCAGGACCTCGAGCGCCGTCAGGTGTTTCCCCAGGCCCCGACCAGCTCTCCAGCTCTTGATCAGGTCCTGCAGCTCTCCCTGTCCACGGCGCCCATCGCGGCTCACGTGGTTAAAACTCCGCCCGCAGCGCCTCGGCCTTGTCGGTGCGCTCCCAGGAGAAGTCGGGGCGTCCGAAGTGCCCGTAGGCGGCGGTCCGGCGATAGATGGGCTGCAGGAGATCGAGCTCCTTGATGATCCCCGCGGGCTTCAGGTTGAAGAACTCCGGGATCAGGGCCTCGATTCGGTCTTCGGCGACCTTGTTGGTGCCGAAGGTGTTCACCATCACGCTCACGGGCTCAGCCACGCCGATGGCGTACGAGAACTGCACCTCGCATCGCTCGGCGAGCTCGGCGGCGACGATATTCTTGGCCACGTACCGGGCCATATAGGCCGCCGATCGGTCCACCTTACTGGGGTCCTTTCCGCTGAAGGCCCCGCCGCCGTGGCGGCCCATGCCCCCGTAGGTGTCGACGATGATCTTGCGGCCCGTCAGGCCGGCGTCGCCCACGGGTCCGCCGATCACGAACTTGCCCGTGGGGTTGATGTGGAACTTCGTGTCGGCGCTCAAGAGTTCGGCGGGCAGCACGGCCTTGATGATCTCTTCTTTCACGGCCTCTCGGACGTCGGCCTGCTCGAGACCCGCCTTGTGCTGGGTGGAGAGGACCACGGCGTCGATGGCCACGGGGCGGCGGCCTTCGTAGACCACGGAGACCTGGCTCTTGGCGTCGGGCCCCAGAAAGTCCAGGGCTCCGGACTTGCGGAGCTCGGCCTGCTTTTGCACCAGCTTATGGGCGTACATGATCGGCATGGGCATGAGCTCGTCGGTCTCGTTGCAGGCGAAGCCGAACATGATGCCCTGGTCGCCGGCGCCGAGCTCCTTGTCCTCTCCCTCGTCGACGCCCTGAGCGATGTCGGGGCTCTGCTCGTCGAGAGCGACCATCACGGAGATGGAGTCACCGTTGTACTGGAGGTCATCCCGATCGTAGCCGATATCCTTGACCACCTGGCGGACGATCTTGGCGAAGTCCACCCGGGCCTCGGTCCGGATCTCGCCGACCAGGAGGGCCAGGCCGGTGTTGACCACGGTCTCGCAGGCCACGCGGCTGTGGGGGTCCTGCTCCAGGATGGCGTCGAGGATGCCATCGGAGACCTGATCGGCGATCTTATCGGGGTGTCCCTCGGAGACCGACTCCGAGGTGAACGTAAACGACTTGGACATCCGTACTTCTCCGTTTCTGGTTAGCTCACCAACCGCCCCAGGAGGGTGTGGCTGGTGGCGTCTTCGACGATTACCTCTACGAAATCGCCGGGCTTGATGTGATCTGTTGTCGGGCGAGGAAAGACCACGGTCTTGAAGGTGTCCGTGCGACCGCAGAGATCCTGCTCGTCGCGACGGCTCTCCCCTTCCACCATGACCTTCATCGTTTGACCCACGTGGGCCTTGAAGATCTCGGCGCTGATCTCCTCCTGGGCCTCGATCAAGCGCTTCAGGCGCTCTTTCTTGACGGCCTCGGGGATCTCATCGGGGAGCTTGCGGGCCGCGTAGGTCCCGTCCCGCTCGGAGTACTTAAACAAGTAGGCAAAGTCGAATCGGATCTCCTGGAGCATCGACAGAGTCGCCTCGAAGTCCTCGTCGGTCTCCCCGGGGAACCCGACGATGATGTCCGTGGACATCGCCATCTTTGGCACGGCCTCCCGGATCTGCCCCACGAGGTCCCGGAACTCACCGGTGGTGTAGAGCCGCTTCATGGCCTCGAGCACCGAGTCGGACCCGGACTGCAGGGGCAGGTGCAAGTAATTGCAGATCTTGTCGTGCCCGGCCATGACCTCGATCAGCTTCGGCGTAAAATCCGTCGGATATGGCGAGGTAAACCGGATCCTCTCCAGGCCATCGACGCCGACGAGGAGCTGTAGGAGATCGGCGAAGTCCGTGTCTTCGTGGCGGTAGGAGTTGACGGTCTGCCCCAGGAGGGTCACCTCTTTATATCCCCGGTCGGCCAGATCGCGGGCCTGGCGGAGGATCTCGTCGGGGGCCACGCCCCGCTCTCGGCCCCGGACGAAGGGGACGATGCAGAAGGTGCAGAACTTATCGCACCCCCGCTGAACCGTAATCCACCCCTTGATCCCGGGCTCGCGGGCCGGCGACAGCCCCCGATAGGTCTCCTCCCGGTCGAGCTTCACGTCGACCACGGGATCGCTGTCCACGGTCTGGGCTTCCGCCAGCAACTCCGGCAGCCGTCGGTAGGCGTCGGGGCCCACCACGAGATCCACGTAGGGAGCCCGCTCGGTGATGGTCTCCCGCAGCCGCTCCGCCATGCACCCCGTCACGCCCAGGAGCACCTCGGGGCGAGCGTGCTTGTACTGCAGGAGGTGGGAGAGGCGGCCGAAGACCCGCTCCTCGGCCCGCTCTCGCACAGCGCAGGTGTTGATCAGGATCACGTCGGCTTCGTCGTGATTCGGCGCCGCCGTATACCCCTGGGTCCCGAGGATCCCGCCCATCAGCTCGCTGTCGGCCAGGTTCATCTGGCAGCCGTAGGTCTCGATGAAGACCCGCCTGCCTGGCCGATGCCCCAGGTTCGGCATGGCCCCGCCCTCGCCATTGAAGGCGTTGGGGTCGCGCTGTGGATGTGGTCCCGTAGTCATGGGTTCAGAGCTCTAATGGGTGTTGACGGAGGGCGAAAAAACGCCGTAGCGAGGAACCTTAGAAGAGGGCACCCATGTCGTCAACACAGAGGTCTCGGCCTTCACTCCTCCACGCCGAAGGAGCAAGCCGCCACGGTGTCACTGCCGCCAGTCCAGGTCACGGAGACGTCGTCGGTGCACCGGACCAGGTCGTGATCGCCGTGACAGGAGGCGTCGCCCACCGAAGGATCGCAGAGCTCGCTACAGACCTGGGTCTCTGTGATGGCCACGCAGACCAACTGCCAGTCGTCGCAGTCCGGGGTGTCCACGGGGCAGTCGCAGATTGGATAGCCTGGATACACGACGTCACAGCCCAGTTGAAAGGCTTCGTCGATGGAGAGGCCACAGTAGGCGGGCTCTCCGTCGATCTCGGGGCCTTCCTGATATGTGGAGACCTCCAGGCAGAGGCCGCTCTTGCAGTCCGTCGGCTCGTCGCACTCCTGGCCGGTGTCGCCGTCGCCGACGTGGACATCGCAGTAGCTGTGGACGGCCAGGCCCGTCTCGTCGACGCCGATCTGGCAGAGGTTGCCGCCGGCGCAGTCGGCGCTGGTGGTGCACTCCGAGAGGCAGGCGCCGACGGGGCCGAGGTTGGCGCAGACCTGGCCCACCCCGCAGTCCCGGGCGGACTGCTCGCAGAACACCGAGCACTCCCCGGTGGTCTCGTCTTCGCTGTTCCAGCAGAGGTCGCTCTCGCAGGCGTCACCGGTGGTGCACGATGAGCCGAGATCGGCCTGACCGGGGTTGGTGAAGAAGCAGAAGCTCTCGGTGATCCCGCCGGCGCCATCCCCGAGGAGGGCGTTACAGGTCAGGAGATCGGAGAACTGGCAGTCCACCGGGGAGGTGCAGGCCTGGTAGGGGATGTCCGTGCAGTGCTCGAAGCTCCCGGACTGGCCGTCTTTCTCTACGGTGTCGACCTCGCAGAACTGGAACTCCCCGCATTGATCGCGGTCGTCGCAGGGGGCCGAGCAGGATCCCGACGCCAGGCAGTACCCCGAAGCGCACTGGCTGTTCGACGTACAAGACGCCCCGGGCTCGCCGCCGGGGGCGGGCAGGCAGAGGGTCTCGAGGCCGGTGGCCGCCTCGTTGACCACGAAGACGCAGGCCTGACCAGCGGCGGTGCAGTCTCCGTTGGTGGTGCAGGCGTCTGGCTCAGCGCGGACGCAGGCGTTGATCGTCTCCGACCCGGCGCCGTGGGAGATCTCGGCGGTCCCACACTCCATGGCAAACCCGTCAGCCTCGGCCGGGCAGTCCCCGCTGGTGGCGCAGGGCGACGAGCAGTAGGAGCCGAACCGGCCCTCTCGACAGTAGTTCGACGCGCACTGGCTGTTCGAGGAGCAGGACTCCCCGTCGGCCCGGTTGTCGGCGTTCGGGAGCCGGCAGATGGTGTCTACCGACGAGGTCCCGCGGTGGATATAGCAGACCTCCAGCGCCCCGCACTCCGAAGCGGCGTCGCAGAGGACCGGCACGGAGCAGGTGTTCACCGTCCCCGAGGCGTTCCCTCGGGTGACGGAGTTGGTGCCACAGCTCGACGCCGGGATGTCCGTACAGATCGCGTCGTCGTCACAGGGGGCAGCGCAGGCGCCGTCGATGCACAGGTTCTGGGCGCAGTCCCCATCGTCAGTGCAGAGGTCGCCACCTTCTCCGCCGCCAGCGTTCGGATCACCACAGGCGAAGAAGAGATCGTCGTCCTCCACGGTGGCCACGCATCGCTCGCCAGGCAGCGTGCACTCCCCATCGGTGAGGCACGACTCCAGGGGTCGCTCGGTGCAGACGTTCACCATGGAGCCCCCGAGATCCTCGGTGGTACACGTGTAGTCACCGCTGGGCCCACAATCGGACGGGCTGGAGCAGGGCTGAGAGCACATCCCCTCCAGGCAGAGGCCGGCCTCGCATTGATCGTCGGTGGTGCACGAGTCCCCGAGCGCCCCGCCGCCCACCGGGGGCAGGCAGATCACCCGGACCGCGCCGTTTCGCTCCACGGCGCAGAGCTCGTCGAGGTCGTCGCAGTCCCGGGCCGACGAACAGGTCTGCGGCGCCGCGCAGTACCCCGTGTCCCCGTCGTAGTCCCTGCAGAGCCAACCGGCCACGCAGACGCCCTCGTCGTCGCACTCCCGGGTGCAGGTCTGCTCGTAGCAGAGCCCGCTCTGGCACTGCGCCGAGCTCGAGCAGCTCTGCCCGTCACCCCGAGTATCCGACGGGTCCTGACAGACCCCTTCGGCCCCCGGCGTATCACGGACGCAGATCTCCGGGGCCGTGCAGTCGTCGTTGGAGAAGCACGACGGATCGGGCTCCTCCTGGTTGGGATCCTGGTTGGGCTCCTGGTTCGGATCCTGATTGGGATTCTGGTTCGGCTCCTGATTCGGCTCCTGATTGGGGTCCTGATTCGGCTCTTGGTTGGCCTGATTCGGCTCTTGGTTGGGGTCCTGGTTCTCGGACTGGTTCGGCGGAGGACGCAGGTCGGAGTTATCGCTGTCGTTGACGTCTAGCTCACCGGTTTCCCCGCCGGCACACCCGATGGCGAGGATCAAAATGATCAGCCACGTAGAAACCCAAGAACCCTTCAAAATCGCACCCATGTTCGCATCCTCTGTCGCAAAACCCGCCGTTTAAGTGTGCGACAAGGTACACAAATCTCCTACGAGAGGGAAATGGTATTTGGCGCTTGTGTGTGATCGGATTCCGTCGATGGGAATGTCGCCATTCCGCAGCAGGCCTTGGCCCGCGAGGACGTTCGGGGTTGGCGGCGAAGGAGAACAGAACGTCGGGGTTGGCGGCGGCATTGATCGTGGCGTTCGGGTTGGCGACGGATCATTCCCCACCGAGTTCAGGGCCCCCACGGTCTACCCCCGGAAAATCCCGGGGGCTATAAAGTAGTGGGGCTTCACAGGGGCCAAGGCCCCGTTCCGCCGGGGGTATTGGAACGACGGGGTGACCCGGTGAAGGATCGCCGAATCAGGGCTCCTGCCGCCTCCGCCGGCGTTGACCCTGTGGCGTGACTCTCCCAGGCGGCACGAACAATCTGGCGACGTCGGGCTCGCATCGGATGCCTGGTCCTGGACCACCACGAAGGTTTAAATACATCGCGGCGGAGCGGCCCCTTGGGGCCTGCGTAGCCCCACTACCTTATAGCCCCCGGGCTTGTCCGGGGGTAGACCGTTGGGGCCCTGAACTATGCTCGGAAATGAACCGCCGCAAACCCCGACGTTCCGATGTCCTTCATTCGCAGTGGTGTGCTTCGGCCACTCTAAAACGCGTACCGAAGCCCCAGGCCACCCATATAACCAAAGTGGCGGTAGGTGCCGTTGGCGACGACCAAGGTGAGCTCGTCGTCGGGGTCCGAGGGGTTGACCTGCCGCACCTCGGAGGTGGTGATCTCCCGGGTGGGCATGACGATGGCGGCGCCCATCAGCTCCAGGGTGAGGCTTCCAAAAGACAGGGCCGCCCCGGCGGAGAGCTGATGTTTGTCGGGGTCCAGGGCGAAGAGACTGTAGGCCTCGTCGGGGACGGCGCTGCGCTCGTAGACGTATCCAGCGAGGAGATCCACCGTGGGGTTCAGGGTGTACCGGCCGCCAAGGTGGGCCGAGAAGGTATTCCGGAAGCGGTAGGGGATGGCGATGGTGTTCACCTCCATGTCGCCGATGCCGGGGACATTGGTGACCTGAGCGCCGTGGGGTTCGACAACGAGCTCGTCGAGCATGGACCAATGCTCGTAGACGACGGCGAGCTCCACGTCGAACTCCTGCTGGGCCCACCGGAGACCGAGGCGAGCCTCCCAGGGGAAGTCGACCCGGAGCCGGACCCGGTTGTCCGTGACCTCCGAGCGGTCGTAGGCCGGGTGGGTGGGCATCCGGGTGTCGATCGTGGCCGCGGCGTCATTAAGCGCGTAAGGAAGCTGAAAAGACGCCCCCAGATGAAGCTGGTCGGTCAGGCGAAAGAGCCCTCCCACGTTCCCGGAGAGGCTCAGGAGATCCGTGACGGTGGTCTCGGCCCACAGGTCGAGATCCTCATCTTCGGGATCGCCGAAGATCCCGGCGTATCCCGAGGCCACGGTGACCACCCGAAGGCTCCCCATGAAGTTCTGAATCCCTGCACCGAGGGCGATCCGATCCGTGGGCTCCCAGGCCACCGCCAGATGAAGAAACCCCATGGCCGAGCCCGTCTTGTCAACCAACACGTACCGCTGAGGACCGTCGATGGGATAGCTGCCACCCCCGGAGTACGGGGTGTAGGCTCCGAAGGCCCAGGAGAGGTTCGATAATGGCGTCGGGCCACCGACGATCACCCCGGGGATCACATTCGGAGGGGCTTCGTTTCGAACGGCCACATAGCTTCGGGTCGATCCGTCGTCCATCTGCCGGGGCGCCCGCTGATGGACCACGTGGAGGCCCACCACAGACGTGTCGAGCCGCAACGAGAGCTCCGACTGATGGGCCAGACCGGCCGGGTTGTACCACAGGGAGTGGAGATCCCCGTCGTGAGGGGCGATGGACGCCCCCCCACGTGCCGTGGGGCTCACCCCCCGGGTGGGGAGGAAGAACCCGGCGGCCAGAGCTGGCGAAGACCACAGAAGTGCGACCACCAACACCGTGACGGCCACACCCTTCGGAATGGAACTCGAAGATTCCTGCTTGAAGAAACGGTATATCGATCTCATCTTACCCTCTTTGCGGGGCCTTCAATCTACGCGGGCTCCCCCGACGAAGGCAAGATGCGCGGTACATGAAGGCGGCAGGCTGTATGGATCAACGTGGATGTAGACGGGCTCGGCGGGCAGTGGTCTTCGCTCTGGGCTGTCTGATGGTCACTCTCGGTGGTGGATCGGTCGCGATGGCCCAGAGCGCCGATCCCGGCGACGAAGAGCTATGGAGCCTCGAGGATCTCCTCTCCGAGGTGCCCCAGCGGTTCGAGACCTGGGAGATCACCGAGATGCAGATCCGCCAGAGCCAGGCCGCTCGCCGCGAGGTCCTGGGGGCGTTGTTGCCCCAGCTCAACGCGTCGGCCAGCTGGACCCGCCAGGGCGGAGAAGAGGTCACCATTGGCGAGAGCACGGTCCGCCGCCGCTACGACTGGGGGGTGAGCGCCACCGGGTCGATCGCCCTCTTCAACGGGCCTCGGTACTTCGACTACTGGCAGGCCCGGGCGATGCTGGAGGCCACTGAGCGGGGCGCCGCCTGGCAGCGCCACCTCCTGCTCCTGGAATCGGAGCTGGCCTTCTATACCCTGGCCGCCGCCCAACGAGACGTGGAGATCGCCGAGGCCGCCATCGAGTGGCGTCGGGAGTATCTCGCCCAGGCCGAGGCGCTGGTGGGCGCGGGCATGGCGATCCAGCTCGACGTGAGCCGGGCTCGCAGCCAGGTCCTGGAAGCCGAGCAGGCCCTCCTGGAGGCCGAGCTGATCCTGGGAGACGCCGCCGACAGCCTGGCCTATCTCCTTGGGCGCGACGACGGCGCCGGGGTGCGGGCCGACTTCGATCCCGCCGATGTGGCGCCCTCCCTGCCGGAGACGGGCATGGAGATCACCGAAGAGCGCCAGGACTTTCTGGGCCGCCGTTCCATGATCGACGCCACGGAGTTTCAGCGCCGGGGGATCTGGTGGGGGCTCTTGCCTTCGGTGAGCTTTCAGGTCACCCAGCAGTTCGGGCCGTCATCGCTCTTCAACCCCGACGGCTCGGCGTGGTCCCTGGGGCTGTCGGCGAGCTGGAACCTCTACGACGGGGGGGCCCGATATGCACGGGCCGACGCGGCGGTGGCTCGGATCCAGGAACAAGATTTGGAGCTTCAGCGAGACCTCCGACAGGCCAACGTGGAGGCCCAACAGGCCCTTCGCCAGTGGCGGCGGGCCGTGGCGGCTATCGACGTGGCCGAGGAGCAGGTTGAAGTAGCTCAGGAGACCTTCGAGATGGTCTCCGCCCGGTTCGAGAGCGGACTGGCGACGAGCCTGGAGGTCAGCGACGCCTCCCAGGACCTATTGCAGGCAGAGTTCGGCCTCAACCAGGTGCGCCTCCAGGCTCGCCTGGCCGAGGTCCGATACCGATACATGGACGAGATCCAGGAGTGACGATGAGTTGGTCCCGACGATGGACAACGGCGATCGCCGTGGCGGGGGCGCTGAGCATGGCCCTGGCGATGGGATGCCGGGGAGAAGAAGAAAGCGGCCGACCTGGCCCCCGCGGCCCCGGCGGCCCCGGCGGCTTCGGCGGTGAGGTCACGGTCTCCGTGGAGACCACCCGGGTCGAGAGTGGAGAGTTCATCGTCCACAACAGCTACGCCGGGGAGTTCCAATCCGATGGGATGGCCCAACTCTCGGCGGACGTCGCCGGCCGGGTCACCGAGGTCCACGTGAACATCGGGGATACCGTCACCGACGGACAGGTGCTGGCCACCATCGACGATCGGACCTTCCGCCAGAACGTGCGAGAGCTCGAGGCCGCCCTGCAGGTCTCCCGGGCCAGCGTGCAGGAAGCTCAAGTCAACCGGGAGAGCCTGGAGGCCGACCTCCGTCGACGGCGCCCGCTCCTGGAGCGCCAGATGGTCACAGAGCGGGAGATCGAGGAGCTGGAGAACAGCGTGCGCCGGGCCGAGCAGCAGGTCGCCGTGGCCCAGGCCACGGTGGAGCAAAACCAGGCCCGGCTGTCGTCGGCCCGAGAGGACCTCCGGAACGCCCAGATCCGGGCCCCCTTCACGGGGCAGATCGGGGAGCGCTATATCGACCGGGGCTCCTTCGTGACCCCCGGGCAGCCGGCGTTCACCGTGATCGACGGCGGGCAGCTCTTCCTGACGGTCCGGCTGCCCGAGCGGGACGCCCCCCGGGTTCACCGAGAGACCCCGGTGGTGATCCGGGTCGGCGCCACCGGGAGCGCTCCCTTCACCGGTGAGATCCACCGGATCGCCCCGGCCATGGACGCCACCACCCGGAGCCTTCGCGTGGACGTCGTCCTCGACGCCGATCAGGAGATCTTCGTCCGCCCCGGGATGTTCGCCCGGGTGCAGCTCGAGCTGGGTCGAGAAGACAACGCCCTGACCCTGGGCAACCAGGCGATCCTTCGCCGCACCGACGGCACTCCCTACGTGTGGCGAGTCAACGACGAAGACCAGGCCGAGCGCCGGGAGCTCACCCTCGGTCTGGTGGGACGAGAGCGGACCCAGATCCTGAGCGGCCTGGAAGAGGGAGATGTGGTCGTCTACCGAGGCCATGAGAAGTTGGAGGAGGGCACCAAGGTCCGCGATATCGGACCCGCCGTGAACCTCGACGACCTCTCGCAGGCACCCGACGGGGAGCGATAATCATGTCTTTGCCCAGGTTTGCTGTCGGCCGTCCCGTTCTGACCACCATGATCTTCATGGGGGTGTTGATGCTGGGAGCGGTGTCCTTCTCCCGCCTCCAGGTCGACCTCCTGCCGGAGATCGACTTCCCCTCCCTGTCGGTGACCACCACCTACGAAGGGGCCGGCCCCGAGGAGATCGAGACCTTGATCACCCGGCCCATCGAGGAGGCCATCGGGACCGTGGAGGGCATCGATCGGATCGAGAGCTTCTCCGCCGAAGGCCGAAGCCGGGTGGCCCTGCGTTTCGTGTGGGGGACCAACCTGGACAGCGCGATGAACGACGTCCGGGCCACCATCGAGCGGGTCAAGGCGACCCTGCCCGACGACGCCAACGATCCCATCGTCTTCAAGTTCAACCTGGGCAGCTTCCCGATCATGAACCTGGCGCTCTCGGGCAATATGTCGGAGCCCCAGCTGCGACAGCTCGTGGAGCTTCACCTGGCCCCCCGATTGGAGCGGGTCGAGGGCGTGGCCTCCGTGGACATCCGCGGCGGTCTGCGACGACAGATCCAGGTCGTGCTCGACACGGACCGCCTGCGGGCCCTGGGCATGGCCCCCCAGGAGATCGTCGACGCCTTGCGGCAGGAGAACCGAAACCTCCCGGCCGGCCAGATCGAACGCCATGACGAGAACCTCCTGGTGCGAGTGCTCGGAGAGGCCGACGAAGTCGAAGACCTCCTCAACGTCGTGGTGGGCATCCGCCAGGACGCCGGGGGCCGCTCCGTACCGATCTACCTCGCCGACGTCGCCCAGGTCCTGGACACCTTCGAGGATCCCAACAACATCGTGCGGATCAACGGGGAGCCCGGCATCCGGGTGGCCATCACGAACCAATCGGGCACGAACACCGTGGAGGTCGCCCGGGCGGCTCGCCAGGAGATCGAGCGCATCAACCGGGACTACCAGGGGCGAGCTCAGCTCACGGTGATCAGCGACACCTCGGAGTACATCGAGGACTCCATCTCCAACGTCCAGACCGCCGTGATGGCCGGGGCGCTCTTGGCAGTGCTGATCCTCCTCTTCTTTTTGCGAAGCTTCCGCTCCACCTTGATCATCGCCCTGGGGATCCCGATCTCGATCATCGGGATCTTCACCCTGATGTATTACTTCGGGATCACCCTGAACCTGATCAGCTTCGGCGGGGTGGCCCTGGGGGTGGGCCTCCTGGTGGATAACGCCATCGTGATCCTGGAGAACATCTATCGAAAACTAGAGGAGGGTGAACAGCCAGAGTTCGCGGCCATCGAGGGGTCCCGCGAGGTGGGATCCGCCATCGTAGCGTCGACGATCACCACCCTGGTGGTCTTCGTCCCCGTGATCTTCTTGACCGGATTCGCGGCGATCTTCTTCGGGCAGATGGCCTTCGTGGTGAGCTTCGCCCTGATCTGCTCCCTGGCGGTGGCCCTGACGCTGATCCCGATGCTGGCGTCCCGGTTTTTGCGGACCGAGCACATCACCCCCGACACGGAGGAGTCCGACCTGATCGGGCGGTTCTTGAACGCCGTGGAGAAGACCTACGGGAATCTTGTGGACTCCTGCCTGCGGCATCCCTTCTGGACCTTGCTGGTGGCCGCCGTGCTCTTCGGGGGGACCATGATGCTCGTGCCCCAGATCGGCACGGAGCTCTTGCCGGAAGACGACATGAGCGAGGTGAACATCAACCTCGAGATGCCCGTGGGGACCCGGATCGAGCGCACCGAGCTGGCGGCCCAGCAGATCGAGCAGCTCCTGCCGGATCTGATCCCCGAGGCCACGGTGATCCAGACCGTCGTGGGGACCCCGGGGTTCTGGTCGACCTCCGGTGGGGAGTCGGCCCGGATCAACGTCCAGGTGGTACCGCCGAACCAGCGAGACCGCTCCAGCGATGAGATCGCCCGGGCCATCAACCCTCACGTCACAGACCTGATCGCCGGCGGCACCGTCCGTGTGCGAGCCGGGGGCGGCCTGTGGATCCTGCGAGTCCTCCAGGGCGGCGGGGAGCGCCTGGAGGTCCAGGTGCGGGGCTTCGACCTCGAGACCGGCGACCGACTGGCCCAGGAGGTCAGCGAGCTGATGGACAACACCGAGGGGATCCGTGGCAACCGGATCAGCCGGCAGTCCGGCGGGACCGAGCTGCGGCTGGTACCGGACCGGGAGAAGCTCGGCACCATGGGGATTCAGCCCTCCATGGTGGCCCGGCAAGTCCAGACCTATATCCAGGGCACCCGGGCGACGGTGATCCGCACCGACGGCGACGAATTCGACGTGATCGTGCGCCTCCCCCGGGAGGAGCGCCTCGGCGTGGAGAACCTCCTCTCGGCGCCCATCGTGATCCCCGGCGTGGGCACGGCTATGCTCGGCGACGTCGTGACCATCGAGGAGACCGCCGGCCCCCTGACCATCGAGCGGGAGAACCAGGGCCGGGTGATCAACGTCCAGGCCTTCATGACCGGTGAGCGCGATCTGGGCGTGATCGCCCGGGAGCTCCGCGGCAAGATCGCCGAGATGGACGTCCCCGACGAGTTCAGCGTCCTCGTCAAAGGAGAGACCGAGGAACAGGAGGAGACCTTCCGCGGCCTCCTCATCGGGATCCTCTTGGCCGTGGTGCTCGTCTACATGGTCATGGCCGGCCAGTTCGAGAGCTTCTGGCAACCCCTCTACATCATGTTCTCCATCCCCCTGGCCGGCATCGGCGTCGTCCTGATGCTTCTGCTCACGGGGACCACCTTCAACATCCAGTCCTTCATGGGGTGCATCGTCCTCACAGGCATCGTGGTGAACAACGCCATCGTCTTAGTGGACTACATCAACCTGATGCGCCGTGAAAAAGGCATGGAGGTCCTGGACGCGGTGAAGACCAGCGCTCGTCGGCGCCTTCGCCCAATCCTGATGACCTCGGCCACCACGATCCTGGCCTTGAGCCCCGTGGCTCTCGGCCTCGGCGAGGGCGGCGACACCCAGGCGCCGCTGGCCCGGGCCGTCATCGGAGGCCTCTTCGTCTCCGGGGCGATCTCCCTGGTCGTGATCCCCGTGGTGTACAACACCGTGGAGGGATGGCGAGTGCGCAGGGCCCGGCGGAAAGCTGGGGTGAACAACCCTGTGGAGGCCGAGGTGGCCGAAGCTGGCGCGGCCGAGGCTGACGCGGAAGCTTGAGGGCCCGGGATCGTTTGCGCCAGCGAAACCTTGAGATGGTTCATCAAAAAAGCTCTTGACCGATCGGTTAGTTTCCGCTACATTCCCCTCATCGACAGAGGTTTACCGGTGTTCAAAGACGAGGAGCGAGCTCATGGCGTTGCTGAAGCGAAACGTGGAGAAGGTTCTAGGTGGTGAGGTGGTCACGAAGATTCTGGCCGCCGAAGGGGTAGATACGGTCTTCGGGATCATCGACGGCACCTACTTTGGGATGTACTCCACCTTCGGGGATCACGGGATCGACCTGATCACCCCTCGCCATGAGACCTCGGCGGCCCACATGGCCGCGGCCTACGCTCGGGTCACTGGCGAGCTCGGGGTGTGCATGGCGAGCAACGGGCCGGGGGTGGCGAATATCCTCCCCGGCGTGGCCGTGGAGCAAGCCGAGGGCAACCGGGTCCTCCTGATCACCAGCTCCCGGCGCCAGCCCATCGTCTACCCCGACCGGGGTGGCACATACCAGTACTTCCCCCAGGTGGACGTGATCGGCGCCATGTCCAAGTGGAGCTGCCACGTGCCCGACGTGGAGCGCATCGGGGAGATCATGCGGCACGCCCTCAGGCGGTGCTTTTCGGGTCGCCCCGGGGTGGTGCACGTGGACATCCCGGAAGACATCATGAACAGCACCTACGACCTGAACCCCCGTTGGATTCAGGAAGCAATGTCCTACCGGACAGACCACCTCCTGGAGGCCCCCGCTGACGTGGTGCGGGCCGCCGCGGATCTTCTGGCCGACGCCAAGCTGCCCATGCTCCACGTGGGCTCCGGGGTGCTCCACGGCGGGGCCACGGACCTGGTCCACGAGATCGCCGAGCTCTTGGACGCCCCGATCACCACGAGCTGGGCGGCCCGGGCGGCCGTGGACGAGCGGCGCCGGGAGGTGATCCCCATGATCTACCTCGACGCCGTCAAGGAGACCCGCAACGCCGCCGACGTGGTCCTCACCCTGGGCTCTCGCCTCGGCGAGACCGACTGGTGGGGCAAGGCGCCGTACTGGGCGAAGCCGGAAGACCAGAAGATGATCCAGGTCGATCTGGACCCGGAGATCCTGGGGGCGAACAAACCCGCCGAGCTCCTGGTACAGGCCGACGTGAAGTCCTTTTTGACCGCCCTGATCGCCGAGCTAAAGGAGCGGCCGTCGTCGAAGAGCCCGGAGCGGTCGGCCCTTCTGGAAGGACTGCGGAGGAACATCGTCCGTCGCCGGGCGAAGCTGGATCGACGGCTGGACTTCTCGTCGGAGCCCATGCGAAGCGCGCACATCGCCGTGGAGTGCCAGAAGGTCTTCGAGGACGACGCCATCGTCGTCGTCGACGGCGGCAACACCGCGGTGTGGGCGAACTTCTACCACCAGGTCCGCACTCCCGGGGCGATGCTCTCCACCCCCAAGATGGGGATGCTCGGAGCCGGCGTCGCTCAGGCCCTGGCCGCCAAGGCGGCGTTCCCGGACCGGCAGGTCTACTGCATCATCGGTGACGGAGCGATGGGCTTCCATCCCCAGGAGGTGGAGACCGCCGTCCGCCACGACCTCCCCGTGATCTATCTGGTGGCCTGCGACAAGCAGTGGGGCATGGTGAAGATGAACCAGCAGTTCGCCCTGAAGCCCCTGAAGACCCTGGTGAAGAAGTCCCTGGGGCCGGACGAGACGATCAACGCCGACCTCGGCGAGATCCAGTGGGACGTGATGGCCCGCTCCATGGGCGCTCATGGCGAAAGGGTGAGCAACGCTCATGACCTGCAGGCCGCCCTCCACCGAGCCCAGGCCTCTGGCCTGCCGGCGGTGATCCACTGCGACGTCGACCCCGTGGACCACATGTGGGCCCCGGAGCTGAAGACCTTCAAGGATATGCACGCCGAGCCGGCGGGCTGATCGGGCTGATCGGGCCTCTGGAGTTCCGACGCTCGAAGAGCCACGCCCCTCGCCCCATCGCCCGGGCGGCGCCGTACACGGCGGTGCGGAGATAGCTGCCGGCCACCCGGAGGGCCGCCTCCGCCCGGGGCAGGTCGAGATCTCGCACGGCCTGGCGCTGGCAGGAGAACCCCTTCAGGGCGATCTCCATGGCCTCTGGCGAGTACTCCTCGCGGTACGCGTAGAGGGGCTCGGGGAGTACGGCGTATCGGCGATGGGCCAGAGCTCGCCAGAGAAACGCCAGATCCTCGGCCCGCTCCAGAGTGGGATCGAACCGAGCGGTTCGGGCGACCTCGCGGCGAAGCATCATCGGGGCGAAGGCGGTCCTCAGGGGATGCCCCGGTCGGCATCGGCGGAGCTCCACCCCCGGGGCGGCGCCCCGGATCCCCTGGCTCTGCCCCGCTCCATCGACGACCACCATGGCGGAGCTCACGGCGGCCAGCCGGGGATGGGCCCCCAAGAGCTCCACCTGTCGCTGGAGCTTCTCCGGCAGGTAGGCGTCGTCGGCGTCGAGGCTGGCGATGAACCGACCTCTGGCGAGCTCCAGACCTCGCTGGCGAGCGGCGCCCCGACCCTGGTTTTCGGCGAAGGTCTCGCGGCGAAACCGAGAGTCCTCGGCCGCGAACGCTTCAATGGCGGCGTCCACCGCAGCCCCGCCGCCGTCGTTGATGACCAGGCACTCCCACTGCGAATAGGTCTGGGCCTGCAAGGACCGCAGAGCCGCCGGTAAGGTGGTGGCGTGCCCGAAGCAGGGGAGGATCACCGAGACGAGCACGACCGCTCCTGATCCAGGCGAAGGAGCAGCCGCCGCCACTGATCGGCGATGGGCTCCAGAGCGAAGTCTTTGGCTCGACGCCGGCCGGCCTCGCCGTACCGGCGGCGGCGGCGGGGATCGGAGAGGAGCTCTCCCAGGACCGCGGCCCACCGGGCCTCGGCGTCGGTCAGGGGCTCGTCGGCTCCCCGGAACACCCCGTCGCAGGAGGGCATCAGGACCCCGCAGGGGGTGTCCTCTGGGATCATCAGCACTCCTCCGTCGCCGGGATCCCCGGTGAGGATCTCCCGGGGGCCGCTGTGGCAGTCGGCGGTGACCACGGGCACCCCCAGCGCCAGGGCCTCGATCACCACGTTGCCCAGGCCCTCCCAGAGCGACGGGAACGCGAAGATCTCCGAGGCGGCGAGCAGGGGGAAGGGGTTGTCGAGAAACCCGGGGAACACCACGTCGTCGGGGCCGCAGCCCAGGTCCCGGGCCAGCTCGCTCAGGGCGCCCCGCAGCGGCCCGTCGCCGACGACGACCAGGCGAGCCTCCGGGAGGGTCCGCCGGACCTCGGAGAAGGCCCGGATCAGGTGCCACTGCCCCTTCTGAATGGCCAGACGACCGATGGTGATCACCGTGGGACGCCCCCGGGAGTCCAGCCCCGGCGCCACAGGCCGCCGAGCCAGGGCCTCCACCTCGGGGAGGCAGATCGGGTTGTAGATGGTGGTCACCGACGTGGGGGCCAGCCGAAAGTTTTCGATCAGATCCCGGCGGACGTCCTCGGAGATGGCCACCACGTGGTCGGCCCGGCGATAGAGGGTCCGCATCAATGCCTTGATCCACGGGGCGTAGGTCCCCCGGACCGCTCGAGACGGGTTGTTTCGCACGCTCAGGATCACCTGCTCCCCCCGGCGGGTCATCACGTTGAAGAGGTTCGGCCAGGTCAAGAAGCTGACGCACCGGTCCAGGTGGCGCTCCCGCTTCCAACGCCTCAGCCGACGAAATCCGTTGAGGCTCCGCATCAGGGCCCGGGGCTCCCCGGCGCCGCCCTCGCAGAAGAGGGGGACGTCGGCGACGTGGACGGCCCCGTGGAAGTCGTAGACCCGTCGGTCCCGAAACAAGAAGAGCTCTCGGCGATGCTCCGTAAGACTCTCCGAGAGGGTGGCGACCACCCGCTCGGCGCCGCCGCCGCTCAAATCAGTGATCAAGAAACCCAGCCCGCCCCCGTCCTCCATAGCCTTCCCCCCGCATCTCTGGTGTCCATGATCAAAGGTAGGCATCGCCAGGGGCGACGAAAGGGGGAATCGAGAATGCTCGGGTATCAACAAGAGTGGATCACCGCGGTGCCCACCAGCGCCGGCCGCCGACTGCGGACGGTGCTCGCGGCGTTGGACGAAGCCGGGGTGGCCCACGCGTACTGGAAGGCTTCGCGACGGCTGACGACGGTCCTCGACGGGGACGGGGACTACGACCTTTTGGTTCGCCCCGGCGAGAGGTCTCGGTGGCAACCCCTCTTAGAGGAGGCCGGGTTCGTGCCCACCCTTCCGAGGCCAGCCCTGCGCGTCGACGGGCTGTGGCACTACATCGCCGCCGCCGGCGACGGGGAGCCCGGGGTGGCCTGGCTTCACGTCCACGAGGCGCCCCTGTCGGGGATTCCCGGGGTGTGGGGCTACCAGCTGGGGACGGCAGCGGATCTTTTGGCCCACCGGGAGCGAGACGCCGCCACCGGGGTGGTCCGGTTGAGCCGGGAGCTGGAGGCCACCGTCCTGCTCCTGCGGGCCTTCACGGAACCCAAGCTGCGGTTCCGGGGCGGGGAGCTGATCGACCGGGCCCGGGCCGACTTGGAGCACGCCTGGTTGTTGAGCGAGCCCGCCGCTCTGGAGGTAGCCCTGCGAGCCTTCGGCTCCGAGGCCCTGGCCGACCACCTCCTGGAGCTCCACAGCACGGGGCGATCCCCGGCAGACCCCCTGGAGCTGCACCGCCTGCGAGGCCTTTTCGCCGAGGTGTTGCCCCGATACCGGCGCCTCTCCCGGGGCCGAATCGCACTGGGGCGGTCCCTGGAGCGCCTGGCCTATCTGTGGCGCCGGGCTCGGGGTCGTCGCCCCCGGGGCCACCGCCTGGAGAGGGGCGTCTTCGTCGCCGTCGTCGGCCCCGACGGGGCCGGAAAGTCCACCCTGGTCGAGGATCTGCGGCGATGGCTGGTGCCGCCCCTGGAGGTCCACACCACCTACCTGGGCAAGGGCAGCGTCGTCGCCGAGGCCTGGCAGGGGGCGGCGGCCCTGAAGTGGCGACTCATCAAGGCCCGCACCGGCCGAGACCAGCCCCAGCCCGGCCCGGGCCAGAAGAGCTCCATCGACGAGCCCCGGCCCTCCTCCCGGCAACGCCTCTTCGAGGTCGACCGGGTGGCTCAGGCCTTCCGACAGATGCGCCGGGCTCGCCGGGCCCGCAAGCAGGCCGACGCCGGACACCTGGTCTTCGCCGATCGGTTCCCCCATCACCAGGAGCGGTACGGCGCCGGCCCGGCGATCCAGATCGAAGACCACTCCTCGCGATGGACCCGAGCCCTGGCCGCCCTGGAGCGGCGGCTCCTGGACCACACGGTCAGCCGATACGGCCCGGACGTGATCCTGCGCCTGGCCATCCCCGCCGAGAGCGCCTGGCACCGAAAGCCCGAGCATAACGTCGCCGAGATCCGCCGGAAGGTAGAGGCCCTGGACCGCCTCTCTTACCCCGGGGCCACCATGATCGTCCTCGACGCCTCCCGACCTCCCGAAGAGGTCGCTCGAAAGGCCCGCCACCTCCTCTGGAGCCTCTACCCATGAACGTCCACACCACAGCGATCCCCGGGGTCCTCGTCGTCGAACCCCGGGTCTACCGGGACCCCCGGGGGTTCTTCCTGGAGACCTATCGCGGCGATCTCCTCGATGCACACCTGCCCACCTTCGTGCAGCACAACCACTCCCGGTCCCGCCAGGGGGTGCTCCGGGGCCTCCACTTCCAGCGCCAGAACCCCCAGGGCAAGTTGGTCCGGGTCAGCCAGGGGGCGATCTTCGACGTCGCCGTCGACATCCGGACCGACTCCCCCACCTTCCGGCAGTGGTTCGGCCTGATCCTCGACGACGAGGACCATCGCCAGCTCTACATCCCGCCGGGGTTCGCCCACGGATTCCTGGTGCTCTCCGAGATCGCCGACGTGGAGTACAAATGCACGACCCCCTACGACCCCGACTCTCAGGGGGGACTGCCCTTCGACGACCCGGCCTTCGAGATCGCCTGGCCCCTGATGGCCGTGGGCGCCCCGGTGCTCTCCGAGCGCGACCGCCAGTGGACGCCCCTCCCCTGAATCTAGACCTGAACCGTTAGACCTTCTTCTTCAGCCTGGGCACGCCGCCGGAGAAACTGAACGCCTCGAAGCCCTCTCGGCGCATGGACTCCGCCAGAAATGCGCTCTTCAGCCCCACCTCGCAGTAGAGCAGATAGGAAGCCTCCTTCGGCAGGAGGTGGGCCTGCTGGAGGGCCCGCTCCAGGGGCATATGGACCGCGCCGTCAACAGACCAACGCCGGAAGGCATCGTCGTCCCGCAGGTCGATCACCACGGCGCCTTCGGGGATCTCATCGACCCGCACCTCGGCGGGCTCCTCGTCGGCCGTGAGGTCCAGCACGTTGTAGATCTGGCGGTGGCGGATCAGCTTCGGCAAGAGGCTCAAGTCTAAGAGCCCCTCCTCTTCGTCGAGCTCCTCCCGGGTGGCGTCCACCGACGGCGGTCCCCCTTCGAGGGAGCAGAACTCGGGCACCCCTGCGGAGATATCGTGGGTGCCGATCACCTTCGACCACTGGATGATCTCTTCTTTGTTCAGACCGACCAGGGGCCGCAAGATCATGGTCTGCACCGGCGCCGCAATAGCCGCCATGTTGCGCAACGTCTGTGACGACACCTGCCCGCAGGACTCGCCGGTGATCAGCGCCGGATAGTCCTTGTTCTGGGCCAGGAGGTCGGCGGCTCGGGACATCACCCGCTTCAAGAGGAGCTGCCAGTAGTGACCGGAGGTCTTGCTCCGGATCTCGGCGACCATGGGCCTCAAGTCCACGACGTGAAGCTTCGGTGCGTACCCGAAGGCCCATCGGTTGCAGAGGGCGTGGACCAGCGTCTTCACGGCGCGTTCCTGCGGGGGGCCGGCGAGGTTGAAGAAGAGGAAGTCCATGTCGACGCCGCGGCGCATGGCCATCCAGGTGGCCACGGCGGAGTCGAA
>SKON01000093.1 GCA_007120035.1 Myxococcales bacterium
GAAAGCCCCAATCTGTCCAAGGATACGGCTTTCCCGTCGTGCTCGTTGGAGGTTATGCCTTCGAGCAGGTCCTTTGTGGTGGTCTCCGGGGTGGATGTCAAGGAATGGTTGCGAGATCTGCAGTTGCACAGCGTCGGTTACAGACACCAACACGGAGGATGCCAGACTACCGACCCTCAACATCATCGGCTCCTGCTCACCGGGATCAACGGAGACCGGTCAGGGGCCAGCGGTGTGCGAGTGGGCAGACTCCCTCGACGGCCTCGTGATCGGTGAGGTCCTGCTCCGGGAGATCGACGCCACCTATCTCTACAGAGACTACGACCTTCAGAGCCTCGACACCTGTGAGTTCCCTGAGCCCGCCCTACGCCTGGACATTGCGGTCAGCGAATCCCTCGTCCCGGGGATCGAGCCCGGTACTGAAATCAGTGCCTTTGTAGGTTCTACAATGCTGGAGTTCTGGGAGCCCTTGCTGGACGCCGACGAAGACGGCTTCTTCTGGCTTGATGATACCGTTTTGGCCCCTGGCATCACGCTCGGAGTCCCGCTTTACCTACACGAGCCGACCGGCGAGTGGACCGTCGGCTCCGAGCGACTGTTCCAGATCATCGACGACACCGCCGTCTTCCAGACCGGTCGCTACTGCCATCCAAACTTCCCCGTCGAGTTCGACGGTGCGACCCTGGATGAGGTCCGCCAGAGCACCCTCGCATGCGACGGAGACTCGGTGGCAGGCGTCGAGCGCCGAGACTCCGCTTTCGGCTTTTGGGGTTCCAGCCCGACGAACGCCGTCGGAGCCATCTGCTACACCCACGCCGATGATCTCCCCGACGGACCGGAGTACCCCGACTGCCAACTCGACCTTCACTGCCTGGAAGGAGAGTTCTGCGACATCGGGATCGGGCGCTGTGTGGAGGGCGAGCGGGAGTGGCCTCGTCGCTAATACCGGAGCCCCGGCCCTGCGGCTTCTAGAACAACTGCTTGCGCTTGGAGCTCGACAAGATCCCCATCGACTCCAGGTACTTCGCCACCGTCCGCCGAGCGATGTCGATCTGATCCTCCTCGAGGCGATCCACGATCGTGGAGTCCGGCAGGGGCTTCTTCGGATCTTCTTCGGCGATGATGTCTCGGATCTTCGCCTTCGCCGACACAAGGGGGGCTTCTCCGCCCGAAGGGGGGGCTTCTCCCCCACCAGAAATTTGCCTCTGGAACGTCACGATTTCGTCATCTTCTCGCCACACACTGGCGGCACAATTGGGGTTCGAACGTGGAAACCCCTCCGATATTTGAGATGATGATGAAACCCACACACACTCCTCGGCCCGAAAACGACTGGCCCGACACGGCCGTGATCCTCTTCGTCACCGCCGCCCTCGGCCTGGGCATCCTGCAGGCTGGCCCGCCCGCACTGCGCGGGGTCCTGCTCCTCGCGGCCATGTACGCCTGCATTGCCAGGGCGGGGCTCTACCTCTGGACCTCGATGCGGTTGAGCTCCATGAAGTTCAGGGACCTGGTGCTGGCCGTCGGCGTGCTGGGCTTCTCTTCGGGGGGCACGTTCATACTATTGGAGAGCTTCTGCGCCGACGGGGTATTGGTCGCTTTCGTGATGAGCATGTTCCTCCTGCCACTGGTCCTGCTCTTTCTGCTCTACGAGTTCGTCGGGTTGTCCTTTCCGCCCCACCATCTCCGAAGCGGCCAGTGGCTACTCGCCATGTTGCCACAGCCCTTCTGCGTGATCCTCCTGGTTCACCTGCGGTGGATCCCGCGAGATTGGGAGGTACACCTCTTGCTCTCGCTCCCCGCAGGGGCGTTCCTATTCGCCGTCGCCGCCTGGTGTGCCATCCTCTCCGGCGGGCCGCGTCGGCGAACCGGGGTCACCCTGGCGTTGGCCTGCGGGGTGATGAGCGGCCTGAGCGTCTTTCTGGTTCTCGACAGCCTGGGCCACGCGATGAACCACCTTTGAGGCCTCGGACCGGGCGACCACGCAATCCCACAGGGTGCAGAATAAGAGACCCGTGAGTCCCCCCAGCGCCGCCGCGATCACGATCCCGAGCGCGAGCAAGATCGTCACGGGTTTAAATCCCTCGAAGTCCCCCGAGATGACGAGGTAGGCCATCAAGACCCCCAGACCCACCGGCACGATCAACCGCCGCAAAAAGCTCCACACCCCGCGCAGTCGCTGCCCCGCTCGCCAGTGAAGGATTGGCCCCCCGAGGAGCAACACCGCCGCCGAGACGTAGAACATGAACTCAAGCCCCCAGCAGAAGAGCGAAACACCGAGCACGTCGGCGAGTACGATTTGCCAGCCGTACCAGCGCTGCGGTGGGGTGGGTTGGAGCTCTTCCATGGGCTGATTCTACCACGGTCCTCCACTCCCACGAACCCCGAGTACGCTTGAACCCGTTAGCGGTTCTGTGTTCATCTCGTCGGGCACCACCTTTCAGGAGGTCTCCCATGTACAAAGGACACATCAGCACCATGCTCGAAGAAGGCACCTGCACCGGCGACTGCGGAGTCTGGGTCACGGAGTGCGACGAACTCACCTTGCCCGAGGGCACCTACACCCTCTCGTACGCCGGTGGGTCCCCCACGATCGAAGTTCCCGGCGACGCCGCAGGCTGTCACTAGAGCGCCACCAAGATGGGCGGTCGACGCCCTGGATTCGGAGGTGACAGCCGATGCGTTACGAGAGGCGATTCTGAGCAGGAGCAGGTGATCCTGACGACCTGAGCTCAGAGCCCCAGGCTCATCCTCCGGCGGCTCGGCCAACGCCAGATCGGCCTCCAAAGCTCTGATCGCAACCACTGTCCGGACGCTCCCGTCACCGAAGACAAGCCTGTCCCCCACAGCCAGCGGCCTATCCCACGCGATCGTCACGCGGGCCGTTTCACCCACGAACCCACTCTCCACCACGGTGCCTTCCATCCACGAAGGCGCCGACACCGAGGTGTCTTCACCGCGCTCGACACGCTCGCCAAAAATCGAACCCAGCAGCTTCTCTTCGGCTGAAACCTCGCCCGTGGGCGGCCGGAGCCGTCCCACCAGGATATCGCCGCCGCGGACACGGGCACCCACGCGAACCAACCCACTTTCGTCGAGGTGATTCGTAGGCCCGACTCTCGGGAGGTCCCGTGTGAACACCTCCTTCACCGGCCCGGGCGGCCGCTCTCGAGCCTCGACCTCGATCTCCACCTCGTGCTCCGTCCTCAACCTCTCGGCGAAGCCTCGATCCTCCCACACCAAGCTCCACTCCAGCGACGCCGTCGACGAACGCAAAGCGTTTTGGGGCGAGCGGCTCACGACCGTCGCCGAACTGGCGAGCCGCTACTGAATTGGTTCGAGACCTCGACGGAGAGGGTCTCAAGGGCGATGGAGCGCCCCAGGCCACTCCGGGAAGGAGTCCTCATAGCCCGTCCACTCTTCCGGTCCGGCTTCCATCTCCGCATCCGTCAAGAGGCACGCATCGAGCACCTCGCGCACCTCGTTTTCTCGAAGTCCCACGCCGATAAAGACCAGCTCCTGTCGGCGATCCCCAACCTCCTCGTCCCACATGGACTCCACCCACCGAATCGTCTCCGGATCGTCGGGCCACTGGTCTCTTGGAACCGCCGCAAACCACCGACCCGCCGGATCGACGGTGATCGACAACCCTGCCTGCGACCACATCCCCACCGTCTCATGCCGACTGGCGAGCCACAGAAATCCCTTCACCCGGAGGATATCCTCCCACCCCGCGGCCAACCCGGTCACCACGTCCCAGATCCGCTGGGGGTGAAAGGGCCGCCTCGCTCGGTACACGAAGCTCGAGATCCCGTACTCCTCGGTCTCCGGAGTGTGCTCCCCGTTGAGCTCCTTCACCCACCCCGGCGCCCGGGAGGCCCGCTCGAAGTCGAACCGATTCGTCCCCAGGATCTCCTCCAGCTCGACCTGCCCCCGCGCCACGGGGATCACCTTCGCCTCCCCGTTGAGCTTCTTCATCATGGCCATCAGCTTCCCCACCTTCTCGGGCTCCACGGCGTCCACCTTCGTGACCAGGATCACGTCTGCGAACTCGATCTGATCCATCAAGAGGTCCGTCAGCGTCCGATGGTCCGTCTCATCCAACGCCATATCCCGATCGGCCAGATCGTCGAGAGAATCGAAGTCCTCCTGGAAGTTCAGGGCGTCCACGAGGGTCACCATGGTGTCCAACTGCGCCACCTCGCTCAGGCTCCGCCCCTCCTCGTCCTCGAAGAGAAAGGTCGCCGCCACGGGCATGGGCTCGCTGATCCCCGACGACTCGATCAAGAGGTAGTCAAACCGCCCCTCTTTCGCCAGCCGGGCGACCTCTACCAGGAGGTCCTGCCGCAAGGTGCAGCAGATGCACCCGTTGGTCATCTCCACCAGCTCTTCGTCGACGTGATTCAAGGAGCTCTCTCCACCCTGGCGGACCAACTCGGCGTCGATGTTCACCTCCCCCATGTCGTTGACGATCACCGCCACCCTCTTGCCCTCCTGGTTCTTCAGCACCTGGTTCAACAGGGTGGTCTTCCCGGCGCCCAGAAATCCCGACAACACGGTCACGGGCAATCGCTCTACTGCTTGCATGGTCTTCTCTCCTCTCTTCATCTCGTTACGCCGCCAGGGCGATCGCCCGAGCCGCCATCCTCGCTCCAGAAATATTTCGCGCCGCCGGCCCCAGAGTCAGCTCCGCCAGCGGACCGCTCACGAAGAGCCCGGTCCGCCACTGCAGGTCCGCCCCGACCATTGGAAAGCCGCAGGGAGACGCCGACAACTCCATCTCCTTCATCGCCGGCGCCAGCCATCCCTGGTCCGGCCGCGGGCTTCGAAAGCCCGTGGCCAGGACCAGAGCCCCTCCCCCTACTGCCGCTCCTCCCTCCAGCAGGAGCCGGACCTCCTGCTCATCGCTCTCCCAGCCGAAGATCTCTCCCTGGCGCAGGCTGATCTCTCCCTCGTCCAGCGCCGCCTGGAAGGCTCGCGCAACATCCTTTGGCATGGAGCCCCGATGACGGGCCTCGTCGATCACGGCCCGTCGCTCCTTGGGGCACGTCAACCGGCGAAACCCTCGCTGGCACTTCGGCCCCAGCCAGCAGGGCTCGCTGTCGAAGTCGTGCACCCGGACCTCATGGCGAGCTACTACGGTCACACGCTTGCCCTCGTCCGTCAGCGCCAGGGCCAACTGCCCCGCCGAGATCCCCAGCCCCACAACCACAACCTCCTCGGCCTCCCCCACCGCTTCCCGCTGGAACCCCTCGTCAAAGATATGCCACACCCGACCGTCTGACCGGGCCTCCTCCGGGCAAACCCACTCCGGCCACGCCAACCGATCACCGCTCCCTACAGCGATCACCACTCGCCGAGCCGTCAGCACACCCTGATCGGTCTCTACTTTATACCCGTCGGCCGTCGCATCGATCCCCTCCACCATCCCCTGACGATGCAACCGACGAAGCCCGCTCTGATCCAACACGGCCTCACAGTGCGCTCGAAAGAGCGGAAGACTCGGCCGATCATAGGGAGGCCGAAAGCAGTCGCGTCCACGCCACTGGCTCCCTCGGGAGAACTCCAAAAGCTCCATGGGCTCCAACCCAATATGATGCACCACGGGGGACCGCAGATACCCCATCCCCGTCATCGCCGTGCAATGATCCCACCGAGCCAAGAGCTCCCCGTGGGGGTCCACGATCGCCACCCGCGCTCGATCCACCCCCGCCCCACAGACCAATCGATTGGCCAGGTGCACCCCGTGAATCCCCCCACCGATGATCAACCACTCCAGCATTTCGTCCTCCTCGTCCCGACAACCTCTACCCCAAGAAAAACACAAATGCAAGGCATTTGCATTTAAGCCTCGCAGCCGGCTGCCATCACCGACCGTTCTTGGTTTCAGAGCTGCCACCGTCGAGATCCACTCCGCCTCCTTCGCTCGCTTGCACACTCGGCGAACACCTGCGCCGGAGGCGGCAGGGCTCCGGTGCTACGCCCCAGGTGCCAGCCGCCACCGCGCACCCGAAATCACACCGGGACTTTTCTCCTCTCCACAAGTCGTTATACTTCACCTACGAGATCCGTACTGATCCTGCCGAAGTGACTCCCATGATGTTCCGCCTGCCCCTCACGCTCACCGCGCTCGCCATCGCCCTCCTCCTCGGCGCCTGCGACACCTCCACGCCGGAGGCCGAGCCCGAAGACACCACCGAGCGCGAGCACTTCTACTCCCCCTACTTCCTCGCCGGCGACGGCGAGCTCCCCTTCACCACAATCTCCTTCACCGACGTCGGCCTAAACGTCCGCGCCGAGGCCCCCGTCGACGGCTACCTCCTGGAAGCCATCGCCGAATCCTTAGCCTACAAGATCGTCGACCACGAGGAGCTCAACTACACCCCGGAGGTCCGGTTCGACCAGACCCTGGTGGATCCCGAGAGCCACAACTTCTGCGACGACGAGCACCTCTACGTCGCCCTCTGGCGAGGCTTCGACCCCGACCGCTGGGGCTACTCCCTGTGGTCTGGCTGCCATGAGAGCCAGCAGTTCGCCTGGCACGAGGTGGTCCACCCCGAAGCCCTCGGCACCGGCGACGTGATCGCCCAGGTCGACCCCCTCACGGAGAGCATCGTCGAGAGTATTCGAGATGCTCACCAACAGGACTGCTACTCCGTCGCCTGCTGATTTCCCCACAAGGAGCACCATGGACTCACGACCCCTCTTCCGAGACGGGCTCTTCGCCGACAAGACCGTCCTCATCACCGGCGGCGGCACGGGCATCGGAAAGCAGTTGGCCCTCGACTTCGCCGCCCTCGGCGCCCACGTGGTCATCGCCGCCCGCCGCGAGGAGCGGCTCCGCGCCGTGGTCGACGAGATCGAATCCCGCGGCGGCGAAGGCTCCTTCAAACTCCTCGACATCCGCGACGAGGACCGCGTCGACACCGTCGTCGGCGAGGTCTTCGAGGAGCGCGGCGGCCTCGACGTGTTGATCAACAACGCCGGCGGAAACTTCGTCGGCCCCGCCATGGCCATGAGCCCCAACGGCTGGCGCACCGTCATCGACATCAACCTCAACGGCACCTTCTTGATGTCCCGCGCCGTGGGGCTCCGATGGCTGAAAGCCGGCGTCCCGGGCCGCATCATCAACATGAGCGCAACCAACGCCCACAACGGCTCCCCCCTGATGGCTCACTCCGGCGCCAGCAAGGCCGGCATCAACAGCCTCACCGAGACCCTCGCCGTCGAATGGGGCGCCGCAGGCATCACGGTCAACGCCATCCTCCCCGGACCGGTCCGCACTGAGGGCAGCGACGAGCGCCTCTGGACCGACCGCTCCACCGTAGAGAAGCTCGAGGCCCGCATCCCCCTCGGCCGCTTCGCCACTCCGGAAGATATCTCCCCCCTGGTCCAATTCCTGGCCAGCGACGCCGGCGCCTTCATCACTGGCTCCCTGATCACCATCGACGGCGGCGACCGCCTCCGAACCCCACTCTTCTGACGGGACGACGTGTTCCAGCGCATCTATCCAGGGCTGGTCAGCCTCCTCGGCAGCATCGGCCTCGGCCTGGCCCTGACCTACTTCGTTGGGGTGGGCCTGGTCTTCGTCGAAGGCCTCGAGGACTGGGCCCTCTTCTTCACCGACCACGCCATCCTCCTCATCCTGCCTCCCTACTTGAGCCTCGTCGCCCACCTGGTCCTCCGAAACCA
>SKON01000234.1 GCA_007120035.1 Myxococcales bacterium
CAGAATCAGAATCAGAACCAGAATCAGAACCAGAATCAGAACCAGAACCAGAATCAAAACCAGAACCAGAATCAAAACCAGAACCAGAATCAGGACGAGCCCGGCGCCCCCGACGGGCCGGGCCAGGTGGTCATCTCGGAGTACATGAAGCTCCCCACCGATGTATCCGCCGCCGAAGGCCAGTGGATCGAGTTTCTGAACATCACCGACGACGAGGAGTTCGACCTCCAGGGCTGCTCGATCACCTCGACAGAGATGACCGATCCGATCACCATCGAGGCATCCACCCTGATCGCCCCCGGTGAGTTCGTCACCATCGCCAACAGCATAGGCGCCGGCTTTGAAGCCACCCTGGTCTTTGAGGACTTCGCGCTCGCCACGGGCGCCGGGGCCATCGGCCTCTCCTGCGACGAGAACCTCGTGGCGTCAGCGGTGTACGACGACGGGACCCTCTATCCCTCCACCCCCGGGGTGAGCGTCGTCCGCGACCCGGACTTCATCGACCTCCCCACGGACGAGCCCTTCGTCTTCTGCGAAGGAACCGGGGTCTACAACATCGCCGACATCGGCTCCCCGGGCGAAGCCGCCGAGCCCTGCCCCTGGTTCGACGCCGCCTCCAACGACACCATCGCCGACCTCCGAGACGGCACCGCCGGCGCCGGCACTCGTCTGGAGAACGTCCTGGTCACCTACATCCGGCCTCCCGTGACCGTGGGCGGACACTCCTCGGGCTTCTTCGTCCAGGCCTCCGCCGAAGGCCCCGGTCTCTTCGTAGTCCTCGAGGATCTCGAGGACTCCCCGGTCCGAGTCGGCCAGGTCGTCAGCTTCGACGTCCAAGAGATCGACCTTGAGCGCGACGACAACACCCGGGTCACAGAGTTCGACAACGTCGAGGTGATCCGCCTGGCCGTTCCTCCCTCGTTCGTGAGCCAAGACATCACCGACGTGGAAGACATCGGCGACGACCTCGACGACTACGAGTCCCGGATCTTCGATCTGGAGTTCACCGTCACGGAGAGCTTCATCTTTGCCGGCAGCGGCCACCGAGGCTACGGCATCGAAAACGACACCGGTGAATCCATGGTCTTCCGGACCCCCAACGCGGTCGCCCAGGACATCAACATCGAGGTCGGGTGCGTCCTTTCGATCCAGAACCAACCCATGTGGCGGTTCACCGACACCCCTCAGCCTTCGATCTGGTCACCTCTGGAGCTGACCTTCGTCGACGACTGCCCTGCCACGTCGCCGGTCTCGGCCATCGCCGACGACCCCGAGTTGGTCACCCTCTTCTTCAGCCGCCCCATCGACGACGTCGACATCAGCGGTTCTCAGTTCACCATCGACGGCCTCGACGTGACCGCCGCCGTCTCCGAAGGCCGGGAGGTCCTCATCGAGACCACTGCCCAGACCACGGGCCAGATCTACACCATCGAATTCAACGGCCTGGAGGACATCTGGGGAGTCCCCGTCGAAGGTTCCCTCGACTTCGTCGGGTTTACCCCGGCCCCCACGGAGCCCATGGAGATCGTGATCACCGAGTTCATGGCTCAGTACCAGGCCGGCGGTAACGATCCCGGAGAGTTCATCGAGGTCCACAACCCGGGAGCGGAGCCTCTGAACCTGGCTGGCTGCACCCTGGTCCGTGACGACGTCGAAGAAATCATCACCTCCGATGTGCTCGTGCAGCCCGGCGGCTATGGTCTGATGACCAGCAGCCCCGGCGGCGCCGCCGATCTCGACGAGGGCTATGTCTTCACCTTCGCCCTCCGGAACGGCCCGACCATCAGCAACCCCGATGAGATCGCCATCGTCTGCGATGAGGTCACCATCGACTCCCTGGCCTACAACTTCAACCACGTGGAGCTCGGCGTCTCCTACCAGAAAGACGTCAACTCCCTGCTGCAGAGCAACGCCGACGGCATCGACGATCACTGGTGCCTGACCCCCGAAGTCCCGGCCAACGAGTACTTCGAGGGAGCCGTAGACGGGGAGCCCAAGTACGGCACCCCCGGTGAAGCCAACGTCGCCTGCGACTGATTCACCTCGGTAGCCACCTCAAGCCCTCCGGGCCGGCCTCTTTCGCCGGCCAGGAGGGCTTTTTCTTTCCCCTCAGCGGCTATCGGATCAGGTCCACCACGAACTGGGCCACACACTCTCCCTGGGGCAGGCCGTGATCGATCCCCATCGGGTAGTGGATCCCCCCGTAGAGCCTCGAGATCGCCGCCTCCTGAGCGGCGTGCTCGAAGCTCTCGAACCTTCGGATCCCCAATCCCCGCCCCTCGTGGGTCCGATCTTCGAAGGGAAACTCTCCCAGGAGCGCCGTCAACACCTTCGCCGACGCCCCGGAGATATTGGAGTGCCCCGAGGTGTACTCCGGAAAGGGCGGCGTCCCGATCAGGGTCTCCCACTCCGGGTCGATATGCTCCCGAATGTAGGTCACGGGCCGCACCAGATAGGACCGGTACTTCTCCTCCCAACAGGAGATGAACGCGTCGGCCGCCGTGATCCCCACCAGGGCGTAGAGCTCGGCGGCCTCGGCCAGGTTCAGCTCTCGCTCGGCGGCCATCTGCCTCGCCAGGGCCATCCAATGCCCCGGCGGGGTCGCCGTCTCCCCCGGATCGTCGGCCCAGAACCGGGCGATATGCTCCTGATCGGCGGTCAACGTCTGGCTGACCTCCCACACCTCATAGGCTTCCTGATAGAACGCCGAGTCAGGTTCCACCGAGAACGGCACCGGCTCCGGCGGCCGACAGGCGTCGGCCCCGGGCATCGCGAAGGGCCGCAGCGTCCCCCAGAAGGGCTCCATGGGCCCAGGGTTCTCCACCGACGTCGGCACCCACACGTGATCTCCCACGGGCGGCGAATGGAGCCCCTGCTCTCGGAGCCCATACCCGTCGTCTGCGGCCCACCCGGCGATCACCTCCGCCAGCAACACCCCCCGGTTGTAGGACCGATCCAGGACCTCAGCGCTCACCCCGGCCGCCTCCCGGGCCTCCACCTGCTCAGCCAGCACCTCGGCGATCCGGGCCCGGCTCTCCTCCTCCGCGAAGAGCACCGGCAAGAGATGCCCCATGGTCCCGTGAACCACGGTGGGAAAGTCCAACGCCCGGGTGTCCGGGGCCGGCAGGGCCTCCAGGCCGTTCAGCCGCCCCGACAGGGTCTCCAGATCCCGGCTCCCGTACACCACAGCCTCGTAGATCCCCACCCCGGAGTACCCCAGCACCCGAGACGCCCGTGGCGGCGAGAACCGATCGGCCTCCAACCGTTCCACCACCAGCGCCATCCACACCGACGCCTCCTCCTCTCCGAACTCCTCGGCCGGCACCGTCGGCCCCGGCGCCGCCGGGTTCGGCCCACAGCCCAGGCCCACACAGAGCACCCACCCCAACCACGCAATCGTAGCTCGCCACATCTCGCTCCCCCCTGGTTCTCTTCTTTGATCTGACTCGTTCCCTACTTCCCTACGCTTGGAGGGTAAACCCCTCTCCCCCAAGGGAAAGGCATTGCCTTATCGGGCCTCGTGGTTATGGTGGCACCGTTGTTCTGCCGTGACTTATCCCTGCTGTCCCCGAGGTACCCTCATGCTCGTCCTCCTCTCCCCGGCCAAAAGCCTGGACTACGAATCCCCCCTGCCCACGGACACCCACACCATCCCGGACTTCCTCGACGACTCCAAGGAGCTCATCGACGTCCTCCGCAAGTACTCTCTCGAGGACCTCCGGGATCTCATGGACATCAGCGAGGACCTGGCCACCCTCAACCTCGACCGGTACCAGCAGTTCCACACTCCCTTTACTCCGGAGAACGCTCGCCAGGCGATCTTCGCCTTCGACGGCGACGTCTACCGGGACTTCGACTTCGACGAGTACTCCGGCGACCACTTCGACTTCCTCCAGAGCCACGTCCGGATCCTCTCCGGCCTCTACGGCCTCCTCCGCCCCCTGGACCTCATGCAGCCCTACCGCCTCGAGATGGGCACTCGCCTCTCCACGGACCGCGGCAAGAACCTCTACGAGTTCTGGGGCCAAGAGATCACCGACGCCGTCGGCGCCGCCTTGGACGCCCAGGGCGACGACATCATCCTCAACCTGGCCAGCAACGAGTACTTCCGGGCCGTCCAAAAGAAGAAGCTCAACGCCCGGTTCCTCAATGTGAAGTTCCTCGACTTCCGCAACGGCAAGTACAAGTCCATCACCTTCTACCTCAAACGCCTCCGCGGCACCCTCACGGACTTCATGGTCCGCCACCAGATCACGAACCCCGAGGACCTCAAGGGCTTCACCGAGCTGGGCTACTACTTCAGCGACGAGCGCTCCTCCGACGACGAGTACGTCTTCCTCCGCGACGAGTCCTGAGCCCGAAGGCTCACCCCACCCGAACGTTGACACCACCCCTCTTTTCATAGAGAAAGAGGCCCGGCACCGGTGAACTTTGACGCTTGATAAGGGGCGACCATGAACGGCGAACTCGCGCAGCTGAGCATCAACACCATCCGCACCCTCTCCATGGACGCCGTCCAGAGGGCCAACAGCGGCCACCCCGGCGCCCCCATGGGCCTGGCCCCCACGGCCTACGTCCTGTGGCAGAATCACCTCCGCCACGACCCGGCCGACCCGGAGTGGATCAACCGTGACCGGTTCATCCTCTCCAACGGCCACGCCTCGATGCTCCTCTACAGCCTCCTCCACCTCACGGGCTATGAGTCCATGACCATGGAGGAGATCAAGAACTTCCGGCAGTGGAAGAGCCTCACCCCGGGCCACCCCGAGGCGGAGCTCACCCCCGGCGTCGAGACCACCACGGGCCCTCTGGGCCAGGGCTTCGCCACCGCCGTAGGCATGGCCCTGGCCGAGGCCCACCTCAACGCCTCCTACGGCGACATCATCGACCACTTTACCTTCGGGATCTGCTCCGACGGCGACCTCATGGAGGGCATCTCCCACGAGGCCGCCTCCCTGGCCGGTCACCTCGGCCTGGGCAAGCTGATCTTCCTCTACGACGATAACTCCATCACCATCGACGGCCGCACAGACATCTCCTTCACGGAAGACACCACCCGCCGCTTCGAAGCCTACGGGTGGCAGGTCCTGCAGGTCGACGACGGCAACGACATCGACGCCATCGACAAGGCCATCGAGCAAGCCAAGGCCCACACCGACCGCCCCACCTTGATCAGCGTCAAGACCATCATCGGCTACGGCTCCCCCAACAAAGCCGACACCTCCAGCTCCCACGGATCACCCCTCGGCGAAGAGGAGATCCGCAAGACCAAGGAGTACCTCGGCTGGACCGCCGACGAGCCCTTCTTCGTCCCCGACGAGGTCCGGGACCACATGACCGCCACGGCCCGCCGCCGCGGCGAAGAGTGGCACTCCGCCTGGCAGTCCCGGTTCGACGCCATGAAGGCCGACCGCCCCGACGCCCACGCCGAGCTCCACCGCCGCATCCAGGGCTACCTGCCCCCCCGATGGGCCGACGACATCCCCTCCTTCCAGCCCGACGAAAAAGGCATGGCCACCCGCGCCTCCAGCGGTAAGGTCGTCAACCACCTCTACGGGGTGTTGCCGGAGCTCATCGGCGGCTCCGCCGACCTGGCGGGCTCCAACAAGACCCTCCACCCCGAGCACGGCGTGATCGCCGCCGGCGAGTTCGCCGGCCAGAACATCCACTTCGGGGTCCGGGAGCACGCCATGGCCGCCGTCGCCAACGGCCTCTGCCTCCACGGCGCCGCCCGCGGCTTCGGCGCCACATTCCTGGTCTTCTCCGACTACATGCGCCCCGCCCTCCGGCTGGCCGCCCTGATGCACCAGCCCTCCCTGATGGTATTCACCCACGACTCCATCGGCCTCGGCGAGGACGGTCCCACCCACCAGCCCATCGAGCACTTGATGAGCCTGCGGGCCATGCCCAACTACTTCGTCTTCCGCCCCGCCGACGCCAACGAGGTCCGGGAGTGCTGGAAGCTCGCCATCGAGCGCACCGACGGCCCCTCGGGCCTCGTCCTCACCCGCCAGAACGTCCCCACCCTGGAGCGCCGCGGCCTCGGAGGCTTCGGGCGCTCCGACCAGGGCGCATACATCCTCGCCGACAACAGCGGCGACGACCTCCCGGAGCTGATCCTCATCGCCACGGGCTCTGAGGTCTCTCTGGCCCTCGACGCCTGGCATCAGCTCGGGGAGGACGGCCACAAGGTCCGCCTCGTCAGCATGCCTTGCTGGGATCTCTTCGAGGTCCAGGACGTCTCCTACCGCGATCGGGTCCTCCCCCCATCGGTAAAAAAACGAATCTCCATCGAGGCGGGGAGCATCTTTGGGTGGGAACGCTGGATCGGACTGGAAGGACGAGCCATCGGCATGAACTCCTTTGGCGCCTCCGCCCCTTATGAAGAGCTCTACGAGCAGTTCGGCATCACCACGGACCACGTGGTCGCCACCGCCCGGGAGCTTCTGGAGACCTGATGACCCCCCGACGTATCGCCATCCTCGGCGCCGGCCCCATCGGCGTGGAGACCGCGGCCCTCCTGGCAGACCGAGAGGACCTCGACATCCACCTCTACGAAGCAGCCTCCCCCGGGGCCCACGTCCGTCGCTGGGATCACGTCCAGTTCTTCTCCCCCTGGGAGATGAACCGCAGCCCCTGGGGCGAAGCTCGCCTGCAGGCCTCCGACACACCCCTGCCCGACCCCGCTGACTACCCCACGGGTGCGTCGTACCGGCAGGAGTATCTCCAGCCGTTGCTGAACACCCTCCGACCTCGGATCACCCTTCACGAGGAGACCTCCGCCCTCGGCGTCTCTCGCTCCGCCGCCCTCAAAGGCGATCTCCTCGCCAACCCCCACCGCAAGGAGGTCCCCTTCCTTTTGCACGTGCGGGGACCCGACGGCGAGCGCTACGACACCGCCGATGTCGTCATCGACGCCACGGGGGTCCTCTCCAACCCGGCCGGCATGGGCCCCGGCGGCCTCCCGGCTCTGGGCGAACAAGCCCTCAACGGCGAGCTCTTACGAGGCATCCCCGACGTCCATGGGACCCACCGGGAGCTCCTCGCCAGCCAGCGGATCCTCCTCTTGGGCCACGGTCACTCCGCGCTGACCACCCTCGACGGCCTCCTCAAGCTCCGTGAAGATCACGGAGACACCCAGATCATCTGGGCCTTCCGAACCGACCAGGAGCCCCGGGACCTCATCGCCGACGATCCCCTCCCGGAGCGGGCTCGCCTCGACGCCCTCGGTAACCGCGCCGCCCGCGGCGAGTTCCCCGGCGTCCTCCCCCTGCCTGGCTCGCTGGTCAAACGCCTCGAGCCACGGGGCCACAGCGTCGCCGTCACCCTCACTCGCCAGGACGGCGACGAGTCCCTCCAGGTCGACCGGGTGATCGCCAACGTGGGCTACCGCCCCGATACCTCGCTCTACCGGGAGCTCCAGGTCCACCTCTGCTACGCCAGCGATGGCCCCATGAAGCTCGCCGCCTCTCTCCTCTCCCAGTCCGGCGGCGACTGCCTCGCCGTCGACGCCGGCGGCCCCGAGACCCTCCAGAACCCGGAGCCCAACTTCTTCATCCTCGGCGCCAAGAGCTACGGCCGGAACTCCAACTTTCTCCTCCGCACCGGCTTCGACCAGATCGCCCAGCTCCCCTCCCTCTTGGGCTAGAGCGGCGCGCTACCGGATCAAGAGCATCCCTGGCTGGCCGTTGTTCTCCGTATCTTGGCCCCAGTGGTGCAGGACCCCCCGCGACCAGAACTGTGGGTCCGTGCCCCCCTCAAAAGTCGTAAACACCCGACTCCATGGCTCCGCACCACCTCCCAGCCCGGCGGCGCAATAAAAGGTATCCACATCTGGATCGACCGGACCGTGGAGAAGGTGCAGACCGAACTCGTTAAACTGGTCGTCCTCAAACCCCGGAACGTGCCGACCATTGGTACACGCCCGCACCTCATCGAGGAGCACCTCCCCCTCGGAGTCGAAGACCGAGAAGAACTCCGAGTCTTGAGAACAACTCACGTCGGGATCAAAGAAGTTGCACGTTCCAGGCAATCTCCCCCTGATATAGTCCTGCGTATTTCCTCCCACGAAGGCCAAAAACTCCCGCCCCGATGCCGCGAAGACCTCCCTGGCTTCCACGCTCAGATGGCGCCTGACTTGCTCAGCATCTCCCGGTGTCTGCAGGGCTTCCACGCTCGTCATCAGGGGCACCCAACTCCCGTACTCGCTGCCCCCGGGACGAGGATACTCCCCGGAGAACCTGACCGGCCGCTCCTCCTGCCCGAAGAGCACCGCCAGCGTCCACCCTCCACCGGCGAGCTCCATCTCACAGTACACGGTCCGCACCTCATCGCCGGGGGCCTGCACCTCATAGATCCCGCTCCGGGCCACCCCGGCCTCCCGATGGGCCTGGCAGCTCTCCCGCACCGGCACATCCCGCAATAGCACCGCCGTGAAGGCCGCTCGATTCGTATCCCCCGGCACGCTCTCGCACCCGAACGAGGTGTTCCCGGCCACAGGGGTCTGCTGCCCGCAGGCGATCCCCGACGCCCCGATCCCCACGAACGACTCGTAGCTCCCCTCCGCCGGGCCTCCCAAGATCCCGATTCGAACCCGAGTCTCCTCGGCCTCCGCCCCGAATCGCTGGTTCAACCCGGCCGACTCCTGGCCTCGCTGCAACGCGCCCGCGGGCAAGAGATCTACCCAGGAGTCGCTCCCCGGCCCGGCCCCGATCGCCTCTCCCGACTGAAACGCCCCTCGCAACGAGTCGACCTTCACCCCCAGCACCAGAGATTGAAACGCCGGACGCGCCGGGAGCTCGCCACCGGCGGCCTCCATCTTCACCAACACCTGGGTGGCGGGCATCTCCAAGAAGCTGCGCAGCTTCGCCTCCGTCCGGTCCAGGTCGGGAGCGCTGGACTGAAACACGCTCCCCGAGGTCCAGAGGTCGGCGTCGTACCGGAAGGTCTCGGCCTCTCCGTCGACCTTCATCGCCAGCGTCCATCCCCCACCGGCGGTCGTCATGTCGCAATAGGCCTGGTAGTTCGCGCCCTCCTCACCTCGCAACTGATACACCCCGCTGATCCCATCGGGCCCGGCGTTATGGACCGTATCACCCACCCGATACTCCCAGCACGACTCAGCGACCTCCGGCCCCCCGCGGTTCAACGAGCATACCACCCGTCCCCGATACTCTTCGCCGACCTCTCCCTGGCCCCACTGACCAAACTCGCACCCCTCGCCGACACGGGCCAGGGGCCGAAAGAGATCGGCCTCCCCCTGCCGCTCTTGCAGGCAACCGACGTCCCCGTCGTCGAGGTAGAAATCACACCCCTGCCCCTCACACCGGCCCTCCCAATGATGAAGCCTCACACCGGCCGCGGTCCCTCGGGGATACACCCCCACGACGGCCGGCACCGCTCCGTGGAACCCCTGGATGGCCTTCAGATGGGCCCTGGTCCGGGGCACCACCAGATCCAGCCCCAGCTCATCACAGGCCGCCTGATAGGCCAACGGATCCCCCTGGAGATCCGCCGACTCCACTTCGTAGAGCGAATACCCCACCCCGCCGTCGGCCGAGAAATCGCAGTATATCTGCAGCTCCTCCCCTGCCACAGCGATGGGATACACCCCACTGGACACGGGCCCCAGATGGTCCACGACGTCCTGACAGCTCTGAAACCCGTCCTCGGGCACAGCGACGTCGGGGTCGCCGCCCCCATCACCATCTCCGTGATACTGATTCAACAGGGCGTCGATCCCCCCATCGGGCCACTCCCCGGCCCACTCGAAGCTGTCGGGATCGCGAATACACGATGTCGCCCCCATCGCCACCACCAAGCCCACACAATACCATTGCCGCCGGTCCATCCTCGCTCCACGAACAGGCTTCAGTTCCTCCGTTCCCGGGAGCATACCACAACTTCTGTTGATGCCTGAACCAAGGTGACTATAGTGTCCCCTTCAGTCGAGAAGGAGATCCGTGGTTGAGCAGTCCACCGGCCCCAGGGAGGAAGCAGAGATCTGGGCCGATCGTTTCCAGATCCGTCGCGTCCTGGGCACCGGGGCCCTGGGCAAGGTCTACGAAGCCTACGATCGCCAGCGCCGGGAGCGAGTCGCCCTGAAGACCCTCCGCTCCCTGAACCCGGAAGCCCTCTTCCACCTTAAGAGAGAGTTTCGAGCGCTCCGGGAGATCGAGCACCCCCACCTGGTCCGATTCGGCGACCTGGTCTGCGATCACGGCCGGTGGTTCTTCTCCATGGAGCTCATCGAGGGCCGGGATCTCCTCTCCCACCTTCGCCCCCCCGACGGCCGCGGCGAGCTCCACGAGGCGGGCCTCCGCGACGCTCTGGGCCAGCTCGTCCAGGGACTGCGGGCTCTCCACGGCTTCGGCCTGGTCCACCGCGACGTCAAACCCTCGAACATCCTGGTCACCCCCCACTCCCGGGTGGTCCTCCTCGACTTCGGCATGGCCATGTGGCACATCGACCACAAGCGGGAGCCCCCGCCCCGAAACACCCTGGCCGGCACGGTGCTCTTCATGTCCCCCGAGCAAGCCGACAGCCAACCCGTTGGCCCCCCCAGCGACTGGTACAACCTCGGGGTCCTCCTCTACCACCTCTTCTCCGGCACCTATCCCTTCGACGGCAACCCCGTCGAGATCCTCAAGCTCAAGACCACCGTTGACCCCGAGCCCATCCACCGTCGGGCCCCCGACATCCCCGAAGACCTCGGCCACCTCTGCATGGAGCTCCTCCACCGGGACCCGTCGAGGCGGCCTACCGGGCAGGACATCGCCGCCTGCCTCGGCCTGGATGGGGAAGAACCCCGAGTCCTGATCAGCCACCGCACAGACGTCGAGACCCGTGCCCCCGCGGATCCTTTCGTCGGCCGCCGACAGGAGATCCAGACCCTCCGCCAGGAGCTCTCGGCGTCCCTCGACGAGCTCCGCATCCTCTCCATCCAGGGTGCCCCGGGGGTGGGAAAGAGCCTCTTGGCCCACCGGTTTCTCGCCACCCATGGCGCCGAGCACCTGGTCCTGGCCGGTCGCTGCTACAGCCGGGAAGCCGTGCCCTACAACGGCTTCGACGGCGTGATCGACGATCTCAGCCATAGCCTGAAGCGGTGGGCCCTGGACAACCCCCTGCCCGCCCTCACCGACCCCTACCCGTTGAGCCGCCTCTTCCCGGTCCTTCAGCGGGTCCCGGGCCTCTTCCCCGAGCACCCCACCGACGACTCTCGTCCCCCTCGCGAGAGGGCCTTCGAGGCCCTGGCCGAGCTCCTGAACCACGTCGCCCACCGCACGCCCCTGCTGATCTTCATCGACGACTGGCACTGGGCGGACCCCGAGAGCCGAGCCCTCCTCCAGGCCCTGCGAGCCCACCTCCCGTCGGCACCGATCCTCTTTCTCCTCACCGAACGCCCCCACGAAGAGGCCCTCTTCTCGGGGCCGGCGACGACCGTCCTGGAGCTACAAAACCTCTCCGAGATCGACACCCGAGCCCTGATCGACGCCGTCTGGCCGCTCCCGGAGCCCCTCGATGACGCCCACCTCAACCGGCTCCTCGACGAGACCGAGGGCCACCCGATGCTCCTCCGAGAGCTGGTCCGCTCCTGGAGCACCGACACCGCCCTGCGCTCCCAGCGGGGTCTCCACCTCCCCGAGGTGATCCGGGAGCGATTCCGTCGGCTCTCCCCGGGGGAGCAGGAGCTCTTAGAGATTCTGGCCATCTCCGAGCTCCCCCTGGATTTCGACTCCCTGCAAGCCGCCCTGAGGCGGGACCGGCCGGCTATCCTCGGTCGCGCCGAGCGCATGCACATCGAGGGCCTTGTGCAGGAAGAGGGCCCCCTCGAGCATCCTCGTCTGCGCCTCTACCACAGCCGGATCCGGGAGTCCCTCCTGGCCACGATGTCCCCCGATCGAGCTCGCCACCTCCACGACCGCCTCGCCGACGCCTACCTCCAGCAACTCGCCGGCGGCGCCGCCAACCCCCTGGCCCTCGTCGATCACCTCGATGCCGCCGGTCGCCATGACGAAGCCGTTCAGATCGCACTGAGGACCGCCCAGAGCGCCGAAGACTCCTTCGCCTTCCACCGGGCCGCCGGCCTCTACGCCCGGATCTTGCGATGGGCCACCGACGACACCCTCACCAGGGAGGTCGCCACCCGCCGCGCCGAGGCCCTGCTCAGCGCCGGCCTCTGCGGCGAAGCCGCCGAAGCCTTCCTCCAGATCGACGACAGCCGCCAGGCCCGCCATAAAGCCGCCGAGGCCCTCCTCCTCGACGGCCAGATCCACCGCGGCGTCGCCCTCCTCACCGAAATTCTCGCCGACTGCGGCCTGAAGGTCCCCTCCTCCCGGCCGGGACTCCTCGTCTTCGCCGCCACCCATCGTCTCAAACTCCGCCGCCGGGGCCTCGACTTTCAGCCCGTCCCCATCGACGACATCGACCCCGAGGCCCTTGACCGGTGGCAGGTCATGGCCACCGCCGGCCGCCAACTCGCCTACCTCGACCCCGGCCTGGGCTTCGCGTTCCGGCCCGCCACGCTGAAGGTCGCCCTGGACCTCGGCCATCGCCCTGGCGCCTTGGAGAGCTTCGCCCTCGAAGCCGTCGCCGAGTCCGCCCGGGAGGGCGAGCGCTCCACCCCGACCGTGGATGCCCTCCTCATGAAGGCTGATCAGATGGCCTCCACACCCGGCGAGCGCGCCGTGATCATGGGGTGCCGGGCCTCCTGCTCCGTCTTCCAGGGCCGAACCGCCCGAGCCGTCGACGAGCTCTTCGCCGCCGAAGACCTCATGGATCGCCACGGCCGCGGCAGCCAGCGCACCTCCGGCACCAACCGCGTCCAGGTCTGGCAGGCCAAGTGCCTCCTCGACCTGGGGCGCCTGAGCCGGCTCCGACCTCTCCTGGAGCGCCTCCTGCGCCGCGCCCATGACCAGGGCAACCTCCTTCAGCTCGTCGCGCTCCACCGCATCGCCGGCCCCCTCTGGCTTCTCGACGACCACCCCGATCGGCTGGCCAGAGCCCTCGCCACATCCCCGCTCTTCACGCCCATCCTGACCCGCTCTGTCCTCCACCTCTACGACGCCCGAACCCCGGCGGAGCTCGCCATCTACTCCGGTACGGTCCAGGCCTCCTTCGACGAGCTCCACCACGGGCTCCTTCAGATGTCCTCCTCCCTGCTGGGCCGTCGCTCCCGAATGGCCCGCGCCGAGATCTCCTGGTCCCTGGGCCGTCTCCACCTGGCCCTCCTCGACGAGGACCCGTCGGCCTCATCAGCCTCGTCGACGCTCCGAAAAGCCCGTCGCATCGCCGGGTCGCTCCACAAAGAAAAGCACTTCGAGCTCGCCACCCTCTACGCCCACCTCCTCTCCGCCGCCATCGCCCACCGCTCCCGAGCCACCAACTCGTCGCGCAACCAGGCCCTGAACCACCTCGACCGGGCCGCCGAGATCGCCCTCCGCCGCGGCAACCTCCTCCACCACGCCTGCGCCCTCTACCACCGCGGCCTCCTCGCCGACGGCACCCCTCACCCCGACGCCCTCGCCTTCTTCAGCGAAGAGGCCGTACCCAACCCTCGGCGCGCGGCCCAGACCTATGCGCCGGGACTCCTTGACAAAACGCCCGCCTAAACGGTTGTATCAGGGGCACGATTTTCGACCCTTCTCTACCCTCCACCGGGAGCCCTCATGAGCGCCATGCTACCGCCGATCAACTTCAAGAAATGGATCGACGACCACCGCGACGCCTTCAAACCCCCCGTGGGCAACAAGAAGATCTGGGAGGACGCCGACTTCATGGTCTTCGTCGTCGGCGGCCCCAACCAGCGCAAGGACTACCACATCGACCCCAGCGAGGAGTTCTTCTACCAGCTCGAGGGCGACATGACCCTCAAGATCGTCGACGACGGGGAGCATAAAGACGTGGTGATCCGCGAGGGAGAGATCTTTCTTCTCCCCTCCATGATCCCTCACTCCCCTCAGCGGGGCGCCGACACCATCGGCCTCGTCATCGAGCATAAGCGCGACCCCGACGACCACGACGGCCTCCGCTGGTACTGCGACGAGTGCGGCGAAGTCCTCCACGAGGAGTTCTTCTACCTCACAGACATCGTCACCCAGCTCAAGGGCGCCATCCAGGCCTTCTGGGCCGACGACGAAAAGCGCACCTGCGGGCACTGTGGGGCCTACCTCGAAAAATAATCCCCCGCAGCGAGCGGACCGATCATGAAGATCGATATTCACGCACATATCCTGCCCCGGACCTGGCCGGACCTGGCCGAACGCTACGGGTACGAGGGCTTCATCCGCCTGGACCACGACTGCCCGGGCTGCTCGGCCCTGATGATGAAGGGCGAGCAGTTCTTTCGGGAGGTCGACCCCAACGTCTGGGATCCCCTGGTCCGCCTGAGCGAATGCGACGAACACGGCGTCGACGTCCAGGTCCTCTCCACGGTCCCCGTGATGTTCAGCTACTGGGCCAAAGCCGCCGACACCCACGATCTCTCCAAGATCCTCAACGATCATATCGCCGGCATCGTCGACGACCACCCACACCGGTTCGCCGGCCTCGGCACCCTACCCATGCAGGACACGGAGCGGGCCGTCCAGGAGCTCGAACGCTGCGTCAAGGAGCTCCCCCTCTCGGGCGTCGAGATCGGCACCCACGTCAACGGCGAAAACCTCGACGCCCCCCGGTTCGATCCCTTCTGGGAAGCCGCCGAGGAGCTCGGCGCCGCCGTCTTCGTCCATCCCTGGGACATGATGGGCATGGACCAGCTCACGGACTACTGGCTCCCCTGGCTGGTCAGCATGCCCGCCGAGACCTCCCGGGCCATCTGCAGCCTCATGATGGGCGGGGTCCTCAACAAGTACCCCAACCTGCGGGTGGCCTTCGCCCACGGCGGCGGCTCCTTCCCGGCCACCCTGGGCCGGATCGACTGGGGCTTTCAGGTCCGCCCCGACCTCTGCCAGACTCGAACCACCACTCCGCCCCGGGACCTGATCGACCGCATCTACCTCGACACCCTGGTCCACGACCCCCAGGCCCTCTCGTTTTTGGTCAACCGCTTCGGACCAGAGCGCCTGGCCCTGGGCACGGACTACCCCTTCGTCCTCGGCGAACACCACCCGGGCAAGCTCATCGAGTCCATGGACTTCTCCCCCGAGGTCAAAGAGCGGATGCTCTCCGGCACCGCTCTGGAGTGGCTCGGCAAGACCCGAGACGCCTTCGAGACCGAGGCCAGCCGAGCCCACACCGCGTCTCTGGGGTCCCTGTGACCGCCCCCCGGGTCCTCCTGGAGGCCGGCGGTCGACGATACGCCCTGGGCCCCGGTCGAGAGATCGCCATACCCCTGGACTTCCATGGCCTGCAGGCCCGGGCCTTTGGCCTCCCCCGGGCCACCTCGGAGGCATTCGAGACCGACGGGTTCGTCGGTGACACCCGCCGCGGCGGCGCCGCCAATTGCGAGACCCTCACCATCACGCCTCACGGAAACGGCACCCACACCGAGAGCATCGGCCACATCACGGAGCGTCGGATCCCCGTGGCGGACTGCGTCGCCGCCCCGCTGCTCGCGGCCACGCTGATCACGGTCCGCCTGCGCCCCCTCTCGGAGTCCTCCGACACCTACGCCGGCACTGCCGACCCTGACGACCTGGTCATCACCGCCGCCGCCATCGAACAGGCCCTCGCCAGAGTCCACGTCCCCGAGGGCTTCCACGACGCCCTCGTCCTGCGGATCCCCTCCGACGACGGCCTCTACGCCGGCCCCGCTCAGGACCACACCGGCCACAACCCCCCGTACCTCACCGATCAGGCCGCCCGCGCCCTCCGGGATCTCTCCTGCGACCACCTCCTCCTGGAACTCCCCTCCGTGGACCGCGAGTCCGACGGCGGCGGCCTGACCAGCCACCACACCTTCTTCGGGGATCAAGAACGCCGCACCATCACCGAGATGGTCTCCGTCCCCCGAGATCTCCCCGACGGGCCCTACGCCCTCTCCCTGCGCTTCGCCCGGCTCCTCACCGACGCCGCCCCCTCGCGCCCCATCCTCTACCCCCTGGAGGTCGTCTAAGATGGACCGCTCATACGCCCAAGATCTGGACCGAGAAGATCCCCTCCGGGCCTTCCGAGACCGCTTCCACATCCCCCAGAACCCAGACGGCACCCCCAAGATCTACTTCTGCGGTAACTCCCTGGGCCTCCAACCCAAGACCACCCGGGCCTGCCTCGACGAGGAGCTGAAGATCTGGGCCGAGAAAGGCGTCGAGGGCCACTTCGAGGAGCCCTATCCCTGGTACAGCTACCACGAGCCCCTCCAGGAGCCTCTGGCCCGAGTCGTCGGCGCCCGCCCCTCCGAGGTGGTCGCCATGAACTCCCTGACCACCAACCTCCACCTCTTGATGACCACCTTCTACCGCCCCACGAACCGGCGGTACAAGATCCTCATCGAGGCCGGCGCCTTCCCCTCCGACCTCTACGCCGTCCAGAGCCAGGCCCTCCTCCACGGGTTCGACCCCCGGGAAGCCATTATCCAGGCAGCCCCCCACGAGGGGGAGCACACCCTGGACACGGAGCAGATCCTGGAGCTCATCGCCCACCACGCCGACGACCTCGCCCTGGTCCTCTTCGGCGGCGTGAACTACTACACGGGCCAATTCTTCGACCTGAAGGCCATCACCGAGGCCGGCCACAACGCTGGCGCTCGGGTGGGCTTTGACCTGGCCCACGCGGCCGGCAACGTCCCCCTGAAGCTCCACGACTGGGGCCCCGACTTCGCCGCCTGGTGCTCCTACAAGTACATGAACTCCGGGCCCGGAGCGGTCTCGGGCATCTTCGTCCACGACCGCCACGGCGACGCCCCCGAGCTCCCCCGATTCGCCGGCTGGTGGGGCACCGACCCGGCCACCCGATTCCAGATGGGCACCACCTTCACGCCCCAGAAGGGCGCCGCCGGCTGGCAGCTCAGCAACGCCCCGGTCCTCAGCATGGCCGCCCTGAGGGCTTCTCTTGAGATCTTCGACGACGCCACCATGGCTGCCCTCCGCGAAAAGAGCGAGACCCTCACCACCTACCTTCAGGCCCTGCTCGAAGACATCCCCCACAGCCCCTTCCAGATCATCACCCCCTCCACCATCGACGCCCGGGGCTGCCAGCTCTCCATCCTGGCCCCGGGGCTCGCCGACCAGATCGACCAGGCCCTCCAAGCCGCCGGCGTGGTCTGCGACGTCCGCCGACCCGACGTGATCCGCGTCGCCCCCGTGCCCCTCTACAACACCTTCGACGAGGTCTGGCGCTTCGCCGACATCCTCAGACGAGCCGTCTAGTCCGCATAGTGCAGGCTAGCCCTCAGTCGGCCAGCTGCAACCGCACGTCAAACGGCCGGAACGACTCATCCTCCTGCAACGACGAGTTCCCGATCTGACCGTGCTCGTTGTTCCCCCAGCACTGGATGTTGTTGTTCACCAGGAGCGCACACGAGAAGTCCAGCCCCAACGACATCTGCACGGCCTCCACCGTGTTGTCGTCCACGTCCCGGTTCACCACCCGCGTAAAGTACCAGTTGTTGTCCGTCCCGTCGCCGACCTGCCCGAACCGGTTGCTCCCCAGGCAGTAGATATTGCTCCGGTCGAACTCGTCGACGTCCACGATCCCACAGAAGTGATTCGCCCCGGAGACCATCGCCACAGGCGACATCTGATCCCCCACCTCGATCCGTACCGGCTCCGACGACAACCCGTCGATCGCCGCCCGCTGCAGGTTGTGGTTTCCGTTGGTCTGCACCGAGTACTCCATGGCCCGGAAGAACGCTCCCGGCGAGTCATGGCGAGGCAGGATGGAGCAGAAGTCGGGGTTGAAGGCCGTCGAGTTGTTCGCCGGCTCCCCGGAGCCCTGGTACAAATTGATCGTCGAGTTACAGCTCGTCGGCGTCCGCGGTGACGCGTAGAACGCCCCCCAACAAACAGCCTCCTCGGTGTCGTCGTCGAGCACGCAGGTGTGCTGCATCCCTGCGGAAATCCACCGCGGTCGGTCCATATGATCCCCCAGGGCCAGCGCCGTGGGCTCCTTGATCGCATAGAAGAGCCCGCCGTTGGCCTGGATCTCGGCCAGGATCGCCTCCTCGCAGAAGAAGCTCAACGTCACGGAGTTCACCTCCCCCTCTTCCTCTTCCTCGTCATCAAACGCCCCGTCGGTGTCCACCACCCGCACCGCCCATTGGCCTGCCCCATCACTGCCCAGGTATCCTTGTATCTCCGTCGAATAGGTCGCCACCAAATCCTCTCCCTCCCCATCTCCTTCGTGGAGCACCACCTCGGTGTCGTCGGGCGCGATCAAGACCACCTCCAACAACCCTCGATCCCGGTGGGAGATGTTCACGCTCACCTCGAGCCCCGACAGAGTCCCACAGCTCGAGACGTTGAAGCTCCGGACCACTCCGTTCGGATCGTCGGGCTCGATCGTCGACGAGCTCGTGTTCGCCAGATCGAAGGCCGACGAGTAATTCGCCTGCCGAGACTGGATCTGCCCGAAGTCGTTTCGACCCCAGCAGTACACCGCCTCCCGCGGCTCTCCGCCGACGGTCCCCACCAACGCGCAGGAGTGGTTCGCCCCCGCAGCGATCTCTACCGCCACCATCCCCGCTGGCAGGGCCACCTCTGTAGGCACGCCCACGGTGGTCCCCAGATCCAGCACGGGATCACCGATCTGCCCGTAGTCGTTGGACCCCCAGCACTCTACCCGGCCCGCCGGCAGGGTCTCAGGCCCGTCGGCCCCGTTGAACTCCTCCTCTTCGCCGACGATCGCGCAGGAGTGGAGCTCCCCGGACTCCACAGCCAGCGCCCCGGAGAAGATCGCCTGGCTCGAGGGCACCGACGACGGCACCGTCGATCCTACCCCCAGCTGACCCCGGTCGTTTCGACCCCAGCACCGCACCGATCCGTCGTCCAAGAGCACGCAGGAGTGGAAGGAGCCCGCCGACACAGCCACCGCCGTCTCGATCCCGTCGACGTCATCGGGGTTCTGCCGCCCTGAGGTATCGCCCACACCCAACTGTCCGTAGTGGTTTCGACCCCAGCACTTCACTCGCCCCGACCCCACAGCACACCCGTGCTGATCGCCCACCTCTACCTGCTCGGCGCAGAAGAGATCGCACTCCAGCTGCGCTCCACACCCATCGCTGATCGTCCCGCAGAGGATCCCCTCTTCCTCGCAGCTCGTGGGCGTGCAACCGCACACCCCTTCTTCGCCGCCGCCCCCGCAGGTCTCAAACTCCCCACAGACTTCACTGGGCAACCCGCAGGTGTCGATATTTCGAGACTCCCCGCAGGCGTCGACCACCTGCAAGGGCCCACACTCCACCTCTTCCTCCTCGCAGAGCTCCTCGTCGCTCAGCGTGGTGCACCCGCAGATCCCGGGCTCCCCGCCGCCCCCGCAGGTCTCAAACTCCCCGCAGACCTCCAGCTCATTGCCGCAGCTCACCTCCATGGTGCCCTCACAACCATCGGGCAGCTCGTGGGTCCCACACTCGAGCTCCGCCTCTTCGCAGGCCTCCTCCGCCGGGATCGGCTCACATTGGTTATGGTTCGCCGGCACCGGACCGCCGCCGCCTCCCGTCCCTCGCCCCCCTTCCTCTTCGCCACAGCCCATCAGGGCAAAGGAACAACAGGCGACTACCACGACAATCAGACGTAACGACATAGGAGCTCCGCTGGATACGAGTCTTCACAGATCTGCCGACCACTCTACGACACCGGGAATCGCAGAACAACTACTTACCACCCCTCGCCCTGCCGATCCGCAGGGGACTCAGGCGCCACCTCCTTCACCCGACTCGCCAGGTACTCCGCCAGGGCCTGATGGCCTCGATCGTAGGCCTCGGCCAACCGAACCCCGTACTCGATGAGCGCCATCGCGTCCTCTGCAGACTTCGGTTGCTGTCGCGAGACCACCACCGTCGCCCCCGTGAGGGAGCCGAACCGCCCTGCCTCCGACTCCAACACAAGCCCCCGCACTTCATCACTCAGGAGCATCAAGAACTCCTGCTGCGGCAGAGCGCTGACCACCTTGAACTTCTTGTCGAACCTGGGGTCCCCGGTCTTCTTCGGCCTCCCGACGATTCCCGCCGTCGATCGACCCACGTAGAGATCCTGCTCTTCGCTGGGAATCGTCACGCTCAGGCTTAAGAACGACGCCCCCTTACCGTTGTACGGATGCCTCGCCAGGACCTCGAACCCCCGGATCTCACCGGTCACGAAGGGTTTCCCGTCGTAGATATCGCCCCGCCCGTCGAAGGTCAGCCCACACCGCTCAGCCACCTCGGGCCACACCCGACGGGCGATCCGATCCTTATAGAAATGAAACCCGAAGTAGGCCGCCAAGAACCCGACCGCCAGGATCCCACTGATCAGATAGAAGGTCTCCACCGGCCCCTCATCACCGCTCCAGGACCATTGTCAGCCCCAGACCGCCGGCGGCGCACATCGTCAAGAGACCCAGGTTCTTATCCCGCCGCTCCAGCTCGCCGGTGAGCTGCATGATCAGCCGTCCGCCGGTCGCGCCGAAGGGGTGGCCGATGGACACGGAGCCGCCGTTGACGTTGAAGGTGTCCATATCGGGCTCCCCGATCGGCTTGTCGAGCCCCACCTCTTTGCTCAACTTCTTATCCTTCCACACCTTCAGGTTACCCAACACCTGCGCGGCGAATGCCTCGTGCATCTCCACGAGATCCATGTCCTTCAGCGTCACCCCGGCCCTCTCCAGGGCAATCGGCGTGGCCAGCGTCGGGCCCAGCAGGAGGTGATACTTCTGAATGTCGATCCCGATCTGGGCGTAGGACCGGATCTTCGCCTGATAGCTCAGGCCCAACTTCTTCGCCGTGCTCTCCCGCATCAAGAGCACCGCCGACGCCCCGTCGGTCAGCGGCGAGGAGTTCGCCGCCGTGATCGTCCCGTGCTTTCGATCGAACACCGGTCGTAGCCGGGCCATGGCCTCCACCGACGTGTCGGGGCGCACCAGGGTGTCCTTCTCCACAGGCTCATCGAACTTATCGCCGGTCAACACGGTCATCACCTCGGGCATCCGACCCTCTTCAAAGGCCGCCGCCGCCCGGTGATGGGTCATCTCCGTGTACTCGTCCTGCTCCTGCCGGGTCACCCCGTAGTCCTTGGCCATCTCTTCAGCGGACTCCCCCATGGACTTGCCCGTCGTGGACTCCTCGATGGCTGGCGCTTCGGGCTTGAAGTCCGACGGCTTGATCCGCCCCAGGGCGCGCAGCCGGCTCGGCAGGGTCCGGGCGCTCCCGGCCTCCTGCAATGCGTGGGTCATAGAGAGCGAGAACCGAGCACGGGCGGCGCTCATCGCTTCCACCCCGCCGGCGATCACCACCTTCGAGGTCCCCACCAACAGGGAGTTGATCCCCTGCATGGCCGCCGCCGCGCTCGACGCGCAGTACATCTGCACCGTCGACGCCGGGATATGCTGGGGCAACATGCTTCGCAGCACGATCTCTCGGGCCACGTTCGGCCCGTCCATCGGCGCCGACACGCACCCGAAGATCAGCTCGTCTACCTCTTCGGGATCCATGTCCACCCGGTTCACGAGCTCCGCTACGCACTGCCGACCCAGGTCGGCCTCGTTCCAGTCCTTGAACACCGTCCAGGCCCGGGCAAAGGGTGTCCGTACTCCGGCCACCACCACCACGGGATCGTCACCGCCCAGGCTGATCGTCTTATTTTTCTTCGCCATCAGTTCACCTCGATGAGGTCAGAGAAGTCTTGTCGCCGGGCTCACCCGTAGAAGGTCTCTCCCTTCTTCGCCATATCCACCAGGATCTTCGCCGGCGTCAGTCGCTCGCCGAATTGGTCGGCCAGCCGGTTCATTTGGTCCACCACCTCCTGCAGGCCGACGGTGTCGGCGTGCCGGAAGATCCCCCCGCGGAACGGCGGGAACCCCAGACCGAAGATCACCCCGATATCCCCGTCTCGGGGGTGCCGCAGGATCTCCTCCTCCAAGGAGTAGGCGCACTCGTTCAACATCGCCAGCCAGCACCGCTGCTGGATCAGCTCTCGATCCATGCGACGCCGATCCCGGCCATGGGGCAGCACGTCGTACACCGTCTCATCGGGGTGGTTCGACCCGGCCCCTTCGTAGTCGTAGAACCCTTTGTTGTTCTTGCGCCCCTTGCGGCCCTGCTCGGCCAGGGCTTCCAGGGCCGTCGGCGCGTCCCATCGCTCCGAGAAGGCTTCCCGAAGAACCCCGGCGGCCTTCTGGCCCACGTCGAGGCCCACCTCGTCGACGAGCTTCAGGGGACCCACGGGGAACCCGAACTCCGTCATCGCCTCGTCGATATCCTCGATCCGAGCCCCTTCCTGCAGGATCCACCCGGCCTCGTTGATGTAGGCTCCGATCACCCGGCTCGTAAAGAACCCCGGGCCATCGTTGACCACGATACAGGTCTTACCCATGTCTCGGCCCACCTTCAGGGCTGTCGCCAGCGCCTTTCTGGAGGTCTTCTCCGTCCGGATGATCTCCAAGAGCGGCATCTTGTGCACGGGGCTGAAGAAGTGCATCCCCAGGATATTCTCGGGCCGCTCGGCCTTCGCCGCGATGTCTCGGATCGGGATCGTCGAAGTGTTACTCGCGAAGATCTGGTCCTTATTCCCCAGGGCTTCCAGATCGGCCACCATCTGCTGCTTCAACTCCAGGGACTCGAACACCGCCTCCACGACCAGCTCGGCACGCTCCAGGCCGTCGTACTCCACGGTCCCCGTCACTCGTCCGAAGGCGATATCCGCCTCCGGCGCCGTGTACCGTCGCCGCTTCACGAGCTTCTGGAAGAGGTCGTTCACGTAGTTCATCCCCCACCCGAGGCCCTCCCAGTCTCGGTCCTTCATCCGCACGGTGTACCCGTTATGAGCGGCCACCTGAGCGATCCCGGCCCCCATCAGGCCCGCCCCCAGCACGCCGATCCGGTTCACCTTCGCCGGCCGGGTCCGCCCGTCGACGACCTTGTCCTTATTCACCTCGTTGCGCATGAAGAAGATGTTCATCAACTGCCGCGCCACGTCGCTCTGCACGAGCTC
>SKON01000225.1 GCA_007120035.1 Myxococcales bacterium
ACCCCTGCGTGGCCTGCAATGATCACCTGAAGTTCGACATCCTCCTGAAGCGGTCTCTGGCGCTGGGGGCGAAGTACCTGGCCACCGGGCATTTCGCCCGGATCGACCGATCCGGGGAGGCTCCGAAGCTTCTGCGGGGCGTAGACCGAACCAAAGACCAGTCCTACTTTCTCTTTGGGCTTCCCCGGGAGGCTCTGGGGCGGATCCTCTTTCCCCTGGGAGAGCTCACCAAGGACGACGTCCGGGAGCTGGCCCGTGGGATGGGGTTGGAGACCGCAGAGAAGCCGGAGAGTCAGGAGATCTGCTTTGTGGGCGGCGGTGACTACAAGGAGTTTGTGGCCGACCTCCTGGCGGAGCGGGAGCGGACCCCGGGCCAGATCGTCACCGAGGATGGTGAGGTCCTGGGAGAGCACGACGGGATCCATCAGTTTACGGTCGGGCAGCGTCGGGGCCTGGGGATCAGCTATCATGAAGCCCTCTACGTGAAGGCGATTCGCCCTCAGGAGGGCACCGTGGTGGTGGGGAGTCGGGACGCGCTCTTCTCCCGGGGGTTGGTGGCGGAGCGAGCCAACTGGCTGTCCTTTGAGCGGCCCGTGGGGCCCGTGGAGTGCCAGGTGAAGATCCGGTACGCCGGGGAGCCCGTGCCGGCGCTGATCACCGTCGGAGACGATCCGTCGACGGTGTTTGTGGAGTTCGAGGAGCCCCAGCGAGCGGTGAGCCCCGGCCAGGCCGCGGTGTTCTATTCTGGCGAGGAGGTCCTCGGCGGTGGGTGGATCGAGGAGGCTCGGCGGTGAGGAGCGGGGCGTCGAGAGATCAGGGAGACCGACCGGCCCGGGAAGATGACCTGCGGGACCTGGAAGAGACGCTGGGGTACAGCTTTGACGACCAGCGGCTCCTGTTGCGGGCCGTGACCCATCGCTCCTACGTGAACGAGCACGCCCACGCCCACAAGGACAACCAACGCCTGGAGTTTCTGGGGGACGCCGTGCTGGGCGTGGCGATCGCCGAGATCCTCTTTCGGTTGGACGAGAAGGCGCCCGAGGGGGCGCTCTCCAGCCAGTTGAGCCGCCTCGTATGCGCGCCGGCCCTGCGGGAGATCGCCGAGACTCTGGAGCTCGGGCGGTATCTGCGGTTGGGCCGTGGCGAGGAGCTCAGCGGCGGGCGAGAAAAGGAAGGGGTGCTATCTGACGCCTATGAGGCCGTGCTGGGGGCGATCTTCCTGGATGGCGGTCATGAGGCAGCGCTGGATGTGATCCAGCGAATCCACGAGGAGGCCGTGGAGGCAGCGGTCTCGTCGGCGGAGCTGCCCCGTGGAGAGCGGAAATCTCCCACGGACTTCAAGAGTTATCTCCAGAGGTGGGTGCAGAGCGAAGGTCCGGGTCGACCGGAGTATAGGATCGTGGAGACCACGGGGCCGCCCCACGCCAGACGGTTCGTGGCGGAGGTGGTGGTGGAGGGCAGAGTGTTGGGAAGCGGGGAAGGGACGTCGAAGAAAGCCGCAGAGCAGGCCGCCGCCGAGGTGGCGATCGCGGCGATGACCCCGAGGGCGGGGAAGGATTCATTGGCCAGCGACGGCGAAACCGAGTAGAACGAAGACCCGTCGTCGGTCCGGGACATCAACGTACCGGAAAGGAGCAGAGACCATGTTCGGTTTAGGAACCATCGAGATACTTCTGATTTGCTTTCTCTTTGTGGCCATCTTTGGCCTCGGGAAGCTGCCCGCCGTGGCAAAGCAGCTCGGCAAAGGAGTCCGAAACTTCAAGGACTCCGTGGAGGGAAAGGATGAGGACGATGCGACCCTGCTGGAGGATCAGAGCTCCTCGCAGGCCGCTCGCGACGCCTCGGTGAAGCAACCCCGGGAGAGCGGCGAGTTGCTGTGAGCTCCGGTCTGCACAGCATGACGGGCTTTGGTGGCGCCGCTGAGGTGATCGCCGGGCTCGCCCTGAGGGTCGAGTGTCGAGCCGTGAATCATCGGGGGCTCGACCTGCGGCTACAAGCGCCATCGGAGCTTCGGTGGGTGGAAAAAGAGGTGACCGCGGTGGTTCGACAGCGGCTTCACCGGGGCCGGGTGGAGATTCGGCTCGATGTAGATCTTGACGGTACAGAAGAGATTGAGTTTCGGGGGATCGACGAGGTGAGGTTCGAGGCCGTGGTGACCGCGCTGCGAGACCTCACGGAGGCGAACTCGCTGCGGTCACCGGAGCTGAGCGATGTGTTGGAGTTTCGTCCTTTCTTCGAAGTTGGGACCGATGTCTCCCTGGCGAAAGTGGACGCCGCCGAGGTGATGGATGTCGTGGAGCGGGCGCTGGACGACCTGGTCGAGAGCCGCCAGAGCGAGGGCCAGGGAATCGCCTCGGATCTTCTGAGTTATCTCGACGAGTTGGAGGAAGGGCTGAGGCAGGTCGAGGCTCATATCGGGGTAGAGCGGGCCGAGCTCGCGGCTCGGATGAAGGAGCGGGTCGCAGAGATCACGGCGACGATGGAAGCCGGTGCCGTCGACCAGGAGCGGGTCGCCCGGGAGGTGGCGCTCCTGCTGGAGCGAGGCGATATCGCCGAGGAGCTGCAGCGGGCCCGATCCCACACGGAGCAACTCCGAGAGCTGATCGCCGCAGCTGACGGAGAGCCCCTGGGAAAGAAGATCGACTTCTTCCTGCAGGAGCTGATCCGGGAGACGAACACTATGGGGTCGAAGAGTCAGCACGCCGTCGTGACCCACGGCGTGGTGGAGATGAAGGCGGTCGTCGAGAAGATGAGAGAGCAGGCTGCCAACGTGGAGTAGCCGGGAGAACCGGAAGATGGCTCAGGGCGTATTGTTGATCGTGTGTGGTCCCTCCGGGGTGGGCAAGAGCACTCTCTGTGGGGCCCTCCTGGACGATCGTCCTCGGCTGACCCTGAGCGTGAGCTACACCACCCGGGACCGCCGGGGCGACGAGGTGGACGGGGAGGCGTACCACTTCGTGTCGGAGCGAGACTTCTTGGAGATGCGGGACGCCGGGGCCTTCGCCGAATGGGCCGAGGTCCATGGGAACTTCTATGGCACCTCGCGAGAGGTGATCGAGGACACCTTTCGGCAGGGCAAAGATCTCCTCTTCGATATCGACTACCAGGGAGCGCGGCAGCTCCGGACGGTATATCCGGACTCCACGGCGGTGCTGGTGGCTCCCCCGGACATGGAGACCCTCGAGGAGCGGCTGCGTGGTCGGGGGACGGACTCCGAAGAGGTGATCCAGCGGCGACTGGCGGCGGCCCGTCATGAGCTCAGCCAGTACGAACTCTTCGACTACGTCGTGGAGAACGGAGCCTTCAAGCACGCCCTGTCGGCGTTCCGGGCGATCTACGACGCCGCCCAGCACGGGCGGTCTCTTCGAAAAGGGTGGATGGAAGAGCTCTTGAACTCCTGAAGGGCTACCCGTTCGGGCTATCCGTTCAGAGCTTTCTTCAGCCGCTTGATGTGGAGGGCGAGCTCTGCGAGGCCTTCGTACCAGCCGATCTCCTCGGCGATGGAGCGGGCCTGCTTGAAGTACTTCTTGGAGGCCTCCAGATCGGCGGCCTCCATGGCGGCGATGCCCATGTTGGTGTAGATGCGGCTCTGGTTGAGGAGATCCCCGGTGGCGGCGGCGAATTGAGCGGCCGTCTGGAAGTGCTTCAGGGCAGAGTCGACATCTCTCATGGAGAGGGAGAGGGCGCCGTAGTTGGACATGATCCGAACCAGGCCCCGGAAGTCCTCGATGGTGCGTGCCCGCTCGTAGGCGTTCTGCAGGAACTGCTGGGCCCGGTGGTAGTCTTTCTGGCGGAGAAAGAGGGTGCCGAGCTGATTGTAGGCGGTCCAGACGAGCTTGCGGTCGTCGGGATCCTGGAGGTTGAGTTCGCCCAGGGCTTCGACCTTCTGGGAGACATCCATCAGAGTTTGAGCAGCTCTTGGGAGTTGATTCTCCTTCTCGTAGATCTGGGCGATGGCCAAAAGGGCTTTGATCTCCCGTTTGATGTCGCCCGTCTCGGTGGCTTCTTGGAGGGCCAGCCGGAGCTTCTGCTCGGCCCGGTCGAGGCTACCCGCTTCGAGGTTGACCATGCCTTCCTCGAAGAGGAGGGCCTGGCGGAGCTCGGAGCTCAAGGCGGAGAGATCAGGAAGCTTCTCGACGACCCGCTGGGCGTCCTCGAGGTGTCCGGACTCCCGGAGGGCGACGAGGAGCCGGGCCCGGGCGGTCAGGAGGGTCTCATGTGTGGGGTCGACGTTTCCTTCGAGGAGCTCGATGGCTTCCCGGAGCTGACCGGAGGCGCCGGCGTAGTCGTAGAGCTCCAGGAGGATTTCCCCGGCTCTGGTCAGGTAGTAGCCGGCGCCCTCAAAGCCGTCGACGGACCGATAATGGAAGGCCACCATCAGGGGGTACTCCAGGGGATCGACGGCGGCGTAGTCCGGGGCCTGTTCGAGGAACTCGATGATCCGAGAGTGGAGAGAGGTCCGGGTAGACTTGGGCATCCGGTCGTAGGCGACCTTTCGTAGGGCCCGAGGTTGAAAGGAGATCTGGACCCGGCCCAGGGAGTCATACCGGGCAGCCAGGAAGTTCAGGGCCACCAGGTCCTTAATCAACTCCGCGGGCTCCAGGTGGGAGGGGGTGATCTGGCGGAAGAAATCCTCCCGAAAGCTCTCGCCGATCACGGAGGCGATGGCCAAGAGATCCCGTGCGTTGTCGGGGAGAGCGTCGATGCGGGCCCCGAGGAGGGCCTGCAGGTTCATGGGGACGTTGGCGTCGAGGAGCTGGTTCTCGTCGGTGAGCTTGCCGCCGTTTCTCTGGAGCACATTGCGGACGAGCTCGTGGAGGAACATGGGGTTGCCGCTGGACCGCATGTGGACCTGCTGGACGACCTTCATGGGCGGTGTGTAGCCAAGGACCTGAGCGATGTACTGCCGGGACTCTTCTTCGGAGAAGCCGCCGATGGGAAGGGCCTCGAAGTTCCCCGGGAGGCCGTGGTCCAGAGCCGAGGACTCGATGCGCTGGGTGACCGCGATCAGGATGGGCTGCTTTTGAATGCCCTCGAGGAGGCCGTCGAGGAAGTCGATGGTGAAGCGGTCCATGGCCTGGATGTCGTCGATCCCGAGGAGAACGGGTCCCTTCTTCATGGCGAAGCGGAGGAGCCGAAAGAGCAGGGCGCCGGTGAAGTTGGCAAACCCCTGGGCGTCGGTCCAGGGGAGATCGAGGGTGGTCAGGGCGTCGCTCTGTTCGCCGAGGTAGACCTTGACGAGGTCGTCGATGTGGCGCTTCATCCCCATGGATTCGCAGGCGCTGCGGATCAACTTTTCGGGATTCTTGTAGGTCTTGGCGATCTGGCGAATCCACTCCCGCATGGGTCCGAGGCCGTGTTGTCCTTCGCGCTGACTGTCGCGAGCGATGAAGGACTGCCAACCGGTCTCTTTGAGTTTCTCTGCGAGGCGGTCCAAGAGGACCGTCTTGCCCGTGCCGAGGTCACCCTGGATCGCGACGCCGCCGCCGGCGTTGTCCTGCTTGGTGGAGGCCGCGCGGCGAAGGAGCTGGTCGAAGTGTGCGGGCCGGGGGACGAAGACATCGACGTCTTGGACAGCGCTCTCGTCGTCACCGGTGCCGCGAAAGGCGATGACCTCCGAGGCGTCGTCGCCGGCGACGTGGCGAGCCTTGGTGTAGTCGACGGAGTCCCGGGTGGACTGGACCATCTCGGGGTCGGCGAGGATCGATGCGTTTTGTCCGGCCCGGGCGATCTCCACGGCCCTGTCGATGGCGTCGCCGTAGGCGTTGCCGCCCTTTCGATCGGAGACGAAGACCTCGCCGTAGACCAGGCCGATGCCGATATGCTCGGCGCCCTGGTCGAGGGTCTGGAACCGCTCTTTCAGGGCCAGGGCGCAGCGAAGGGATCGGAGGTTGTCGCCGACCCGGGCTCGTCGGGCGCCGAAGAGGACGATGTAGGTGCCGCCGAGGTGGCTGTCGATCTCGCCATCAAAGTGGCGGACGATCTCCTGGATGATCCCCCGCTCTTCGGTGCTGCGTCGGGCGAGCTCTTCGGGGTCGATGCCGGCCTTGCGGCGGGCCCGTTGTTGGATGGCGAGGACGGCCACCTGGCGGCGCTCGCCGACGAGGCTGCCCTGGAGCTCACTGGCGGCGAAGCTCTGGTCCAAGACGGAGGTGCCCGAGGCCAGTTCCTGGGCCATCCGCTGGGAGTGCTCCGAGGAGAAGGAGCCGAAGCTGCCGGACCGGGTGTAGAGGCTGCTCAAGCCGGTGCGACCGGTCTGGACGGTGCCGGTGTTGCCCGCGGAGCCGCCCTGGAGGAGCCCGGTGCCGCCCTGGACGAGGCCGCTGCCGGCCAGGCCGCTGGTCAGGTTTCCAGAGTGGATGTCGGAGTGGCTCAGGTTGCCCGTGTTGCCGCTCTCCAACTCCTTTTGTACTCGCTTGAGGGCGTCGCGCATCTCCTTGGCGGTCTGGTAGCGCTTCTTGACGTTGCGCTCCATGGCCCGGAGAGTCACCCGCTCGAGGTTGCTGGGGATGGGGACGTCGGGGGCGACCTCCGACGGGGGGAGGATGGCCATCTGCATGACCCGGCCGATGATGCTGACGGCGTCCTTATCGTGAAAGAGCCGCTTTCGGGTGAGCATCTCATAGAGGATCACACCGACGGACCAGATGTCGGCCCGTCCGTCCAGATCTTTGCGCATGATCTGTTCGGGGCTCATGTAGTCGAAGGTGCCGACGATGTTCCCGGCCTGGGTGTAGGGTCCGACCTCCATAGCCGGGCCTTTGACCTTGGCGATCCCGAAGTCCAGGACTTTCACGAAGTCCGGTTGGCCGGCCACCTTCTCGACCATGATGTTGGCCGGTTTGAGATCGCAGTGAACGATGCCGGAATCGTGGGCCTGTTCGAGGGCGCCGAGGAGCTGGATGAGGATCTGGCAGATCCGGACCGGATCGAGGGGGAAGTCCCGTTTGATCACCTGCTTCAGGGTCGAGCCGGGCAGGTGCTCCATGACCAGGAAGAGGGTCCCGTTCTCTTTGCCGTAGTCGACGATGTTAATGATGTTCGGGTGGCGAAGGCTGTTGATGGCCTTGACCTCCCGCATGAAGTAGTGCTCGCCCTCGGGGTTGCTGTCCGTGGGTTTGAGGACCTTGATGGCCACCTTCCGCTCCAGGGGGTACTGGATGGCGGCGTACACGTTGCCCATCCCGCCCTCGCCAATCTTGCCGACGAGCTCGTAGGTGCCCTTGAGGCGGGTACCGATCATGGGATCTGGAGCGGAGGGTCGGCGGGGCTGTGAGGGGCTGGTGCCGGTGTTGGAGACGGGACCGGAGGGGGAGAGGGAGTGGGACTGAGAGAGGGAGTGGGACTGAGAGAGGGAGTGGGACTGCGACAAGGACGCAGAGACGTTGGACGCGGGGGTGGGGTCGTTGGGATCGACAGGTTCGATCTCAACGTCCATGAGTTCTGGGATCTCGTCGTCTTTGCTCATGTTTTTGTAACCGCCTGGGACGGGTTGAACGTCATTCCTCGATGCCCATCAGCTCGGCGATGATGCGCTCGCGGACTCGCAGTTCTTCGGCGATGAGGTCCTCCACGGTTTGCTCGAGGGCTTCGAAGTTGTTCTCGAGCCAGGCGAACACGGGGTTGAGGAAGTCACCGGAGTCGACGAGGTTGACGTACCACTCTTCGTCCTCCTGACGAACCAGGAGGAACTCGTTTTCCCCCCGAGTAAGAATGATAGCAGAATCGCCATCTTCGGCCATCTGAATCTCTTGCACGCGGGAACCGTGGAAGACGGCCTGGTCGTCGGCGGGAAACTCCGTGGTGTCGAAGAGGTGAAGGAAGAGCTCCTCGCCGGAGGAGACCCTGTCCAGGAGGACGACGCCGGCCTGGTTGCGAGCGAGCTGGTGATCGGTGGCAGGGAGGTAGCGCTCGATCATCTCGTTCATCTCGACGAGGCGGGCGTAGTGCTCGTCGAGGTGAGCCCGGGTGCGTTCGTCGGTACGGGCCCATACCCCTTTGGCGTCGCCGTCGAAGAGGGCGTCGCGAAAGAGAAGGTAGGCGTCGCTGGGCCGCTCCGGATCTCGTTCGCCGCGGCAGGCCGGCAGGAGGAGGGGGGCGACGACGAGGAAGATGAGTAGGGGTAGGAGTTCTCGTTTCATCATGGTCGGAACACACCCGAGGGTGGAGACGGATGAGGGCGATGGTCGGGGAAGGTAACTCTGGGAACGAGTGTATCCCTGGGGTGAGAAAGTGTAAAGGAGTGCGGTCTGTCAGGGGCGGTATTCGGAGAAGTCCAGGGTGTAGGCGGCGGCTTCGCCTCCGTAAGCGCCGACGAAGATTTGATAGACCCCGGCGGCGAAGGAGCCCTCGATCTGGGGGTCGAGGCCGACGGCGTCGTCGTTGCAATAGACCTGGCCGTCGGGGCCACGGATCACCAGGGAGGTGTCGCCGTCGGAGAAGCCGCGAATACGGAGGTACTCGAAGGGTTCTTCGACGGTGAGGAGGTGATCAGGGTGGGTGGCGATGGTGCCGGCGCAGGGGCCGAACGGGGTAGTGCCCAGGGCCGACGCGTCATGAGGACCACCAGAGACTCCGGAGAGGGTCTGGGGATCAGGAAGGAAACCAGGTCTCAGGGAGAGGTCCTCAAAGTTGGAGGAGAGGGCCGCGGCGCTCTGAGAAGCGGTGCCGATCTCGGTGATCTCCAGCCGGTACTCGCCAGCGGTGGAGCCCACACTGCCGACGAAGAGCTCGTAGTTTCCGGCGTGAAATGGGCCCTCGACGATGGGGTCGAGGCCGACGGCGTCGTCGTTGCAGTAGTACTCGCCGCGGGGACCGCGGATCACAAGGGAGGTGTCTTCGTCGGAGAAGACTCGAAAGTGGAGGTACTGAAAGGACGCCTGAAGCGTGATGTGGTGGTCGGCGGTGGTGTCGATCCTTCCAACGCAGGGGCCGTGGCTGGTGTGCCCGTACTGCGAGGCGTCCACTGAGCCGCCGGAGAGGCCGTGGCCGACCGCCGGGTCGGGGAGGAATCCGGGGGCGAGCTGGAAGCTCTGGTAGCGATCGCCGGTGATTACGGCCGTCGTGGTGGTCGACGCCGGGGCCGATGAGACGCCGGCGGCGGCGATCGTACGAGAAGAGAGGCAGGTCTCTTCGTGGACCTCGAACCCGGCCGGGCAAGAGGTGGGGACGCCCACGCAGGCACCGCGGACCTGAGACCATGCCTGCCCGGGCCAGCAGCACGCGGTGCCACCTTCGGCGCGGACCTGACCGGTAGCGCAGGTCGGGGGATTGCATGCTTGATCGGCGGCGTCGGGGATCAGGCCCGAGGGGCAGGACGTAGGGATGCCGATACATCGGCTCTGGTTTCGGCTCCAGACCTGGCCCTCCCAGCAGCAATTTTGCTGGGTGTCGGCGTTGCGGACCATCCCGGGCTCGCAGCTCGGCGCGGGAGAGGCTGAGGCGCGCCCGGACCGTCGCATCAAGTCGGCGATCCCCGGGTCCCGCTCCCCCGAGCCCCGGACCAACACCAGATCTGCGGCTCCCATCAAGGACGGGGTCTGTTGAAAACGCCCCGGGAGTCCCCGCAGAGCTCGTTGGGTGAAGCTGAGGGCATCTCCGGCCCGGACCTTGTCGTCGTGGGCGGCCCAGCCACGAAGAGCCCCGAGGAGGAGGTACGAAAACGCGGGGCGATCGGCGCCCGGGAGAGGACCGGCGAACTCCGTGGCCTGAGCGGCGGAGAAGACCAGGGTGGAGGCCGGAACCGCCGGGGTGAGGTCTACGGGGACCACAGGCATGGCCTCGACCAGCGCCTCTCCAGAGGTGTCGCGGCCACTAAAGCAGGCGTCGACGATGAGCACCGTCTGGGCTTGTTTCCCTCGATGGAGGATCTCGAGGAGCTCTTCTTGGGGCAGACCACGGGCGGCCATGCTGTCCGTGTCCTGCTGGGTATCGACGCCGATCAGGAGGCCATCGTCGCCGCCGGCGGCCGGCGCCCCATGACCGATGAAGACGAACCACACCGTACCGTCGGATCCTGCGCTCTCTGCAGCCATCTCGGCGAAGCGGATCATGCTCTCTCGAGTGGCTTGGGCATCACTGAGGAAGTGGATCTCGTCGACGCCGAGGCTGCGCTGAAAGAAGTTCTCCCAGTCGTTGGCGTTGGCCACGGCGCCCCGGACATCGGGGAGGAAGACGTAGTTCTCCACGGCGACGATGACCGCGACATCCCCGGAGCTCGTCGCCTCCACGTCTACGGGGGCGGTGAGCGACGGGTAGTGGGCCGCCGCAGGAAGCGCGATGAAGAGGGTCAGAAGAGCGATGCAGAAGAGACGCCAGCGATGGATCATTATGAACTCCATGGGATCCTGAATGGAGGAAGGGTAACAGGTTGTAATGGTGAGCGCACCGAGATTCTCGGGGCTGGAAGCCCGATGGTCGGCGCGATATCCTGAACGAGGGATGTGGGGTCTTTTTCGGGTTGAGGCATCATGGTGTGGCGTTCCTGGCGAGGGGTGGCGGTGGTCGGGCTGGGGGTAGGTCTCCTGGCGGTGGCGACCTGCACGCAGGTGGCCCCCGTGCAGGTCAGCGAGGAGCCGGTGGTCGTGGAGCGAGAGGTCCCGGCGCCTGCCTTTGTCCCGCCGCCGACGATGACCGACGAGGTCTGGGGGATGCCGCCGATCGGAGAGGAGGAGCCACGGTTTCCCTTTCTTCCTGGCGAAGCACAGGAGGGATCGCGATCTGTGGGAGACGTGACTACGGGGTTTCTGGTGAACGCCCGGGCGATGCCGATGCCCCATCCCCACCTGGCGATGCTTCCAAGGCAGTATCAGCGAGGGTTTCATTTCGCCGGGGACCCGATGATCGAGCTGCTGAAGGACGGGGCGGCCCATGTGGCCGAAGCCTATCCAGGGAGCGTTGTATACACGGGGAACCTGAGCCGTCACGGCGGGGGCTCGATCCCTCACTCGGTGTCTCATAACAACGGTCGCGACGCGGACGTGGCGTTCTTCTCCGTCGATGAGGAGGGGGAGTGGGCGGTGCCTCCCGATCTGTTGCGGTTCGGGGCCGATGGGTGGTTTCGGGGCGCTGCGTTGCTGGGACCCGAGGACTTGGAGTGGCGGGAGGAGCGGGATCGGGTCTTCGAGCATCCCGAACTTGCGCTCTACTTTGATGTGGCGCGGAACTGGCGGTTCGTGGAGGGGTTGATCCTGTCCGACGCCGCCGAGCTTCAATACATCTTCGTGTCCAACCCGCTGCGGCGGCTGCTGCTGGCCGAAGGCCGGCGGCAGGGGGCGTCCCAGGCGGTGCTCCGGGAGGCGGCGGCGGTGTTGGTAGAGCCCGCCGGGGCCCTGCCCCACGACGATCACTTCCACCTGCGGATCCATTGCACAGCCCGAGATCTGGCGGCCGGGTGTCGGGAGACCGGGCGGCGAGGGCCGTCGTTTCGCCCGGATGAGAGCGAGCGTCGGGAGGTGATCGGGCAGGCCCGAGCGCTCTTGGGCGATGATGACAGCGAGGTGCGGCAGGCGGCCCTGCAGCGGCTGACTCTCCTCGGTGAGGTGCGGCGTGGTGAGGCGGTGCGGGCTTTGAGCGATGAGGCGCCGGGGGTGCGGATCGCCGCTGTTGGGGCTCTTCGAGGTGATCGGGGGGCCACAGGGGCGTTGGTGGAGAGGCTGAAAGTGGAAGAGGACCCACGGGTGTTCGCCGAGGTGGTCAGCGAGCTCGCCGAGCACGGCAGGCCTGCGCTGGAGGCGTTGATCGAGGCGCTGGGGCGCGAGCTCGCCGTGGAGCTCGGCGCCGCCGGAGAGCTGTCCACCCGGGCTATCGTGGCTGACGCGTTGGCCCGCCAGGAAGTGGTGGACCCCGTGCCGTACCTGATCGAGGCGATGGCCGAGGCCGGTGGGACGACGAAGAGGTCCATCGATCAGGCGCTCCGGCTGTTGACGAATCATGCGCTCGAGGAACCAGGGCCCGACCAATGGAAGGAGTGGTGGGAGGAGTTCGGGGAGAAGAGTCGCGAGGAGTGGCTGGCCCGGGGCTTCAGGCAGGCCGGCTTTGCGGTCGACGAGATCGGTCGGTCAGCGGTGTGGGAGCTCTGCCGGGCGATCATGGGCGAGCCCCACCTGAGCTTCAACGCCCAGCGGTCTCTGATGCGGCTCTCGGACCACGAACCGCCCAGCTTGCGATGGCCCGCTTATGATGCGAGCTTTCACTGGCGTCGATGGTTTGAGAGGCGGCAGGAGGAGCTGGGGTTGCCCCCCATCCCTGAAGAGCTTTCCACGGCCGACGGGTACCGCCCGCCGGAGTGATGACTTGCACGGAGCGACTATGACTGTGGCGGCGAAGCAAAAGTTTCTGTGGGGTGGGTTGGGGGCGATTCTGTTGGCCGCCGCTGTGGTGGTGGCAGTGGTCGTGCTGCAGAGCGAGGACGGTCCCGCGACGGAGGAGGCCGAGAGTGACGAGCCTCTGGTGGTCGAAGAGGTCGACGAGGATGGATGGCGTTCCGTCAGCGTCGGCGAGGCCCACGGGTGTGCGATCCAGGGGGGCGGGGCTCTCTGGTGCTGGGGTGTGAACTCCCACGGGCAAGTCGGCGACGGGACGGAGGAGTTTCGGAGCGAGCCGGTGCAGATCACGGAACACAGCGACTGGGTGGCCGTGGCGGCCGGTGAGACCCACACCTGCGGGGTGCGGGCCGATGGCTCGGCCTGGTGCTGGGGAGAGAACAGCTTCGGGCAGCTCGGTGACGGGACGACGGAGTCCAAGGGTGAGCCCGCGCGGGTAGAGGGGGAGGTGTCGTTTGATCATGTGACCGTCGGGGCCGGGCATAGCTGTGGGTTGGGTGATGGGGTCGCCCATTGTTGGGGGGACAACCGGCGGGGGCAGCTCGGCGACGGGTCGCGGACGGAGCGGGCCGAGCCGACAGCGGTGGCGACCTCGGCCCGATGGCGATCGTTGGAGGCGGCGAGCTACTACACCTGCGGAGTCCGGGAGAGCGGGGCGATGTATTGTTGGGGAGGGTCTGAGCGGGAGCATCCCTTGATGCCGACGGCGGCGCCGACACGGCTCGGTACAGAGGAAGACTGGGTGGCGGTGGTCGCCGGTGACTTTCATACCTGTGGGATCCAGGAGAGCGGGAGCATGCGTTGTTGGGGCAACTCGTCAGCGTCCCGGTTGGGGATGCCGACGGGATCCGCTGCGCCGGAGTCCCTGGCGCCCGTAGCCTTCGCCGAGGCTGTGGAGGTAGACGAAACGATCACGGCGGCGTCGGCGGGCACCTGGCGCACCTGTGGGATCACCGACGGGGGGCAGCTGACATGCCAGGGGCAGCCCTTGGGGATAGAAGCACCGGCCGATGAAGAGATGGGGAGCTGGGAGGAGATCTCCGTGGGGCGCCGGTTCGGGTGCGGGATTCGCGAGGGCGGCGGTCTGCATTGTTGGGCCGGACGAGAGGTCGGGGACGGTCTCCCGGGGAGCTGGGAGTTGCCTGGGGCGCCGGAGGTGCAGGAGCGGGAGGCTGTAGAGTTCTTCACCGCCGCTGGGAGCGCGATCGAGCACCATCGAGTCGGCGAAGAGGGGCTGGAGCAGTTGCGGGTGGTGGAGTTGCCCGGTGATGTGGAGGACATGGAGTGGGTGCCCGGTCAGGGACTCGCGATCCTGGTGATCGTCGAAGAGGACGACGAGGACGACGGGGAACGCTTTTGCGGCCGCGGCGCGGTGGGTTGTGAGGAGCGACGAATGTTCCTCTGGTCTGCCGGCCAGTGGGAGCTCGAGGCGGTGAGCCTTCCTCGAGATATCTTCTGGCCTCGGGTGGGAGAGCCCGAGTTTCCCGGGATTCGCCAGGAGGATAACGGGAGGCTCGTCGTCACCGACGAGGGGGAGGTTCAGGTGTTTCGGTGTCATCACAGCTGGGAGAAGGTCGGCTGCACCGGGTGGAGCGCCATGCAGATTTCGCCACAGCGCGCTGTGCTGAACCTGAATCGACCGCTTCGGAGGAGCCCTCGGTTGGGGCGTTCTCCGGGATCCTGGGAGACCTATTCGACGCCCGGAGTCGTCCTGGAGTTCGGGGCCGGAGAGGTTCTCTGTATGCGCACCGATGGGGAGTCCTTTCACTTCGGGGCCGACCCCGACGCGTACGAGTATTTCGAGGGTGGGGGGTGGGTCTCCTTTGATCCGCCGATCTTTGAGTATGCCGTTTCCTACGACGCTGGAAACACGGACAACCCCGATCATCTGGCTCCGAGAGGCATTCTTCACCGCGCGTGCAGCGGGGCGATCCCGGGAGCGCCGCAGTACGAAGGGCCGATCTTTGGGCCTGAAGGGGTGTTTGTCACCGGTGGCGAGCTCTACTTCGGCGGTGTGGCAAAAGGCGAGCTCGGGGCGGCGCGCATCCGATTTCGCCCCGTCGAGGAAGAGCCGGGTCAGCTTCTGAACCGCGAGGGAGAGTTGGAAGGGGTGGAAGAAGTCGGCGAGTTTTTCAGCGAGGAGTCCGATGAGTTCGCCTCGCTGCCCAGACTTCGAGAGGCGGCGCTGGGGGCGTGGATCCATCTTCCAGCGAGCCAGCCGGCCTGCGAGGAGAGGTACACACTCCAGGATGGGGTAACCGTGGCCAGGCTGTACTGCCACCTGAGAAGCTTCGGGACCCTCGCGACTCTGGAGGTCCTTGTGGGGAAGCCCGTGTTCCTCCGAGGCCCTCACTATGGAGGAAACCTGGACATGCGGAACCAGAGGAGCTTTGGGCACTACAACCCGGAGTTCGTCCGAGGGATCACCCGGTGGGCGATTCCGGCCCTGGAGGCCTCCGCTTTTCAGGAGGTCACCCAGGGGACCTACGATCGATACATCGGGCCTCTGGCGCAGACCTACGATGTGGTGAGGCGGGCTCTGGTCGCCGACGAAGAGAACTATGCGGCCTTGGAGGCGGGGTATCGGCAGGCCATGGAGGAAGGTCGAGGGTATCGGGATGACCGCATACCACGGCCGGAAGTGGCGTCGTTGAACAATCGCTCCAACGCGGCGAGGTTCTGGCTTCGCCGCCGGATCGACGGGACGGAGGCCCTCTTCGCCGAGGCCTTGCAGGCGTTGCGAGAGGTCTACGAGTAGGGAGTGGTCGAGGGAGTCAGGGTTATCGAGCGCGGACAACGACGCGATCGTCGTCGACGTCGACGACGAGGCGGCCGCCGGGGGTGACGTGGCCGGCGAGGATCTCGAGGGCTACGGCGCCTTCGACGAGGCGTTGGATGGTCTGGCGCATGGGGCGAGCGCCGAGCTTGCGGTCGTAGCCGCCGTGTTCGATGAGGTGGTCGATGAGGGCGGGCTCGAACTCCATGGCGATGTCGCTCTCCTCCTGGAGGCGTCGCTGGCTGTCGGCGAGCTGGAGGCGGGCGATGGCGGCGACGTCGTCCCTGGAGAGGGGGAGGAAGACCAGGCGCTCGTCGATGCGGTTCCAGAGCTCCGGGGTGAAGTGCTTGCGGGCGGCGTCGAGCACGGGCTCCCGAAGCTCGTCGCGGTGGTCCCGGGTCTCGTCGTCGCCGCGCCAACGGGAGAAGCCGATGGCTGGTTGGGAGCGGGGCTCGTTGTCGAAGGCGTCAGAGCCGAGGTTGCTGGTCATGACCACCAGGGCGTTGGAGAAGTCCACGACCCGGCCGCGGCCGTCGGTGAGGCGGCCCTCGTCGAAGAGCTGGAGCAGGAGGTTGAGCACGTCGGGGTGAGCCTTCTCGATCTCGTCGAGGAGGACGACCTGGTAGGGACGACGCCGGAGGGCTTCGGTGAGTTGGCCGCCCTGGTCGTAGCCCACGTAGCCCGGAGGAGAGCCGATCATGCGGCTGACGGAGTGGGACTCCATGTACTCCGACATGTCGAGGCGGACGATGGCGTCCCGGTCGTGGAAGAGAAAGTCCGCCAGGACCTTGACCATCTCGGTCTTGCCGACGCCTGTGGGGCCCAGGAAGAGGAGGCTGCCGATGGGGCGATGGCTGCGGAATCCGGCGTAGTTTCGGCGGAGGAGCTCGGAGATCTGCCGGACCACATCGACGTGACCGACGACGCCCTTGGCGAGGAAGCTCTCCATGTTGAGAAACCGATCCGCCTGGCTGCCCGTGAGGCGTTCGACGGGAATCCGGGCGACGTCAGCGACGACCTCGGCGATGTCCCGGCGGTGGACGACGCCGTCGGTACTGCACCGGGCGGCCCGGCTGCCGGCGAGGTCGAGGACCCCGATGGCTTTGTCCGGGAGTTGCCGGTCGTGGATGTAGCGGACAGAGAGAGCCACGGCGGCTCGGACGGCCTCGGCGGAGAAGCAGACCCCGTGATGTCGCTCGTAGTGGGGGCGCACGCCCTCGACGATCTGGACCGCCGTCTCCTGGTCGGGCTCCTCGACGGTGACCTGCTGGAAGCGGCGCTCAAAAGCCTGGTCGGCCTCGATGAACTTGCGGAACTCGTCGTGGGTGGTGGCGCCGATGCAGGGGAACTTGCCCCGGGCCAGGGCGGTCTTGAGCTCGCCGGCGGCGTCTCCGCCGTCGCCGCCGGCTCCGGCGGACATCCAGGTGTGGATCTCGTCGAGGAAGACGATCACCGATCCCTGGGCCTGGGCGACCTCGTCCTTGATGCCAAGGAGGCGCTCGGAGAAGGCGCCCCGCAGGTGGGTGCCGCTCAGGAGGCGGCCCATCTCGAGCTCGATGATGGTGCGCTCGCCGATGGCATGGCCGTCGCGGGCGAGCTCCACAAACCTGCGGGCCAGGCCCTCGACGATGGCGGTCTTCCCGACGCCGGGCTCGCCGACCAGGAGGGGGTTGTTGGAGCGACGCTTGCCGAGGATGTCGATGACCTGAGCGATCTCCGTGTCTCGGCCGATCACGGCGTCGATGCGGCCCAGGGCAGCCTCTTCGGTGAGGTTGCGGCCGAACTTGGTGAGGAAGGGGAAGTCCTCGTCGTCGAGGCGGTACCGGGCGGCGAGGACGGGGTCGGCCTTGCTGGGCAGGGGGCGCAGGGGGGGCTCGGGGGGGCCGGAGTCGGCGGCTTCGCTGGCCTCGGAGAGGTCAGCAGGCTCGTTGGCCTCGGCGGCCTCGGCAGCCTCGGCGGGTTCCTCCTCAGGGGGAACTTCGCTCTCCTTCTTGAGCTGGAGCCGCATGGCCAGGTTTCGAGTGGTCTTGCGGGCGTCCTCGAGGGCCTGGGCCTGGCGGCGGGCTTCTTTCTCGGCGGCGGTGGGCTCGTTGCGACGGGGCCTGCGGGGGCGGCCGCCGCGGTTGATGCCGGGGTGGTTGTCGAGAGAGAGGCCGTCGCCGGACTCGCGGAGGGCGTCGATGGCGGCCTGGGGGTGACGGGTGATCAGCCGGCGGGGGGCCGGGGGCTCGTCGCGGTCCTGGGGTTCCTGGGGCTCGGGCTCGGCCGGTGAAGCCTCGGCCACGGGGGCTTCCTGGACGGGGCGGTGGCGACTGCCGCGAGCGCCGACCCCGAGGGAGGGGTGAAACCCGATGGGCGTGGCCTGCCAGTCGCGGTTGCTCTCCCGGGGAGTAGAATGTGGCGAGTTCGTCGGGGCGGCGTCCGAGGGCAGGGTGTGGCGAGAGACGGGGCGCATCTCGACGGTGGTGTACCGCCGGGGAGTCCGTCGGGCCGAGGTGGCGTAGCTCATTACGGCGGTGCGGATGGCCCCGATGTCGGCCCCACAGGTGGTCAGGAGGTGTTGGGCGTGGCCGGAGCTCTCACGGAGGAGGGCGGCCAAGAGGTGGAGGCTGGTGATGGCCTCGGCGCGGGCCCCTTCGGCGAGCCTCTGGCTGCGATCCTGGACCTTCTCCAGGATGTAGAGGGCCTCGTCGCCGAGGCTGCTCATGGCAGTCCGGATGATCGACGAGGTGATGCCCCGATCTTCGAGGAGGCGGGCGGCCTGGTTGGGGACTTCGAAGAGGGCCAGGAGAACGTGGGCGGTGCTGAGGGGCTCGTCGAGCTCGACGGCCATTTGCTCGGCACAAGATAGGACAGACCCCACTTCGCGACTCAGAGGTAGACTCATCCTTGCTCATGCCTCCGGGCGATACAAAAAAAACGGACATTCGAGGTGTGAAAAAAGTAGCACTCCTGGCCGCCGATGGGCAAGCGCCTCGCGCGGCGAACGACGAGGATACCCCTTGCCTGAGGTGCTCTTCATGAACTACAAAATCGGCGCTGATCGCGCAATCCGTTTCCCGCTCTGTAGGAGAAGAACATGGCTGAGAAGATTATCGTCCGCACCGAAAACGCTCCGGGGGCCATCGGCCCATACTCGCAAGGAGTGGGGTTCAACGGGCTCTTTTTCTTCAGTGGTCAGATCCCCATGGATCCCAACACGGGGGAGATCGTGGAAGGGGGCGTAGAGATCCAGACCCGCACGGTGATGGCGAATATGGAGGCCCTGCTGGAGGCCACGGGGTTGGACTTCTCCCATGTACTTCGGACGACGATCTTTCTGAAGAACATGAGTGACTTCGATAAGGTCAACACGATCTACGGGGCGTTCTTCGATGAGAACCCGCCGGCCAGGGCCTGCGTGGAGGTGTCGCGGTTGCCGAAGGACGTGTTGGTGGAGATCGATATGATCGCGGCGGCGCCCGACGCGGGATGAGCGTCAGGTCAGCCGTCGGAGGGCCCGGTCGGTCAGGAGCTCGTAGATCGCGAGGAGCTCGGGGTCGTCGGTGATCGCCGCCAGGGCATCTCGGTGACGGCCGATGGTTTGAAGGTCGCCGCGGGCCACGGGCCCCGTGAGGGCTGACCGCGGCGGCGAGTTCTTCAGGTTGTCGACGCTGGAAGCGGCCAGGGTGGCGAGGGCATTGCGGGCGTCCGCGGGGTCGAGGCCGGCGATGTGGGCCATCTCGAGGGCGGCGTCGAAGAGGCTGACCAAGAGATTGGCGGCGGTGACAGCGGCGGCGTGGTAGAGGATCTTCTGGGATGCATCGATGGGGCGGGGGTGGATGCCGGCGGTGGCGAGCACTTCGGTGAGGTGGTCTCGTGCGACGGTGTCACCCTCGACGGTCCAGAAGGTGTCGGGGAATCGGCGGAGGGCCTCCTCGGGGTCGACGATGGCGAGCAGGGGGTGGAGGGATGCGACGTGGAGGTCGTCTCGGCCGGCGAGGATGGAGCTGTCGAGGCTCCCCGAGGTGTGCACCACTACGGAGGTGGGAGGAAGGCAATCCCGGAGGGCGTCGAAGGTCTCGGCGATGGCGTCGTCGACGACGGTGAGGAAGAGCACGCAGGGGGTGTCGAGAGCTGTGGCGATGGCGTCCGGGAGGGGGCCGTCGCGGCGGGTCCAGGTGGCCTTCACGGGGATGTCGAGGTTGTGAGCCAGGAGGGTGAGGGCCTGGCCGACGCGGCCGTGGCCGACGATGATCCAGGGGAGCGTCACCGGCAGGCCTCCCCGAGGTAGAGGCTGTGGTCGCCGATGTAGGCGAGGACCTTCCGCGGGATCCAGGAGCGGACCCGGGAGTAGTCGCACCGAGCCAGGGCGTCTCGGATCACCGTGGAGCTGATGTCGGGGAGCTCCAAGTCGACCTCGTCGGAGTGGCGCTGTCGGTCGTAGCCCTCGCGGCCCACGACGATCAGGTCGACGAGCTCCATCAGGCCCTCCCAATTCTTCCACCGGTCCACCTCGTCGAGGATGTCGGCGCCGATCACCAGGGAGAAACGGATGTCGGGGTTCTCCTCCTGGAGGGCCCGGACGGTGTCGATGGTTCGGCTCTCGCCGCCGAGGCGTCGCTCGACGTCGCTGATCTCCACGCGGCGAAGGTCCGCCGTGGCCAGGCGGCACATGGCCAGGCGGTCGTCGAAGCTCGCCAGAGCCTTGTCGAAGGCGTGCTGGTAGGTGGGGATCCACCACATCTGATCGATGTGGGTGGTCTGCAAGACCCAGTGGGTCGCCAGGGTGTGACAGATATGGGGCGGGTTGAAGCTGCCCCCGAAGAGGGCGACCCGCCGAGTAGCGGGCTCAGTCATGGTAAAGGAGGCAGGCCTGACGGCGGTCGTCGAAGTCTCGGAGTTGGTCCTGGAAGCTCTCCAGGAGGTGCAAGGGATGGGCGCCGGCCTCCAGGTCCCGCCGCACCGAGGCGTGGCCGAAGAGGAGGTCGATGGCGAGCTGGTCGTCGACGAACTCGTAGGCCTCCTCGCGCCATTGGAAGGCGTCGGGGTAGAGCCTCAAGAGGACGGCGATCAGGGCATAGCTCATGGCCATGCTGGAGTAGGCGTCGCGGTCGGTGATGTGGGTCTGGAAGCCCCGGCAGGTGTGGCCGCCGTGCTTCTGGAAGGTAGGGCGAAAGGCCGTGGGCCGAAGGGTCAGGCCGGGCAGCTCGTATTCGGAGAGCACGGCGAGGACCGTCATGGGGTCGATGAAGGGGGCGCCGAAGAGCTCGAAGGGTCGAGTGGTGCCCCGGCCTTCGCTGAGGTTCGTGCCCTCCAGGAGGCATTGGCCGGGGTAGACCGTGGCCGTGTCCAGAGTGGGCATGTTGGGGCTGGGCATCACCCAGGGCAGCCCCGTGTCGTCGAACCACATGGATCGGCGCCAGCCCTGCAGGGGGACCACTTCCAGGTCGCACTCCCAGCCGCCGTGGCGGAGGAAGAAGTGGGCGAGCTCGCCGGGGGTCAAGGCGTGGCGGTTCGGCAGGGGCTGCATGCCCACGAAGGACCGGCACGAGGGATCGACGATATTTCCTTCCAGGGTCAGGCCCCCCAGAGGGTTGGGGCGGTCCAGGACCCAGACGGGTACGTCGGCGTCGCCGCATGCGTCCATCATCAGGCCGATGGAGTACACGTAGGTGTAGTACCGAGAGCCCACGTCCTGAATGTCGCAGAGCACCAGGTCGAGGTCTGCCAGGTGTTCCGGGCGAGGCTTCAGGCTCTCGAAGGTGTGGCCGTAGAGGCTTATGCAGGGCAGGCCCGAGATGGGATCTGTGGTCTCGTCGACGGCCTCCATGTCCTGGGCGTCGGCTCGAACGCCGTGCTCGGGGCCAAAGAGGAGGTGGAGGGTGAGCCCGGCCTCTTGCAAGGCTTCGATGGCGTGGGTGAGGTCGGCGGTGACGCTGGTGGGGTTCACCAGTAGCCCCAGCCGCTTCCCCCGGAGCCGTTGAAGAAGCTCAGTATCGCTCAGGAGATGATCCAGACCGCTGCGGACTGCGGGAGTGCTCAAAAGATCCCCTCTTCTTCGTCGTCCTCTTCGGTGGACTCGATGGAGTCGTCGTCGTCGCCGTCGCTATTGTCCTCGGGCTCCGCCGCGGGGGCGCCGAGGTTCATCGGAACCCCTGCGACGGCGGGCTTCTTTGCGGGCGGGGCCGAGGCGTCCTCGTCGCCACCGCCGCCAAGGTCGTCCCACCCACCGGCCGGGGCGTCTTCGTCGGGCAGGGGTTTGCCCTGAAGGTAGGCGCAGACCATGTTGAGCTGATGGGCCAGACCGTTGGCCAGCTCGTTGTTCTTCGACGGGGGCTCGAAGACGTAGTCCTTGTCGCCGGAGAGGATCTCCTGAAGCCCGTCCTCGAGCTTCTCGAAGGGGCGCAGGAAGAGGTAGAAGAAGAACCCGAGGAGGATCAGGCCCAGGATGCCGATCAGGGCGGCGAGGACGAGGACGAAGTTCTGGACCCGTGCTACGGGGGCGACGGCGTCGGTGCGGTTCGTCAACAGGATCACCCCGGCGGGGGAGTCGGACTGGAATTGGCCGGTGAAGAAGCGGACCATAGCCCGATACTCGCGGTCGTCGAGGCCGATGTCGAGGATGGTCTCGAGTTCTTCGCTGTCGCGGCTGAGCATTCCCTCTTCGAAGAGCTTCTGGGTGAGCTCCGCCTGATCGCGGCTGCGGAGCGTCGAGGCGTAGATGCGGTCGCCTCGGAAGAAGGCGATCTCCGGGGAGAGGATCTGGGCCCGGGAGGAGAGGGCTTCCGATCCGTCGGCGCCGAGGCCGTCGGAGATCAGGGCTTTGCTGCGCTCGGCGAGGCCGTCGTTGATCAAGGTGCCCAGGACGACGACGCCGGCGGCTTCCTCGCGGTCGGTGTGACGGATGGGGGCGATGGCCACGGCGTAGAGGTCGCGATCCTCACCGCGCCAGGACCAGTTCCAGAGGTCCAGGCGAGCCTGGTTGGACTCCATGGCGTCGAGGACGATGGGGAAGTCGTTGGCCACGTTGTCGCCGGTCCACTCCGACCAGTTCAGGCTGGCCACGCCGTGACCGGACTCGTCGAGGACCATGAAGATCTCATGACTGGCGGGCCGGCGGTTCATTAGATCCAGGTCGAGGTTGCGGACGCCCTCGTTGCGAGGGGCCATGAACTCCTCAAACCGAATCCGCTCGGTGTCCAGGGCCTTGAAGACCTCGCTCTGACGCTCTCGCTGCCAGTCGCCGGTGTAGTCCTGGCTGATGGCCCGGCGGGTCGCCGGGCGGTTGGCCACGTATCGGGCCTTCTCCAAGAGGGCGAAGTCATCGATGCGATGGGACTTCTCGATCAAGGCCGCCGAACGCTGTAGAGCGACGTCGCTGTCCTCGAGCACCGCCGGGAGGATGGAGCTGTGGAGGAGGATGTAGGCCACGAGGGCCTGAGCGGCGATGAGGAGAACGAAGCCGAGCGCAAACTTGAGTCGGAACATGGCCAGACCTTACGAAGGTTCGGGGATCGCGAGAAAGGTGATTGTATGCCGGGCTTACCGACGCGACAAGGCTCAGGCGGTCGCCTGATTGCGCTGACGGTGATGGTCGACGACCCAGTCGACGAGGCGTTCGTAGTCGCGGGCGCCGCGGCTGTTGGGTCCGTACTCGAAGATCGATTGACTGTGACGGGGAGCTTCTTTCAGCCGAGTGTTGACCCGAATCGGGGGCATCACCTTGTCGTGGAAGTAGCCCTTGAGGGTCTTGATGGACTCGTCGCTGATGTTGTTCCGCATATCGTAGAACGTGGGCAGGATCCCCAGGATGGTGATGGGGTGTAGGAGGACCTGGTTGACGTTCTTGAGGGTCTTCATCACCTGCTTGACGCCGATGAGGCTGAGGAAGTCGCAGGAGACGGGGACGATCAGGTGGTCGGCGAAGGTCAGGGCGTTCATGTTCAGCAAGGAGAGGCTGGGCCCGCAGTCCAGGAG